>CAYGKE010000003.1:51819-94292 GCA_964350465.1 uncultured Hyphomonas sp.
CAAGACGCTGAATGTCTCATAATGATGAGGCTCCCCGCTCTGCTGCGCCATTGCCCAGACGGACTGTTGGCTTGAGGTCGCGGCAGCGTTTCGCCGCTTCAAGTTTGCTGAGCCGCGCGGCTGCAAATTCTGCAATGTCATCTCTGGCTGTCATGCGCCTGATTGCCTCTCGCGTCGCCGTGCTGGCTGTACTAGGTCATGGCCCAAGCAAGAGTCACTATTTTTCGAGGGGCCAAATGACCGCACCGCCTGATTGGCTGCCGCCCGGCTTGGACCATATCTGGCTGCCTTATGCGCAGATGAAGACGATGCCGGCACCAGCTGCGATTGCCGCAACCGGTGGTACGCGACTGCTGATGCCAGATGGGCGCGAGCTGGTCGATGGCGTCGGCAGTTGGTGGACGGCCGTGCATGGCTATAATCATCCGGCGCTGATTGATGCGGCCAAGGCGCAGCTCGACCTGATGCCACATGTCATGCTCGGCGGGATCGCGCATGAACAGGCTTATCGATTGGCCAAACGCTTGGCGGATTTGACACCCGGCGATCTCTCAAAGGTCTTTTTTACTGAATCCGGTTCGGTGGCCGTCGAGGTGGCAATGAAGATTGCCGTCCAATACTGGCGCAATGCGCATGGCGAGCAGCGCACCAAATTCATCGCCTTTAGAGGCGGCTATCATGGCGATACATTTGCCACCATGTCGGTCTGTGACCCGGAAGAGGGCATGCACGCGCTGTTCGCCGGCTCTCTCGCTGAGCAGCACATTGTCGACGTGCCGGAAACACTAGCGCAGATTCAGGCCATCGCTGACCTTCTGGAGCGGGACAAGACCATCGCCGGCATCATGATTGAGCCCTTGATTCAGGGCGCGGGCGGCATGCGCATGCATGCGCCGTCCATACTTCAGACGCTGCGCGATCTTTGCGATCAACATGGCGCGCTGTTGATCTTTGACGAGATATTCACCGGTTTTGGCCGCACAGGCGAACTCTTTGCTGCTGACACAGCCAATGTCACGCCCGATATCATGGCGCTCGGCAAGGCGCTGACCGGCGGGATCACACCGCTGGCGGCAACGATTGCCTCTGAGCGCATCTACTCGGCGTTCCATGATGATGATCCGGGCAAGGCGCTGATGCATGGGCCGACCTTTACCGGCCATGCGGTCGGTTGCGCGGTTGCCAACGCCTCACTCGATCTGTTTGAAACTGAGCCCCGGCTCGAACAGGTTGCGGCGGTCGAAGCCCAGCTCAAGCGAGAACTCCTGCCCCTGAAAGACCATCCGGGGGTCGGCGATGTTCGCATTCTCGGTGCCGTGGCGGCGGTCGAACTCAAAGCCGATTTCGACATCGATGAGGCCCGTCAATGGTTCATTGATCAAGGCACATTCATTCGTCCGCTTGGCCGTGTGGTCTATCTGACACCGGCCTACGTCATTCAGCCTGATGAACTTACCGAACTGATCGCCGCGATGCTTCACTTCATCGATCTGGCACCCGCCTGAATTGCAGCGATTAACCATGATCGCCTTTCTATTGCCCCTTTTTCACGAAAGTCTTGGACGACTTGGAGTGGAGTAGAGGTGTTGCAGCAGTCATGCTGAAACGGTGGGTCATTCTAGCAGGTTTTCTGGCGGGCTTCGGTCTGCCTGCAATCGCACAATCACTCCCATCCCATTGTGAACCTGTCAGTTTTTCTGAGCCGGAACCAGTCGTGCCGGACCCCGAGCCAGTTGAAGAAGCCGGTCCAACCGCCCCTGCGGATAAGGTTTCCGAATCGCCGGACGAACCGCCCCGGATCGAAACATTTGAGCGCATCAATGCCTGGATTTATCGCCTCGCCCGCCTGACCAGCACCTCGGACAAGATCGTCGGTGGTCAGCGCGTTTGCCCGGGCGACTGGCCATATCTCGGCGCGCTGCGTCGCCGGGAACCTCAGGCCACGGGGTATTTCTGCGGCGCCACAGCGATTGCGCCGGAATGGGTGCTGACCGCTGCGCATTGCGTTCAGGGCGTCCGCCGCCGCGCCTCGGGCGGCTGGTCAGTGCCTGGAACTGGCCCCATAGAGGTTGTGCTAGGCGGTACCGACCTCGCTGATGAGAGCCGGTTGGATATCTTTCTGGCCACCGATATCAAGACCCATCCCGGCTATCAGCCTTTCAATCGGTTGAGCGGCGAGTCGGAAGTTAACGACATTGCGCTCATACGCCTTGACCGGCCATGGACCGGCCCGCTCGCGCCGCTCTCTACCCATATTGGCACCGACGCAGACCAGGCTTCCGGGCGTGCCTTCACGGCCGGGTTCGGCCTCACCAGCGACCCGTCCGACACTGCGACCGAGGGTGAGGAGCGTACCCTGTTCAGCCGTATGAGCGACGGCGCCCCGGTCCTCGCCGGATCGCAATACATGTTGCAGACCATGCTGCCCCTGGTCAGTTCGCAGGATTGCCAGCAGGTGATTGGCCGGTTCGATGCCGCGGCCAAACTCTGCGCCGGATTCCGCCATGGTGGCCGCGATTCCTGTCAGGGCGATAGCGGCGGCCCACTGGTCACACTTACCCAATCTGGTGCGCCGTACCTGATCGGCGTGGTCAGCTATGGCTGGGGCTGCGCGCAGGCCAATTCCTACGGCGTCTATACCCGTGTGTCGGCGCATCGCGATTGGATCAGGTCTCTCGTCCCGGCGGCCCAGTTCACCAGTGAGCCGCCTGAAAGCGATGCCCAGCGCCTGCAGGCGGTACATGACGGCCTGATGCAACGCATGGCCGCTGCACCGGTTGAACTGTCATTGCGGCTTTTGACAGGCCCTGATTTCATCGAGGGCGAACTACTGGAGTTCCAGGTCCAGACCGATACGGGCGGCGAGCTCCTCATCCTCGATATCTCGGCGTCTGGAAAAGTCACGCAGCTCTTCCCCAATCCCTATATGTCGCCAGGCCAGACCGCCTCTATCGGTGCGGGCGAGCGTGTGACCATTCCTAGCCCGTATTATGGTGCTTTCCAGTTGCCCGCCTCGGCCGACCCGCCCGGCGAGGGCCGGATCGTGGCTTTCCTGATCCCTCCACATACGCCGTTGCCTGATATGCTGCGTCCGACCGCCGCCTCCGGGCTTCAGACGAAACAAGATTCTTCTGCCTACATCATGCATTTGCTTGATCTCATCGATACTTATGCGGTTGAACAGGATAGCGATACGCCGGGCGTCAATGCGGGTTGGGGCGCGGCCAGCGCCGCTTATACAATTAGAAAATAACGGGACGAGCTATGAAACGCATCACACGGATTTTCCTGATCGGCCTGGCGGTTGCGACAGCCGGGGTGGTCGAGGCGCAGGCCGACGACAATCGTATCGCGCTGCTGATTGGCAATGAGGATTATCCCGCCGAGGTGGGCATGCTGCAAAACCCGCACGAAGATGTTGACCGCGTTGCTGTGGCACTCACGACGGCCAAGTTCGACCCGGACAATGTCATCATCGTCAAGGATGGCACGCAGCAGGAGATGCTTTCCGGCGTCGCGCAATTCACTGCCAAGCTGAAAGCCGCAGGCCCGGATGGCGTCGGCTTCTTCTACTATTCCGGCCATGGCGGCTCGACCGAGATTGCCGGCCAGCGCGAAAATTATCTCCTGCCGTCCAAGACCATGATCACCACCGGCGACCAGCTGCCTGTGCTTGGCGTGCCAATGACGAGTATCGTTAAAAGTCTGTCAGCGGTCGATACCGGCAATATCTTTGTCATCTCTGATGCTTGCCGCAACACGCTGCCGATTACGTCAACAAAAAGCGTTGGCAGCGGCGGCGGTGATAAGAGCTTTGCGCCGGTACCAATGCGGCCAGGCCTGTTCATCGCCTTTGCCACAGCCGACGGCGACACTGCGCCGGATGACGGCCTGTTCGCTGAGAGCATCGCCGAGCAGATTGCGAAACCCAATCAGACCGCCAGCCGTGCGTTTGAGCTTGCCTTCCGTGAGGTGGCAAGTCAGCGCCCGAACGGCGCCCTGCCTTTTGTCTCGCCGGGCCTGCGCAATGATGTCTGTTTTGTTTCCTGCCCGGAAGATGCGCCAACACTGATTAGCGGCCCGGGCGAGGCCTCAGATGAGGAACTTGCCGCCTGGCGCGAGGCGCTACAAGCCGACACCAAGGAGGCCTATCAAGACTTTGCCGACCAGTATCCGGAGACATTTCTGGGCGGGGAGGCGCGCGCGATGGCAGTCCTGCGCCCGACTGCGGAGGAGCGCGCGGCGGCGAAGCAAGCATCTGGCGGCGATGCCAGCGCCGAAGCGATTGAGCGGACACTGAACGCCCTGGAAGCGCTTGCCGAAGGATTGGAAGGCGTTGCCCGGCTCGGCGGCATTATTGAGCCTGCCGAAAGCGTCAGCGATTTCTACAATAACGCGCAGGTCTATGAACGCCGCGGCGATACGCTGAATGCCAGACGTATGTATGAGAAGGCGATTGCTGAAGGCGCCGAAGCGATCGACCTGCATTATCGCTATGTCGATATCCTGAAAGCGCAGGAAGGCCTGATCGGGGCGCGTGAAATCTATGCCGACCTTGCCCGCCGTATGGGTGATGCGCCAGCCGTGCAGCTTGCACATGCCACCGTGCTGCCAAGCCCGGCCCGGCCCGGCAAGCTGGATCAGATTGCCAGTGATTTCCAGAATTTTGGGCCGTTACATTTTGAGATTGCCCGGCTCTATTCGCTTGATCGGCTTGGTACCCAGACGAATGCCGAAAAGGACAGCGAAGAAGCGGCCCTGCGAGCTTTCATCGCCGCTGATCAAAACGGGCAGGTTGAACGCTATTTCCTGGAAAAGGGACTGCTTGGCGACTGGCGCGACCGGGTTGAGACCTTGATGGCGGTGTATGACAATGCGGCTGTTGTTCTGCCAGTATCGTTTTCAACCATGCTCAGTAATAGCGGCTGGACGATCAATGCGGTGATTACTGAACCAGCGACAGCAATCTATTTCGACACCAGCGAAACCGAGGGCTTTGAAAAGACTGATGCTCTGAATGTGCCTGATCCCCGCACAGGTGCGATGATGCAATCGCCTTTTACTAATCTTGATGTTGCTGCGCCTGCCCAAACAATTTTGATGAAATATGCCGACGCGAACGGTGCTGAGCGTGGACCATTCGAATTCACTTTCGACCCTGATGCCGCTATCGTTCAGGGCTCGAAATCAACACTCAATTTGTTTGATGATTGGGTTTCGGGCCGTGCCTATGATGGTCGGAATCTGGTCTATTTCAGCCATTTGCTCGGTCACAACTGCGCCTTGTCGAAAATCTCCTACTCATACCAAAGCGGTGAGGTGCTGGATCAGGACTTCACGCTGCCGCCTTGTGACCGTTTACGCCCAGGGGCGATTACCGGCGACGTGCTGATTTACGAGGAGATCGACTTTCAGCCCGAACAGATCTGGGTCCAACTGACCTATAAGGATGGCAGCAAGTCTGACGTGAACAAGATCAAGCTGCGCTTTCTGAACTGATCTGGATTGTTTGAATACCGATCCTTTTCGGACCCCATTCTGACCCGTGTTTGGCCCGCTTATCCGGCACCTTATCCGACCAGTCATGTCGTGGTCGATCAGACGGATAGATTATAGAACAGACGTCCATGGTTTTGACAGAAGCGCGGCTGAATTGATGATCCCGACCATACAATAGGTTTGCGGAAAATTGCCCCACAGCTCACCGGTTTCCGGCACAACATCTTCCGACAGAAGCCCAAGATGGTTGCGGCTATCGAGGACAGCGTCAAACATCTGGCGCGCCTCGTCTGTTCGTCCGATCCTGTGCAGGGCATCGATCAGCCAGAATGTGCAGGCAGTGAAAGCGGTTTGCGGTTTGCCGAAATCGTCTTCCACCTTGTAGCGGTAGACATGATTGCCCTCGCGCAGGTCGCGGTCGACCGCCTCCACTGTTCCGACATAGCGTGGGTCACTTGCTGGCAGGAAACCGATCTCTGCCATCAGCAGGACAGAGGCGTCCAGTGCCTCGCCGCCAAAGGCTGCTGTGAAGGCACCGACTTTTTCGTTCCAGGCCTTATCGCAGACGGTCTTGTGTATGATTTCAGCCCGGTCGCGCCAATATTTAGCGCGGTCATCTAGGCCAAGATGTGCCGCAATCTTGGCCAGGCGGTCGCAGGCGGCCCAGCACATGATCGCCGATGAGGTGTGCACCTGCTCGATTGTGCGGAACTCCCAGATGCCCGCATCCGGTGTGTCATGGACGGCAAAGGCGCGCTCGCCGACCGGTTCTAGCTGTTCGAACTCTGCGATGCCAGGCGTCGCCAATAGCCGGTCATCAAAGAAGGATTGCGCGACACCGAGGACAACCTGTCCATAGACATCATGCTGGATATGTTCAGCTGCCTGGTTGCCGCGCCGCACCGGCCCCATGCCGCGATAGCCGGGCAGGGTGGTGACCAGGTCCTCGGTCAGATCGGCTTCCAGGCCGATGCCGTAGACGGGCTGGATATGGCCACCCTTGGAATGGGCGACAATGTTCCTGACCCAGCGCATATAGTGTTCCAGCGTGCCCATGCCGGACAGGCGATTAAGCGCCGTCACGGTGAAATAGGCATCCCTGATCCAGCAGAAACGGTAGTCCCAGTTGCGCTCTGAACCATGGTGTTCGGGAATGCTGGTGGTTAATGCCGCGACGATGCCGCCGGTCTCTTCGAACACGCAGAGCTTGAGTGTGATCGCCGCGCGGATAACCGAGCTTTGCCACTCGAACGGGACTGCGAGACTGCGCGCCCATTTTGCCCAATATTTGCGAGTCCGATCTTCCCAGTCGAGGGCGATGGCCTCTGGACTGTCGGACAGGCTCTCATCGGCACCGAGAATAAAGCTGGCATCCCGGTCCAGGATGAAGCTGGTGCCTGACAGAATGTAGGACACGGGGATGTCTGTGGTGATGCGAAAGGCGAGGTCGTCATTGGTGAACCGGATATGGTTTACCCCGCGCAGAGGTTTGATCCTATGCCCCCCCCAATCCGTTTCTGGCGTCAATTCAATGCGCAGCCGCGGCGCGCCGCTGACGACTTCAAAACGACGAACCACAGAGGCGGGCCGGAACACGCGGCCGCGCTGTTCGAAGCGAGGGGCGAAGTCAACAATCTCGACCGCCGCGCCGTCTTCAGCCTTCAGGCGGGTGCGCAGGATGGCGGTGTTGGGATCATAGCTCTGCGTGCGTTCGGTGAGATCTTCCATCCAGACGCTGAAGCTACCGCCGCCACCGAGAAGCTGGTTGAAGATCGGCTCACCGTCATAGCGCGGCAAACACAGCCACTGATAATCGCCGCGTGAGTTTATCAGGCCGGCAACCGTTCCGTTGCCGACGATACCGAGGTCCAGTCCGCTCATGATTTGAGGAAATCCCTTAGAAGTTGATGGACGGCAGGTACGCCGCTCAACCGATGGTCTGCAATCGTCGTGCCTTCGCCGACCTTTATGGCGATACCCCCAGCGACCTGCGCAGCTGCAAAGGCATCCTCGTCGGTTGTGTCATCCCCGATCATGACAGAACGCCGCCCGCGAAATGGTTCGCGCATCATGGCAAGGCGTAAACAGCTGCCCTTATTGGCCAGTTTCGGTTTGGCCTCGAAGACCATTTTTCCATGTTGCAGCTTGTAGTCGGCATGAGGTTCAAGTGTTCCGGGGAGTGCTTTGGCGAGCCAAGTCCCGGCCTCGGGCGCTGCGCGGTAATGAATGGCGAGCACCGGTCCTTTTTGTTCAAGCCGGACGCCCGCATGCGACCCGACCAAATCCTGTAATTGAGTGACGAGGTCAGCCGGTGCCGCCAATGGCGAGGGCGTTGGGCGCTCGCCAGGCGGCGCGGCGCGAAGACCGTGATTGCCAAATCGCCAGACATTGCCTGGTGTTCGCTTGGCAAGGTCATCTATGTCGCGGCCTGAGATGAGCGCCAGCGCCCCTTCCAGCCGGTCATTGCAGGCGGTTAGAATGTCAGCCATGCCGTCGGCCAGGGTCACGGTGTCCGGGTTGTCTTGCAGCTCAGCCAGCGTGCCGTCGAAATCAATAAAAAGAGCATCCGACCTGGTCAGAAGCGACGCATTATCAGCGTGCATATCTATGTCGTCTCCGGTTCGGATAAAGCATCGAAAGCTGACAGGAACTGCTCTCGCCACCAGCTGATATCTTGCTGGCAAATACCGTCATAAAGGATACGCCAGCGCCGCTTGCGCTCATCGAGTGGCATGTTCAGCGCCTCGACAACAGCATCGGCAATCGCCTGATTGTCATGTGGATTGATGATCAGCGCCTCGCTCATTTGCTCAGCAGCGCCAGCAAACTGGGAAAGAATGAGAACGCCGGGATTATCAGGGTCCTGCGCGGCGACATATTCCTTCGCGACCAGGTTCATGCCGTCCTGTAGCGGCGTGACCAGGCCGACCTTGGCGAGACGATAAAGACCGGCTATCTCGTCGCGCCGATAGCCACGCGCGAGATAGCGTATGGGAATCCAGTCCAGATCACCATGGTCGCCATTGATGCGGCCTGTCAGCTCGTCGAGTTGCTGGCGCAGTTGGACATACTCACCAACAACCGAGCGCGATGGTGGCGCAATCTGCGTGTATGAGATTTTGCCATGCAATTCGGGATGCTGATCGAACAATAGCGCCATGCCTTCAAAGCGCTGTGGCAACCCTTTGGAGTAGTCCATGCGGTCAACGCCGATAACCAGGTCGCGCTGGCCGAGCATGGATGCGATCCGGCCCGCCGCCTCGTTTGCGACGTCTTCAGTGGCCAACCGGCTGAAACCGTCCACGTCGATGCCGATGGGGCAGTGCAGCAGCTGAACTGTACGGTCTTCAATCTTCAGCTTGTTGTCGCCAAGCTCCTCCGCGTCGAACTCCGAACAAAAGTAATTCGTCAGGTTTTCGACATCCTGCTCGGTCTGCAAGCCAATAACATCATAGGCCATGAGGCCTTTGCCGAGGGCGCGGTGGCTTGGAATGGCACGAAAGATTTCCGGACCCGGAAACGGAATATGCAGGAAGAAACCGCATCGGCCTGACCAGCCAGTTTGTTTCAGGAACCGGGCGAGCAGAAAGAAGTGATAGTCATGGACCCAGATCAGATCGCCCGGCTTTGATTCTTCTTCGACAATGCGGGCGAAGCGCCAATTGATCGCTTCATAGGTCTCAAAATAACTGCCATCGAATACCGCGAGATCCAGACGGTTGTGCATGACCGGCCAGAGCACACTGTTGGAATAGCCAAGATAGTAGCTCTCATATTCCGGCTTGGTCATGTCGGCGAGAACGAAAGAGACGCCATCTTCCACTATTTTGCGGGGTCTGGCACGCAGCGAGTCAAGCGTGGCGCCGCTCCAGCCGATCCAAACGCCGCTGGTCTCGGCGAGACTGTCCCAAAGGGCGACCGCTAGTCCTCCAGCACGTGATTCTGATCCCGCTGCGGTACGGTTTGAGACAGCGACAAGTCGCTCAATAGAATGTCCAGGCGTAGTGTCTTTTTTGCTCGTCATAGGTTCTGGTTATCGATCCTGCGGTAATAGAGCAATTGCTCATTCAAACAGACGGGGATCAGGGCATGGCTGCACGAGGTTTGGGCAGTCTGAATATTTCAGGCGAGATACCGTCAAGCAAGCTGACAAAATCGGCCGTCCTGGATTGGAAAATACGGCGACGGGGGTGGTGCGATCGTAAAAGAAAGCCATTGCCGCTCGGTTTTGGTAGGGTATAGAAAAACGCTCTGGCGCAGGTGATTAGAGTTTAGCAGAATGCTGGCATCAGTGATTAAACGATTTTTGGCGTGGTTTCGAACACCGCTCAGGGCGGTCACCGCAGCAATTGTGGTTCTAGCAGGGGTTTTTGGTCTCGGCACGATTACAGGTGGCGTGTTGCTTCAGGACGTGGCGGTGCTTGAAAAAGCGCACAATCGAATCGACGTGCTCTTGCACCCCGAAGCGGTCAGTCCTGCTGATAACTGGCGTGAAGCAAAAGGCGACGCTTTCACCCTGGAGTATCAAACTCTCGAAACCGAGCTTGATACGCTTGAAAAGCTGGTTGTGCCGATTGGGAAATTCACTTCGCCCGGCGGGGCAATGGCAGCTGTCGGTGACCATATCCTGTTTGCCACAACCAAAGGTTCGCTGGGGTATGCAAAGAACATCGGTACGCAAGACGCGGTGTCTTTGACCTATCTCGATGATCTGGTGCCAATGCGGATGGACGTCTTCGAGGAGAGTGCGTTTGCAAGAACGCCAATGGTTATCCGGGCGAATTTCCGCACCTTGGATTTGCTCGTTCGGCCTCTGGGTGAAGGCCGCTATGATCTATTTGTCAGCCATCACCGCTTTGATGACGAGTGTGTCTCGTTCGTGATCAGTCAGCAGACCCTGGTCGAGCGCGACGGGGGATTGTCCTTGCAGGGTGACTGGCAGGAGGTTTTTGTTGCAACACCCTGCATCGAGGCCAAGACCGTGGGCAATGTCTTTGGCGGCCTGCGTGATGGTGGCAGGATGGTCTTCAAGGATGAGAACACGCTTCTGGTTTCGATCGGGGATCATGATTTCGATGGCGACAATGCGCCCCTGCGCTCGTCGCAGCGCGCTGATTTTGACCATGGCAAGATTATCGAACTGGATCTTGAGACCGGAGACTACAGCCATTTCGCGATTGGCATGCGCAATCCGCAGGGGCTCGTCATCACTGAAGATGGAACGATCTTCCAAACCGAGCACGGGCCCCAGGGCGGGGATGAGGTTAATGTTATTCGCCAAGGCGAGAACTATGGCTGGCCTGAAGTCACGCTCGGCACGGCTTATGGGTTTCCCCGTCGGGACTGGCCCAATAGCGCCTCGCAAGGGCGCCATGATGGTTATGTCAAACCGGTGCACGCCTTCGTGCCGTCGATTGGCATCACCAATATTGTCGAGGTGGCGGGCCCTGAATTCCCACTCTGGCGCGGTGATCTTCTGCTGACATCGCTGCGGGATAATTCGATCTATCGGTTACGGCGAAACGGCGACGAAATCATCTATAGTGAGCGGATTGAAATGGGTGAGCATTTGCGCGACATCGCGTGGCTTCCCGACGGCCGGGTCGCGTTTCTAGGAGATAGCGGTCATATCATGATCCTGCGCAAGAAACCGCCATTGTCAGGGGCGGCTGCCTCTGAAGCCAGCACTGGCGTTCTGGTCAGCGGCTATGACGGTGTTCGAGACGCTGTCGAACGCATCGAGGCGCGGATGGTACGCAGCGACATTCACCCCGGACAAACCCTGTATGAAGGACATTGCGCCTCTTGCCACTCGCTGGAGAGCCAGGCTGCCAATGTTGGTCCGCATCTCGACAAAGTGGTTGGCCGGCAAATCGCTTCGGTCGCGGGCTATGATTATTCTGACGCGCTAACATCCCGAAGCGGGAAATGGACAGAAGCGCGCCTGCGGCAGTTCCTGTCAAATCCGGATCTTGAATTTTCCGGCACGGCTATGCCGCATATCAAGCTGACCAAGGTCGAATACCTGCATCTCAGTTGGTATTTGACAAATTGTACGTCCGGAAATGATCGACCGGAATGTCACCGCGCAGAAGGCTAGCGCTCATACAGGCCAATCTTGGTTTGCGGCGTCTCCAGAATCGTATCTTCGGGTGCTCGGCCACGCGCCAAGGCCTCGACACGCAGGGTAAAGCCCAAGGTTTCCAATTCTGCCTCGATGTCCTGACCCTTGTCATTCGGGCAGAACGGGCGAATGAAGACGACCTTGTCGTTGTCCTCCAGCGCCTTTTCAAGACCGCCCTGAACCAGCCAACCGCCGCCAAGAATGGCATCAATCTCGGCATGAGTGGCTTCGCGAATCTTGCTCATCGAGACTCGCATAGCCTGAAAATATTCAGGTCCTTTATAATGTAGGGTCTCGCCTTGCCGGTAGGTGTAGATCTTTGCCTCAGGGCGGGTTTCCCAGATCGCGCTGGCCATGAAATGATTACACGAAATCACGGGCGCATCGGTAAAGCCTTCCCTGTCAGCTATCGCGAAGGCGGCCGGGTAATCCTCCATCTTGTTATGGTGGCCCAACATATTCGCCGATGATAGCAGTCCGGCGAGGACGAGAATGCCGGCCATGACCAGACCGGTGCGCTGTAGTTTTGAGAGAGTGTACCCGGCACCAAAAACCACGCCAATCACTGCGGGGAGCATAATCTTGTTGGACAGGATCGGTTGACGAACATCCAGAGCCAGGATCATCAGCGGGAAGATAACAATCAGACCTGCCAGCATGATAGCGAGGCCGCGCCGACCAGACATCCAGGCAAAAGGTGCGGCAAGCCCGCAGCTTCCATATAGCAGCAACTCAATCACGAAGGACGGTCCGCCAAGGCCCGGGAAGCCGGTCATGTTGCGATAGAACCACGGCGCATCTAGCAAGGAGCGCTCGCCAGCAAGGCCAGGGAAAGTGCCCATCGCGGACGGTAGCTGGACCAGCCATGGCAATACCACAAAGAACAGGATGATGTTGCGCTTCAACCAACTGCGAACATAGTCTGGTTCTCTGTTGAGAAGGCCGGCTGCCAGGCTTGCGCCCCCAATGAGTGCCATTGTGACAAGACCAAGCATGTGAGCATAGATCGCAAACGCGCCGCCAATGACATAGAGGGCAATATAGGCGCGCGGGCTTAGTCGCGACGGGTTGGAATGTCCGAGCGCGCCCCAGGTTGCCAATGTTAGACCAAGGACCAGCATCGGATACATACGTGCGTCCTGACTGTAGAAAATATGCCCTGTTGCGACAGCGAAAATTGCGCCAGCGAACAAAGCGGCACGTGCAGAGGTTTGGTCCCGCATCATCAGCATCATGACAGCAACCGCCAGAATGCCTTGCACGGCCGAAGGCACGCGGGCGAGCGCCGCATCAGGTGCCATGTCATGCCAAAGGGCCTGGATCAGGAAACTGCCCGGCGGGTGGTTATCGATCTGGTTGAACATGATGATATCAAAGGGAAGGCGTGCAAACGCCATCGAGACGCCCTCATCCATCGCGATCGGGGCACCTGCGAGGTCCCAAAAACGGGTCAGGATGGCCACCAGCATGGTGGCTCCGAATCCAAGCCAGAATCGTGCTTCCAGAATGTCCTGCGGCTTTTCGGCGGCTTCGTTCATGCTTGGACTTTCCATAATTGCATACGCAAAGGGTCTCCAACTGGGACTTTCCCAATCGGAGTCTTTAACTTGAGCGCAAAAAATGTGCCAGCATCCGGGCAGTTTGCCATGCGATTTCAGGACGCGGCATTATCGCCCGGAGCTACTAGTTTACAGAGCTAAACTCGGCTCCGGCTTCCGAGAAATAGGTTCGCCAGAAGGCTTTGACCTGATCTACAGGCAGATCGTATTCCTGACGCGGGACAATCCGGGTGACAATTTCTGCGCCGTCAAACTGCGGCTGCTGCTGTCCGAGATTGGTTTCGCGATAGGCGTCGATATCAGCGCCCCTGCGATAGAATGAGAAACCATCGGAATGCTGCATCAGGTCTGAGACGACAATCACACGGCGATTCTTCCGGTTTGACTGGAAGTCGGCCCGGTCGGCGATGGAATACATCGCCTCAAATAGCGGCGAACTTGGCTGGCGCGTATCGAGCAGCGCGTTTTCAATTGCTGCTTTCAGTGGATCATAGAAGGTCTCGCGCCAGTTATCATCGATCATACGCGGGTTTTGCAGGATCGGGTTGGCATCGTCGATGCTCCCCGGAGAGCAATGAACATGGACTGTGCGTGGGTCATAAGGTGAGGCTGAGTTCGGCGTCATTACCGTCAAGCGACCATAACGCGGCAGCGAGCGCGCCTCTGAATCAATAAATTCATAGACCCAGCCAAGATCGTTCTCGTTGAACGGATCGGACTGGTCGATCAGGATAATCGTGTGGGCCGGGTCATTGCGATCAACCCGGCAACCGGTTTCCGCTGCCACAGCAGGGCTGGAATTGAATGCGATATAGGCAAACAGGGCCAGAACCACCGCAACCATAAGCGCGATGGCGGTGCGCCAGAACCACGGACCTCTTTCTCTTGCGCGTGCCATGCCACGTCTCCTTTAATCAGGCGAAAGGTCCTTTCAGGCGCTTTGCGCGCCTGATTGGGAGGACCGGTCAGATTGCGCCAATCGGGCCTCGCGAGCCTTGGCAACCTCTGCATTGACGCGCTTTTCAACTGTCGACAAACCTTTCTGGACGCCCTGAACGTGGGTCTCCATCCATTCGCGGGTCAGGTTCAATGCTGTCAGGTTTTGCTCAATTGCCTTGATCGCCGCATTGGCCTGTTCACGCTCTTTCGAATAATCGAAGGGCGGCAGGTTGGGGGTGACAATCTCATCGAAATAGGCCGGTACAGCAGCCTGCTCACCGAGTTTTTCGCGCAGGCGATTGCGCTGACGGCGATGGGCCTGCCGGTAGGCAACTTTCAGCGAGCGTTCCTGATCCCCGGCCCGCGCGGCAATCGCGACAGCCAGATCACGGTGAGATTCGAGGAGGTTAATGGCTTTCTCGATCTCGCGCTTGGCTTTGACGTGGCGGGTGTGCTGGGTCTCGAACCAAAACCGGCATTCGGTGAAATATTCTGACAGATCGTCGCGAACGCCGTTGCGGACTTGCTGGCGCTTTTCATAGGCCAGGCGTTCCTTGCGCCAGACCCGGCCATAGCCTGGATAGCGGTCTGAAATCTTGTCATAGCCTTCATACAGGGCGATGCCGAAAATGGTCAGGCCAATCAATAGCAGACCAATCGCAACAAAGCTGCCGAGACCAAAGATGTTCGGGAACATCGAGGCAAAGACTTCTGCGGGCGGGATATCAAACATCGAGAACCCGGCGAGCGAGCCTGATGCTGTGGCAGCGTGCAAGCCGGCCTCAACCGCATCCCGGAAGTGCGCGACAAAGAAGTTCAGGAAAATGCCGGTCAGAATGCAGGCCCCGGCAACAATGCCGCCCATCACCTTGAAGGGGAGCTTTGGGTGGTTGAGATAGCGCAGGCCGAGATAGCCGCCTAACACGCCAAACAGGACGTTCACGGCGCTGACACCGAACGCGACCATCATTCCGCCGAGCAGACCTGACGATTGGGCATCCTTGAACAACAGCGCGTTGAAGCAGCCTTCGATAATCATGATAAAAAGCAGGATCGCGATGGTCTGCTCGACATTCTTCTTGATATCTGGTGTGCGCTTGCCGATCCGGTCGCCATGGGCCTTACGGAACTGTTCCAACTCAATAACGGTTTCATCGTGCCGTTCTTGAGCATCGGTGGCATCATCTGTTTCGTAATGACGAAACTCGTTTTCTTCGGCCTTGATCACTTCACGCAACTGGTCCGGATAGATATCCCCAGGTGTGCAGTCCTGAATGAAATTGCGGACGGATGTCGCTGTCGCGCTCATCCAGGTGCCAAGCCCGCGGCGCACGCGCTCGGCGCGCTCTGCCACTTGCTGCTCGCGCTCAGACCATTGATCCTCGGTAATTGCCTCTGAGGGCGGAACCGCGTCTTCGGCATCCTCACGGGCCTTGCGACGTGTCCACATCCGCGAGAAACCAAGATCACCTTCTTTCAGCTTGCCGCGCAGGCCGTGATTATGAAAGCTGATTTTCGGGTCCAGCGTCTTGATCTTGTGCTGATAACCGATGTCGGCGCCCCAGCGCGCATATTTATTCCCCATGACACTACCTCTTAATAAAAGCCGTCAGCAGATTAACCAATTGCCCAAAAATGCGCGCCCAGACTTAACAAGACCCTAAGCTTTCCACCTCTGTACCCGCGCGCAAGCCGGGACATGGCTTAAATTTTGGTCATGACAGGTGTGACAGGATTGCAATCCCGAATAGCGAGCGTGAAATTATACGTAATGATTACAGCTCGCTATGGATTTTCAGTCGGCAGATACACCGGTCAGAACACGCGGCAGTTTGAACACCACACTTTCTTTTGCGGTGGTGATTTCTTCGACAGAAATATCGAATCTAGCGCGGCATGCCGCGATCAGACCCTGTACCAGGTCTTCTGGCGCACTTGCGCCGGCGGTCAGGCCAAGAGCCTGAACGCCTTCAAACCAGCCCCAATCGACATCCTCAGCGCTGGCGACGAGCTTTGCCTGATTGGCACCGGCCCGAAGCGCCACTTCCACAAGCCGTTTGGAATTGGACGAGGTTTCAGCGCCGATGACCAGGAATAGGTCAGCCCGTGCTGCCATGACTTTCACCGCTTCCTGCCGATTGGTCGTGGCATAGCAAATGTCTTCCTTGTGCGGCGCTGTAATGCCAGGAAATTTCGCCTGTAGTGCGGCGACGATTTCCGCTGTGTCATCAACGCTCAGGGTGGTTTGGGTGACAAATGCCAGGTTTGACGGGTCCTCAGGCGCGAAACTCGCAACATCCTCGACGGTCTCGATCAGTGTCATTGCGCCGTCGCGCAGCTGACCCATTGTGCCGATCACTTCTGGATGGCCTGCGTGACCGATAAGCACAATCTCTCGCCCGGCCTTATAGTGACGCTCGGCCTCGACATGTACTTTTGAAACCAGCGGGCAGGTCGCATCAACATAGATCATCTGCCGCGCTTCGGCGGCGGCAGGTACGGCTTTCGGCACACCATGAGCCGAAAATACGACGGGGCGATCCAGTGGGCACTCGTCCAATTCCTCGACAAATACCGCGCCGAGCCGCTCAAGCCGTGAGACGACATGCTGATTGTGCACGATTTCGTGGCGGACATAGATGGGCGGACCCCACTTCTCAATCGCCTCTTCCACAATCTGAATGGCGCGGTCGACACCAGCGCAGAATCCACGCGGCGCTGCCAATAGAATCTCAAGACGGCGGCTCATCTAAACAATTCTCCATACTCGCTTGCGCAGATCGGACATTGCACGGGCGTCATCGGCCCGGTAACACTCTCGGCAAGAGATGGATAGTCCCGCCCGGCGGGCCAAGAGTGACAAGGTGTATCAATGCGAAATTACCTCCTCGTGCTGGCAACAGCGCTGCTTGCGGCCTGTAGTACGCCGTTTTCAGACGCTCTTGATACGCGGCAGAATGCGGGTCCATGTCCGCCTGCCGGGTCGATCTATAACGCCTCTCGCATAGTGGTTTTTGATGGCGAGACTGAGACTTTCAATAATATCGAATATACAGGCGAGATCGTCGATGTGCGCTTGTTCTGCCGCTATGTTTCCGACAATCCTGTCGAGGCTGAAATCGAGCTGGATTTCGCCTTTGGCAAAGGGCCCAAGGGCACTGAGGTCCAACGCGACTATGTCTACTGGGTCGCGGTCACACGCCGCAATGGCAAAGTGCTTAACAAGGAACGCTTTTCTGTTCGCGCCGATTTTCGGGACGGACCGGTGACCGGGTCATCCGACCTGGTACAGCGAATCATCATCCCGCGCGCCGACGAGTCAGTATCGGCGTCCAATTTCGAAATTGTTGTCGGCTTTGAGTTAACCGAAGACCAGCTACAATATAATAAGCAGGGTCGGCGATTCCGCCTTGATGCGGGACAATAATACCGGGCTGGAGAGACCATAATGACAACACTCGCTGCCCGGTTAGAGGCTGCGTGTATCGCCGCCTTTGAAGCTGAAGGCCTTGCAGCGCGCTGGGGCGCGGTGAAACAGTCCGATCGGCCTGAATTGGCCGACTTTCAATGCAATGGCTGCATGGGCGCCGCGAAACAGGCGGGCATGAATCCGCGCGAGCTCGCCACAAAAATCGCGCCGCACCTCGCCAAGGCTGCGGAGATTGAACGCGTGGATGTCGCCGGGCCGGGCTTTTTGAATATTGTTGTCAGCAATCAGGCCTTGTCGCAGGCCGCCGAGCTTGTTCGCAAGGATGTAAAAGCGGGCGGCGGCGTGGCGCCAGATCCGGAAAAAGTCGTAGTTGATTTTGGCGGTCCAAATGTCGCCAAACCCATGCATGTCGGACACCTTCGCTCTGCGGTTATCGGCGACACGATGGTACGCCTACTACGCTTCCTTGGTGATGAGGTGACCGGCGATGTTCATCTTGGTGACTGGGGCTTGCAAATGGGTCTGCTGATCGTTGCTGTGATGGAAGAGCAACGTGATCTGCCATATTTTGATGCGTCAAATGAGGGGCCGTTTCCGGTTGATCCGCCCGTCACTATGGAAGACCTGTCGCGGCTTTACCCAATGGCTTCTGCAAGATCGAAAGAAGACGAGGCGTTCGCAGAGCGCGCGCGCCAGGCTGTCGCTGAAATGCAAGCCGGACGGGCAGGCTACCGCGCGCTTCTGCAACATTTCATCGATGTTTCGGTGGCGGCGCTCAAACTCGATTACGCATTTCTGGATGTGAATTTCGACCTTTGGAAGGGCGAAAGCGATGTCGATCACCTGATCGCACCGATGACGGAAAACTTGAAAACGCGCGGTTTTGCCAAGCTCGACGATGGTGCCTGGATTATCGATATTTCACGCGAAGACGACAAGAAAGACATGCCGCCTTTCATGCTGGTAAACTCGCGCGGCGCGACGGGCTATCATGCCACCGATCTTGCGACGATTAAGGACCGCGTCGATGGCATCAACCCGGACCGGATCCTTTACGTGGTTGATCAACGTCAAGCGCTACACTTCGAGCAGGTTTACCGCGCCGCCGACAAAGTTGGCCTGATCGCTGAGGACCGGCTTGAACATATCGGCTTTGGCACGGTTAATGGTAAAGACGGCAAGCCATTCAAGACCCGCGAGGGCGGCACTTTGCGCCTGGCAGATCTCAATGCGATGGCTCTGAAGGAAGCTCAGCGTAAGAGCGATGAGGCCGGTGTCGCCAGCGATCTCTCGCAAGACGAGCGCGCCGAAATCAATGCACTTGTGGCGCGGGCTGCTCTGCGTTTTGCCGACCTGCAGAACCAGCGCACAACCAATTATGTTTTTGATCTTGAGCGCTTCACGAGTTTCGAAGGCAAGACCGGACCCTACCTCCTTTATGCTGCCGTCCGCCTGAAGGCGCTGCTGCGGCGGGCGTCAGATGAAGGTTTTAGCGCCGGAGAGATCCAGGTTGCGGCAGATGAAGAGCGAAAACTGGTCCTGGCGCTGGATGGCTTTGCTTTGGCGCTTCGCCTCGCCCGTGAGAAGCGCATGCCACATTTTGTCTGCGAGCATGTCTATTCATTGGCCCAGACGTTCAGCGCCTTCTATGCGGCGTGTCCCATTCTTAAGGACGGCGTCGATGCTGACGTTCGGGCTTCGCGCCTCGGCCTGTGCGAAGCTGTTCTGGCACAATTGCTGGCCGGTCTTTCCATTCTTGGCATCACACCCCCCGAGCGCATGTAGGCGCTCAAGACTGCAATCTTCCATTAACCCTGCCTAACGGGCTTTAACGACTCAGGCCCATAAAGTTTATGAATCGGGGTGTTCTGTTAACATCCCCTCAACTGCCCGCGCGTACGTTCTCGTACAGATAAACGAGAAGGACGCCCAAGAATGCTGAAGAACATGATCAAATCCGCAGCCAAGGCGACGGGCCTGACGCAGGCAAAAGCCCGCGCTGCGCTTGGCATTGTGCTGAACACGGCAGAGCGACAAGGATCGCCCCTGGCCGAAGCAATCTTCTGTAAAATGCCAGGTGCGCGCACGCTTTCGGCAAGTACAGGCGCTGAAACCGGCGCTGCAACCGGTATTATTGCACGCCTGATCGAGCAGACCCCTGGCGGGCGTCGTCATGTTGGTGAAGGCATGTTCACGGCCTTGCATCAGGCGGGCCTCGGTCACAAGGAAATCGGTCATCTGCTGCCATCCATCAGCACTTATATGAAAGAGACTTATGGCATGGACGCCTTTGGCCACATTGGTGACCTGGTGGTCGCAGATATGTCACCGGAGATGGAGCGCGCTGCTGCGGCTGCCTGACCGGTATTGAATTCTATGGGCTTGAACTGGACCTGTCGCCTTGCGGCAGGTCTTTTTCGTTCAGGCCTTACCTTTCAGTTGCAGAACCAGACGGCGGACGGCCGGGCTCTTCATCTGCTTCGTCTTTGCGATTAGCGCGGCAAGGCGCGCTTTCTCATCCTTGGTATTGGCGCGTTCGAAAAGTCCAAGTGCGTGCAGCAATGCACGTTGCTGGTCGGCGCTCGGCGTTGCAGCTGTTTCGCGGGGTTCTGCCCACTGGCCTGGGTGGTGGGACCTGGTCACCTTGGGCTGTATGTTTGCGATATAGAAAATGAAACGGCTCGGAGCAGAGACGTTCTTGATGACAGCATCGGGGATCAGGCCCAGCCAATCCTGCTCTTGTTGCCAGCGCCAGGTGTTCGGACTGTTTTTGGTGCGAGTTGTCAGGCCGATAATCATCAGGCGGCGTTGCACGGCGTTCCAATCAACCTGATCGCGCTCAGCCTGTAGTTTCAGCAGCGTAATCAGGTTTTCCATCGTGCCGCCATAAGCAACAAAGTCGACCAGAGCGAGCGGACGTGCGCCTGTCGCAATACTGGCTGCATCAACACCTTCTTCGGTGAAATAGTCGAACAGGCCGGAAAGCTGATCAGCTGGCATCGCCGCAACACCGCCTTCGCCGGCATAGCGCAGCGAGAACTGGATCAAGTGCCGGTTTGGGGCTGGTTCGATATCGGCGAAGACACCGGAGAGATAGTCAAACAGGTTTTCTGGTGAGCGCCCAATAAAGGCTAGATTCGCTGCGCCGCTAAGCGCCAGCACACGCGCGCAGACGGCGCGAAGATCGCTGAGGAATTCATCGGTCAACCTGATCGGTTTGACGACAGTATCGACAAGGGTGCCAAGCTGTTCACGCTTGGTGAGGCTCCAGCGAAACGGCTTGGTCATTCGATACCCCGCATGATCCTACATCGGCGTATCACGCAGTTTGCCGAGATCAGGAAAGACGGGTTCTCGCTTCTCCGCTTGCGCCATCATCGCCTCTTTCATATGCGTATGCGGCATCATCCCGGCATTCCAGACCCCGATATAGTCAAGCGTATCGGCGGTGGAATGATCGCGCCCATAATTGATAATCGCCTTGCAACCCGTCACCGTGAGCGGGTCCTTTGATGCAATCTCTTTCGCGACGCCCATGACGTGCGCCATCATCTCTTCCTGCGTCTCGAACACGTCATTGACGAGGCCAATCGTCTTTGCGGTGCCAGAAGGAACCCGCTCGCCAGTAAAGGCCATCTGCTTGACCCAGCCTTCGGTGACAAAGCGCTGCAGTCGCGGAAATGTGCCAACATCTGCCGTCATCGCGATATTTGTTTCCTGAATGCAGAAGAATGCATCTTTGGTGCACCAGCGGATGTCAGCGGCTGAAATCATGTCCATTGCGCCGCCAATGACCCCGCCCTGACAGGCGATCAGAACGGGTATCCTCGCGTCTTCAAGGCAGCTAAAGGACGATTGTATTTGCCGAATATTCGACCGGAAGACTTCAGCGGCGATAAACGGGTCGTGACTGCTGGGGTCCGTAATGCCTGCACTTGCAAACACAGACAGGTCCATCCCGGCCGAGAAATGCTTGCCGGTTGATGAGATGACGATCACACGCGCGAGAGCGTCCCGATCTATTTCGCGGACAATCACAGGCAGCTCGTTCCAAAAAGCCTTGGTCATCGTGTTCATGGCACTGCCACGTGAGAGTTGGATATGTGCGATCTTGTCGGTTACTGAGACAGTGAAGCAATCATAGGTTTTTTTCAGCATGGCGCGCTCCTGACTTTGCGCCTTGTCTACTACAGGACCGGATGGCTCACCAGCATGACGCCGCGCAAGGTGAATTGGGCCTTTGCGTTTGACCAGAAATCGGCTTTGATGGCGGCGGTAGGGGAGAAAGAGATAGACATGAGAGCACTCATTATTGGTGGTCTGGCCCTGGCCCTTGTTCCGACCGCATGTGAGACCGGCACTGGCGGCGATCTTGGTGCCGTTCTGGGCGAAGTGCTTGGGCAGCCAAGCAGCACGACATCAGGCGGTTCTGAAGGGCTTTCGGCATTTGAGATCGATGCCGCATTAAGGCAGGCTCTGGAAATTGGCACAACACGGGTCGCCGACCAGATTGGCGTCACGGATGGCTACTGGAAAGATCCGCGGATCCAGATCCCGCTTCCTGGGCGGCTTGGCCAGTTACAGAAAAACCTGGCTGGAACCCCGCTGGTAGGTCCACTGGATGACCTCCAATTACGCATGAACAGGGCGGCTGAAGAGGCGGTTCCGGCTGGCAAGACGATTGTCATCGACGCCGTAAAATCAATCACCATCAATGATGCGATTGGTTTGTTGCAAGGCGGCGATACGGCGGCGACGGATTTTCTGCGGGGCCGGACCGAAGATAATTTGCGCACACTGTTCACGCCATATGTCGATACCGCGCTGGAGTCATCGGGGGCCTATCAGGCGCTTGATTCACTCGTCTCCTCGAATGCCTTCCTGGCGATTGCAGCGGTCGACTATAAAAGCGACCTGACCAATCATGCCGTGCAACTCGGACTGGATGGCCTGTTCGATTACCTGGCCGTTGAGGAAAAGAAGATCCGCGAGAATCCTGTTGCTCGGACAACAGACCTCCTGCGCAGAGTATTTGGTTCAGTTTAGTCGATGCGGCGATTCACGTTCGAGCGGCCTGAGGGCAATATGGCGGCATTGGAGTTTGGCAATCCGGCCCGGCGCCTGGCTGCGCTATGGCTGCATGCGACCGGCTTCAATGCGATGACCTATCAGTCCATTCTTGGGCCGCTCGGGATTCGAACCAAAGTACAGGCCGTTGATCTGCGTGGGCATGGCCGCTCAACCCTGCCTGCCAAACCAGGTCGCATAAAGTCGTGGAAAACCTATCGCGACGACGTTATTGCCCTTATCGAGAAGGAATCGCCAACCCGGCCAATTGTGCTCGGTGGTCATTCCATGGGGGCGACCGTGGCACTTCTTGTCGCGGGCAAAAGACCTGACAAGGTTGCCGGGCTTGTTTTGGTCGACCCGGTGATCCTGCGACCCGATTATTATCGTAATGCCCACCTCTTCCCGTTCCTGAATGCCATGTCGAAGGGAAGCGGTATCGGCAAGCGCGCCAGTAAGCGCAAAGCCGAGTTCCACTCGCAACAGGACATACGCGAACGTTACAAAGCCAAGGACACGTTCCGGTCCTGGCGCGATCCGTTCATGGAAGACTATATTCTTGATGGCTTTGACCGCGTTGATGACAATGATCCCGATAGTGAGGACCAGACCTGGCGCTTGCTCTGCCATCCAAAATGGGAGGCGGCGACCTTTTCGGCTCAGCGTAATCGGCCATGGGGCGCACTTGCAAAAGTCAACAAGCACAAGATCCCCATCACTGTTCTGCGCCCGGAGCGCGACTCGGTGCTCAGCGACAAGATTGTCGACCGGATGTCGCGCAAATGTCGTCATATGGTCCTGAAGGAGCGCACAAACACCTCACACTTCCTGCCCATGGAAGCGCCTTATGATGTCCGCGATCAATTGTCCGAATATATCGCGCGCCTGATAGAGGGTTTCGCCGAAGGTGAGGACGGCGCTGTCAAACGGACACTGCGCGACTAGACCCTTAGACCCGTGGGAGCAATCCGTTTCAGCTCTTTGAGATGACCGTCTGGCATAGGGATGACCTTACGCGTATCGAGATTGAAAGTCACAGCGACCGCTTGGCTGGTCACATAGGCGAGGCCAGTATCTGGATCGAGAATCCAATGGACGAGGCCATGCGTTCTGGCGTTTGAATCGGCCAAGCCCGAATGGACAACCAGGCGATCTCCGGTGCGCGGCCAATGTCGATAGACCAGCCGGTATTCCAGAACCGCCGCGCCAACCCGTAAACCGTCTGTGCCCTTGGACAGGCTTTGTCGCCAATCATGCAGCAAGTTTGGCACTGAGTCAGAGATACGCGACATAAACCACGAAGCCTGCATACGGCCATGGACATCGCAATGCTGCGGCAGCACGAGGCCGCGGCCGATTTCCGGGGCACCTACAGAATCAACCAATTGCATGTTTGCTTCGGCAGTCGGGAGGCAGTCGTCTTCGGGCACCAGGCTGCGCGGGGCTGTGTCGTCTGGTGGTGTATCGATCAGCGCGGCCAACGCAATCTGGCTACGCGAACTCCAGCTGAACGGACGTCCGGACTTTGCTTCTGCGTGAACCAGTCTGGTGCGAAAAGCGGCGGCGGGCCGACCATCGGAATGCCGCATGTCCTGATACAGCAGCACGCTGGTATCGTCCCACGCCAGGACGCAGCCTGTCATTGTTACGGGCTCCCCAGCACGGATTTCGCGAATATACCGAATGTGCTGGTCGACCGGGATCAGGGTCGAGGGCGAGTTGGGTCGAAAGGCATGGGGCATATGAATGGCGGCGGCGAAGCTACCAACGCCCTCCATGGCTTTGTCGACATAGACCCGGACATTTGCATGCCCCATTTCATCGCAGTCCCAGGCGTTCACATTGCCTTTCCAGAGCGGGATCACGTGCCGCACTTTCGGCACTGGCCGCGCACTTCGATGACGGCCCGCTCTATAGCAAACCCGGCGGCGGCGGTTTCCTCAGCCAGCGCCTCACTTGTGCCAACGGCGTGCAATTCCTCAGCGCCGTGACAGGTCTCGCAGATCAAAAACACAGCCGAATGACTGTGGCTGGTGTGACCGCATGCAACGTAGGCATTCAGGCTTTCAATCTTGTGTGCCAGTCCGACCTCTTGAAGGAAGTCGAGCGCCCGATAGACGGTCGGTGGTTTAGCTGCCCCTTCACCATCAAGATTGGCGAGCAGGTCATAAGCCTTGGCTGGCTCGTCGCTTTCCAGAAGCAGTTGGAGCACTTTGCGGCGTATTCGCGTTAGCCTCTGATCTCTCTTGGCAACAAGGCGTTCCGCCTCGGCGAGGAACGTCTCAATGTCTCGCGGACTGCACGGTGTGTTGACGTGGCTATGGGTGTGAAGGTCTGTCATGCCCCCAATGTCGGGCTTTTGGCAGTAATTGTGAAGGGCATACAGGCTGGTCAATGTTCATATACACGATTTGACCTGTCACTACGGGCATTTCCGGGGTTGGCAATATATGCCGCGCGACCGATTTCCGCGCGGCGTGATGGCCAATATCTTTCCAAAAATCAGCACCCTAACTGGCCATATCAAGTTCAAAGGGAATGATCATGTTCAAGTCAGTATTTATGAGTGCATTGATGGCGGCGGGTGCTGCCATGACCGCCGCTAGCGCCATGGCCGAAGATAATCCGTGGATGGTGCGTGGTCGTGTGATCGGGGTCCTGCCGGATGAGGGCGCGAACCTCACTGTGGGCGGTGCCTCGCTGGCTGGCGACGTTGCGATCGAAGATCAATATGTGCCCGAACTCGACATCACTTATTTCTTCAATGACAATATCGCGGTTGAACTGATCCTCGCGGTCACCCCGCATGATGTGTCAGCAGTCAATGTCACTGTTCCTGGCGCGCTGACCAATGCGACAGTTGATCTTGGCGATGTCTGGTTGCTTCCGCCAACCGTGACGCTGCAATATCACTTCGACACTGGAACGGCTTTCAAACCATATGTCGGGGCTGGCGTGAATGCGACTTTCTTCTTCAATGAGGATCAAGGTAGTGTCGCCGATGGCATCGAATATGATCCCAGCTTTGGCGGGGCCATCCAGGCTGGCATAGACTATGATCTTGATGGCGAACCCGGTGGCTGGTTGTTTAATGCCGATATCAAGAAGGTTTGGATCAACACGGACGTAACCGTTGATTTCACGTCGGCATTGGGCGCGACGGTAGACGCCGATGTCGATATTGATCCGGTGATCGTCGGATTGGGTTTTGGCTATAAGTTCTAGTCCTCCCCCCTCAATTCGACGTAGCTGACCCCGGAGGCATCCGGGGTCTTTTTTTATGGCCACGTAGGGTCATATTGGTTGCATGCAGATCATGGATCCCGACCCGGCACCGCGCGTACCGATTTTCAAGAACATGCCGATACTGGTTCTGGTTCTTGCTGGTGCAATCATCGTGGCAACTTTGGTGCAGTTTTTTGGCGGCACAGCCAATGAGAATTCGATGTTCGCCAGCGCGGCGATAATTGGCGGGCCAGAGTTTTCAGACCTGGCGAGACCGCTCGGCGATATCGCACCGCTTTTCCTGCATGTCTTTCTGCATGGCGATATGTTTCACCTCGCGATGAACATGGCCATGTTGCTGGCGCTCGGCCCCATAGTTGCCAATGGCCTCGGTCCGTCACTGCGTAGCCAAATCGTATTCCTGGTTTTCTTCTTTGTCTGTGCTTTGGCCGGCGCACTCGCGCAGATGCTCTATTACGATCTCTCGCAGACGTCCGGGCTGGCGATTGGCGCATCCTCAGCGATATCGGGCCTGTTGCCGGCCATGGGATATCTCAAGGGCGGGTGGCGCGAAGCAGCACGTTTTTCGCTGCCATGGCTGCTGATCAATATCGTGCTGGCGCTGACCGGCGGCATAGTTGCCTTGCCGCTTGCTTGGCAGGCCCACCTTGGCGGCCTGGCTGCCGGATTTTTGTTCCCTGCCTTTAAGGCGGCGACCCAGCGCTAAGCATCAGGCTTCAGGTTCGGGGTTGCCAGTCCGGTCTTGCTTTGTCTGGCCAGTTCGCGGTGGTAGCGAAACAGCGCCGCAGGCCGCCCACCTGTCCCACTTTCCATCTCTCCGGTTGGTTCAACCAGATTGGTGCGTTCCAGCCCTCTGCGGAAATTTTGCTTATGCAGAAGACGGCCAAGAATGCCCTCAACCGCATGTTGCAGATAGGATAGCGTGAACTGCTGCGGCATCAGCTCGAACACTACCGGGCGATAACGGATTTTTGCACGCAGTCGCGCCATCGCGGTCGCCAGAATGCGTCGATGGTCTGATGCCATCGCTTCGCCAAGCTTGATTTCCGGGTATGGCAGGCCGCTATCGGCTGCGCACTCTTCCACCATTCCGGCTTCATAAAGCAGTTCATAGCGTTCCAGAACGCGGTCATCAGCCCAGCTTTGCGAATCGAGACCAAAAGCGGTAACGGCCCGCGTTTTTCGGTCTTCACTTCCGGCGGCCCAGGTCCGCAATTGCGGCGCGATCACATCGTCAATCATAGCGGGGCGCCCTTCCCGGTGATCCTCCCAGGGGAAGTGACGGTACCAGTCGCGCCAACTCGCTTCGAACGCGGCCGGCAGACGCTCCACTTCGGGTGTCAGGGCGAGATATCCCACCGAGACGACCCGCGCGCCGGATGGTGCCCCGGCAAGGCTTGCTTCGGGTGTTTCGCGGTCACGGTCGCCAAATGTGTAAAGCTGCTCGACATAGCCGAGCTGGAACCCAGTTTGCTGTTTCACCCATCCGCGTAGCGCCAGCTCGAATGTCCGATGCTGATCAGGGTCAAAGGCTCCGAATGGCAGCGCGGCAGGTCCTGTTTCCTGCTTCGTAGCCAGAACACGCGGCGTTGTTCCGTCGCAGGCGACAATCACCACTGATAGCCCGATCGTGACACTCATGCGGGTGCCTCGATTGCCGAGAGCAGGGCTGCATAGCGACCAATAAAGGCGGCCTGTGCGGCCTCCACAGGCTGTGGATCGAGGGTCAGGCTTATGCCGGGCGGCGGGTGTCCAAAGAAGCGATCGGATTCCTCGATTGAGAAACCCGCTAGCTGGGTCGCCTCGTACCAGGCGCAGATATGATCAGCGCGCTTGATCAAACGTTTCAAGCTAGCTGGGGTTCGCGCTGGCAAGCCAAACCTTAAATGGATGGCCTCGGTCAGGCGGGCCTCAACATCCTTGTAAGCGTCGCCCAGGATGGCCTTGAACGGCGAGATCATGTCGCCAATGACGTATTCTGGCGCATCGTGTAGCAGGGCCAGGAGGCGTTCACGCGGCTCAAGCTGCGGCTCAAGTTCAACACAAATTGCTTCGACGATGACCGAGTGCTCGGCCACTGAAAATGCGTGCGCACCTCTCGTTTGGCCGTTCCATCGTGCGACCCGCGCCAGTCCATGCGCAATGTCCTCAATCTCGATATCCATTGGCGAGGGGTCGATCAAATCGAGCCGGCGCCCCGACAGCATTCTCTGCCAGACACGCGCCGGTGGTCGACGCGGCGGACGGGGCGAAGAACGGGAACTCGAACGGGCCATTGCGTTCTGTTTACGCGTTTGAAAGGCGGGGTAAAGAAATGCAGCGCATTTGCTTACCAATTGCCGCATTTAGGTCAGGAATGACTCAGGCGGCGTTAACCCGTGCCAGTGCATAGTGTCTTCAACAAGAAGATACCGAGGCGTGGTGATGTTGGAAAATTTGGTGGAGTGGGCTGGCCAGTCGAGCACGGCCCGATGGGTCCTTGTCGGCGCGGCGGTTATCATTGTGATTGAGGCCGTCCGCGTCAGCAAGAAGGCGCTCTGGTGGGATATGCTGGACGACGAAGACTAGGCTAGCGCCTGTTCGGCCAGCCTAGATTTTCTTGTACCCAAACGCTCTGAAATCTTTAGCGAAGCGCATATTGATGATGTCGATCGATGTCTGATCAAGCAGCTCTGTCGCTGGCGCACGTTGCGGTGTGGCATTCTTGCGGGGCAGAGGCGTATGCTTGCCCAACCGTTTCTGGATAATGGCCCAATTCTGGCGCATGGTTTCCAGCTTGCCAACATAATCGACCATCAGGTCACCATTGGGGTCGGTTAGCCAGTCCAGGCTAGGCGCAAACATCAAAGGCTTGTCATAATAGCGCGGATCGCGCTCGCCATAGGCCAAACGAACCCAGTCATTCAGACTAATCGGCGATGTGCCAAGACGCGTTTGATCTGTCTTGATACGGTAATGATAGTGCGAAACAACTTTCTCGTAGGGGTGACGGACAAAGGAGAATTTGAACTTACCGTCCCAGTGCTGCCCGAGCCGCCTGCGCCTTTGTTGCGCGGTATCGTGAATCTTGATCGGAATATGCAGGGCAGACTCAACACTGGAGCCGCCGCATTTATTGATGTGGATAAATACCGTCTTACCGAGATATTTCTGCTTCAGGATGAAACGGTCTTCCGCATTAATCCGGAAAAAGGAGAGCCAACTCTTTGCCTGCTTCGGAATATGCTGGCCCGGTGCAGTCGTATCGATTGGACGTTGAAAACTCACACTCATTCTCCACGCTCCGTCTGGCGATCTTAGGATTGCGTGTTTCAAAGCAAGCTGCGTGCCTAATCGATTATTTTTACTGATATTTTTCTCTAAATGAGGGAATTTACAAACAAGGCAGACAGATCGAGTTTGGCCGATAAAACGCCCCATTCCCCTCTTATGGGTGCCGCAATGCGCTGTAATAGCTGTAAATATCGAGGCTAGGGCTTCCGGCCGCGCTCGAACCATGGTTCAACAGCGCTCGAAAGTTCGACCTTTGGTGAATTGGTCGAAGGAAGGTGAGGAGGCTGATCCGATGACGACGCTGGCACTGGTAGATGATGATGAGAACATCGTCGCGTCCCTGAAGATGTTTTTCCAGGCGGAGGGCTATGATGTCCGCACTTATCATGATGGTCTTGCTGCTCTGACCGGACTGACAGACAGCCCGCCTGATATTGCCATTCTGGATGTCAAAATGCCCAAGATGGACGGTATGGAACTGCTTCGCCGTTTGCGCCAGACATCGGAGCTGCCGGTGATTTTCCTGACCTCAAAGGATGAAGAAATCGACGAGGTGATCGGCTTCAATATCGGCGCTGACGACTTTGTTCGTAAGCCCTGCTCGAACCGGCTCCTGTCAGAGCGCGTGAAGGCCGTATTACGGCGCGCCCGCGGCGGCGAGCCTGGCTCCGAAGAAGGTGATAGCAAGCCGATCGTTCGCGGACGCCTGACGCTCGATCCAAATCGCCATGCCTGTTCCTGGGATGGCCATCCGGTTCGCTTGACCGTCACTGAGTTTCTGATCCTGCAAGCTCTGGCGACGCGGCCCGGCTATGTTAAATCGCGCGACCAGTTGATGGACGCTGCTTATGATGATCAGATTTATGTCGATGACCGCACCATTGACAGCCACATTAAGCGGCTACGCAAGAAATTCCGCGAAGGTGACGATGAGTTCGATGCGATCGAAACGCTGTACGGCGTCGGCTATCGCTACAATGAAAGCTGATTAGGCTATCCAAAATTCAAAGCGCGCCAGTGTTAACCGGCGCGCTTTTTCATGTCTACCAACCGCAAGTGCGGCCTTCATTCTCTTCTTCGAGATAGGTGATCAGCGGGTCGAAATATTCGATGATCGCACTGCCGTCCATTTCGCGTGTCCCGGCGAAAGCCTCAAGCGCATCCGGCCAGGGCTGGCTTGCCCCCATTTCGAGCATGGCATTCAGGCGCGCGCCAACTTCCTCATTGCCATAGATTGAGCAGCGATGAAGCGGGCCTTCCCAACCAGCCTGATCGCAGGCGGCCTTGTGGAACTGGAACTGCATCACATAAGACAGGAAATAGCGCAGGTAAGGCGTGTTTCCGGGAATATGATACTTCGCACCGGGATCGAAGGCGTCGTCTGGGCGGGGACCGGGCGGCATGATGCCCTGATACTTTGTTCGGGTGTCCCACCATGCATCATTATAGCGCTCTTTTGGGGTCGTGCCGTCCAGCACATCCCAGCGCCAGCTATCAACGGTTACAGCAAAAGGCAGGAAGGCAATCTTGTTCAGCGCGCCGTTCATCAACAGGCTGAGGTCAGCCTCGGCTGGCGGCACTTCCTCGATCAGGCCGATTGACTTTAAGTAGTCAGGCGTAATCGACAGCGCGACAAAGTCGCCAATGGCCTCATGGAAGCCATCATGCGCGCCGGTGCGATAGACATAGTCCTGCTGGTTATAGGCGCGTTGGTAATAGTTATGACCGAGTTCGTGGTGCACGGTCTCGAAGTCCTCGGCATTGACCTCGGTACACATCTTGATGCGAATATCATCGACATCATCCAGGTTCCAGGCCGAGGCATGGCAGACCACTTCGCGGTCACGCGGTCTTGTGATCTGGCTGCGCTCCCAGAACGTTTCGGGCAGCGGTGCAAATCCAAGTGATGAGAAAAACGCCTCGCCCGTCTCAACCATTTGTACCGCATCATACCCGTTGGCGACCAATTGCTCTGTGACATCGTAGCCTTTGTCGACGGTTTCAGGTGCGACGATCGGATAAATCGCCGACCAGTCCTGCGACCACATATTGCCGAGCAGGTCGGCGCGGATCGGCCCACTCGCGGGCTGCACCTCATCGCCATACTCTTCGTTCAGCTCAGCGCGGACATAGCAATGTAGCTCGTCATAGAGTGGTTCAACCTGCGTCCAGAGGCGCTCGACCTCGGCACGCATCTCTTCCGGTGGCATGTCATAATTTGAAAGCCACATATCGGCGACCGTGTCGAAACCAAGCTCCTTGGCGCCCTGATTGGCGATGTCGACCATGCGGGCATAGTCATCCTTCATGACCGGGCTGATTGTGCGCCAACCCTCCCAGACCGTTCTCAACTCCTCGGGATCGCGTGAGGTTTCAATAATAGTCGAGAGTTGATCAAGGTTCAGCGCCTCGCCCTTATAGGTGAAGGTTCCGGTGCCATAAGTTGCATCAAGCCCGGTTGTGATCTGGGCGAGCTCCTCGGCTGCGCCCGGCGTTGTTGGTGCGGGCAGAGTGATCCCAGCGCGCAGGATCTGCATCTTGCGGGCAAGATCCGCCGGCAAATCCATGCCTTCAAACTGTTTGGTGCCATTGGCGAGATTGACCGCCAGGGTGACATATTCTGCGCCGGATTTCGCCGCGAGCCAGTTGCTGTCATAGTTGATATTAGTGGCCTGCAGCCAGGCAATGCGCGAAGCATACTCGCTCTGCGCGGCAAGTCTGGTTTCCGCATTTGCAATAAAGGCGCGGGCGTCTTCCACCGTCAGCGCGGCGGGTTCATCTATGGTTACTGGCTCTGTCGCGGTGGCCTCAGTCTGCGTGACGGCGGCGCAGCTGCCAAGCAATAGGGCGGCTATTGCTACGCTCGATTTGAAGTTCAGTGTCATCGGTCTCTCCTGCATTGAGCAGGCGCCGGGCATTGTTTCCAGCGCCGTCTTTATGATGGCGCAGGGGAGCGTGAAGTCAGGCTTTCGTCAATCCGTTATTTGCAAATGCAACGGTTTGCGAGCGTGACCGAACTAGTTGGCCAGTTGCAGCCAGGCGCGAGCCGCAGACAGGGCAGACTTGATGTCTTCCTTATCGAGCATGTCGGCCATTTCCTGGCGGCATGTCTTGGCATCATCTGAGCCCTTCATAACGGCCAGATTGAACCATTTATGAGCCGCGATATGATCCTGCTCGCAGTCGACACCTTCGGCATAGGCCAGACCTACGCGGTAAAGCTCCTCGCCTGTGGCGGTTTCTGCGATGAGGCCAAACTCTGGCTCGACCTCGATTTGTGTATCTGAATAAGCCATCCTATTCCTCTCCAGTTTGAGAGGTGCCCGGCGCTGATTTTTCAGCTGCTCGGGACACCCACCATCACGTCGCCAACACCTCAGCGACAGGCTGGAGATTGCCCTACAGGCTTTGCGTTAAGGTTAACGTCTAACCCTCTGAAAAGGCAGTGTGTTAATGGATGAGATGGGTGCGGTTAATCTATTGCCGACAAAGCGCCGAGTATTGCATCATTTTTGGCAAAACCGGCCGTAAACCCCTTACCAAAGCGTTTCGCGAATACGGGGCGTCATCTCTGAAAAGAGCGCCGCCCCGCACCGGTCCGTAGACAGCCACAAAGGGGATATGGCTGCGGCTGGCACCGAAGCGCCAGTATCGCCTCATCGATATTGGAACGGTATCCGGCTAATGCAAGACATCTGTAACAAGAACGTGACAGCGATCAGGCGGGTGCCAGTGTTTCCAGGAACCGTACAGGCTTGCCGCCGCCTTTGCAGGTGATCTCGCCGTCGCGCATGACAAAGCCACCGCGAATGATCGTGGCGATCGGCCAGCCAGTGGCTTCAAAACCATCAAATTGTGTCCAGCCGCATTTCGATTTAGACCATTCGGCTGTGATCGTTTCGCGTCGCTTCAGATCCACAACGGTAAAGTCGGCGTCATAGCCTTCAGCGATACGTCCCTTATTGACGATACCAAACACACGTTGCGGTCCAGCACTGGTCAGTTCGACAAAACGCTGCAGGCTGAGCTTGCCGCTGTTCACATGTGTCAGCATCACTGGCACCAGCGTTTGCACGCCCGGCATACCTGATGGCGAGGCCGGATAAGGCTGCGCCTTTTCCTCTTTGGTGTGCGGCGCGTGATCGGTCGCCAGCACATCCACGATCCCGGCATTCAGTGCACGCCACAGCGCCTCGCGGTGACGGGCCTCACGCACGGGCGGGTTCTGCTGGGCATAGGCGCCAAGACGTTCATAAGCGTCTGGCGCTGCCAGTGTCAGGTGATTGGGAAGGACTTCGACACTGGCAATATCCCTGGCGTTGCGCAGAAGCTCCATCTCTTCGGCTGTCGAGATATGCAGGACATGAATACGCTTGCCGGTCTTGCGCGCGAGCTTGAGTAGGCGCCGTGTAGAGTTGACTGCCGCTTCGACATCACGCACTTCGATATGGCTTTGCCAATCACCCTGGCGGGCCAAGTGCGCACGTTCCTTCAGGCGATAATCATCCTCAGAATGAAAAGCGGCGCGGCGATTAATGGCGCGCAGAACGGCCTCGACACCCTCATCATCTTCGACCAGCAGATCGCCTGTGCTCGCGCCCATGAACACTTTGACGCCGCAGCAGCCAGGCATCGCCTCCATCTCGGCGAGAATGCCGGTATTGTCATGTGTGGCCCCGGCATAAAAGGCGTGGTCAGTATCCATACGGCCTTTGGCCCGCGCCAGTTTATCTTCCAGCATGGCCGGTGTGATGGTCAGCGGATTTGTGTTTGGCATTTCAAACACGCAGGTTACGCCGCCAAGCGCGGCAGAGCGCGCACCGGTTTCAAGATCCTCCTTGTGCTCAAGGCCCGGTTCACGGAAGTGGACCTGGCTGTCGATGACGCCGGGCAGGATGTGCAGGCCGGTTGCATCATAGGTCTCACCTGCGCTTGCCGAGGATAGATCACCGATCTCTGCGATCTGTTCCCCGTTCACAGCGATATCGGCGCGGTGCTCACCGCCGGGCGAGACTACCGTGCCGCCTTTAAGTATCAGGTCAAATGTCTTGGTCATGATGTCCTTATGACCGAGCGACTGCATCCTGTCATCCGCTCCCGGTAAGAAGAGATGACAAGTCGCAGCCCCCCACTTACATGATGCGTTATGTCGACGATACCAGAGACCGTGCACCGCTCGCTCATTTCACTTGATGGGCCTGATACAATCGCCCTGCTGGAACGGCTGGTGACCAATGATACGCGCGACTGGCAAGTGGACCAAATCCGCTATGGCGCACTTTTGACCCCGCAAGGCAAAGTGATTGCTGACTATCAAGCCACAAGGACCGGTACCGGCATTGATCTGAATGTCTCGGATATCGGCGCCGAGGATCTTGCCAAGCGTCTGAAAATGTTTCGACTACGCTCAGATGTTGAGATCGAACTGACCGCGGAGGCCCCACCCCTGTTTGATAGTGAGGCAGAGCGTATAGCAGCAGGCATCCCTATTCAGGGGATCGAATTCGGCGCGGCTGAAATTTTCCCCTCTGACATCAATATGGACCGGCGCGGCGGTGTTGCCCTGAACAAGGGTTGTTTCGTTGGACAGGAAGTTGTCAGCCGCATGCACCGGCGCGGCAACATCCGCCGCCGGACAGTTATAGTGGAGGGCGAGGCCCTTGCTGCGGATGCCGTCATAATGGCGGGTGGTCCGCTCGGCCAAGTCACCAGCGTTGCCGGCGGGCTGGCCTTGGCGCGCCTTCGCATTGATCGCCTCGCGAAAGCTGAAGCTGATGGCGCAGCCATACGTGTTAATGACAATCCGGTCAGAATAAAAAAACCTGATTGGCTTCAAGAGGAAATGGCGGCATTCCTTGTGGATGGCTGATCAAGATCTTCATTGCGGCTGGGCACCTGCTGGCGACGCGCTCTACCGCAACTATCACGACACTGAATGGGGCGTACCGGAATATGATAGCCGGGCGCTCTGGGAAAAGCTGCAGCTTGATGGCATGCAGGCGGGCCTTGCCTGGATCACGATCTTGCGGAAGCGCGAGACCATGCGAGCAGAATTTGACGGTTTCGATCCTGAGAAAATCGCGCGCTGGACGCCAAAGCGGATCGATAAGGCGCTGAAAAACCCCGGCATCATTCGCAGTCCGAAGAAGATCGAGGCCTGTATTGGCAATGCCAAGGCTTTTCTTGATGCCGCCGACAAAGGCGAGGATTTTTCCGACCTGTGCTGGTCGTATGTCGACGGCACGCCAATTGTCGGCAAGTGGAAGAATTTCCGGGACGGTCCGACCAAGACCGATATTTCAGAGCAATTCTCGAAAGATTTGAAAAAGCGTGGCCACAAATTTGTTGGACCAACGATTGTCTATGCCTGGATGCAGGCTGTGGGGCTTTACAATGATCATGAGACGCGCTGTCCTCGGCATAGGGAAGTACAGGAGATGGTACGATGAGATTGGCAATTGGAATAGTTTCGCTCGGGCTTCTGGCAGGCTGTGTCACGACCGGCGAATATGATCGCGACCAGGCTTATACGCAGTGCCGAGAGGTCGAGGATAAAGCAGAGCGCGATTCCTGTATGGAAGATGCCGTCGCCGATGCCATGCGTGAACGTGATCAGCTCTATAGCGAGTATGAAGACGAGGTCGCCGCTGCCGAGCGACGGCAGGCTGAACTGGAAGCCCTTGGCGTTCCAGAGAAACAGCGTGAGCAATCAACCTCCTGGCCGCTTGATCTATGATGAAAGCTCTGTTCGCTGCGGCGGGGCTACTCGCGCTTTCTGGCTGCACCATTTTTCAGGACGTATATGACGAAGAAGCACGCCAGCAGTGCAACGATCTGCCAACCCCGGATGAACGTCTCGCTTGCAGCCGCGCTGCCGATGATGCCGAACGCGCGCGCCGCCAGTCAGATTAGTATGTCACGTAAATGGGGGATAGTACGGCATTCCTGTCTGTGATATTGTGAGCATGTAATCACTCAAAGGTGTATCATGTTTCGCTTCATTGCCCTTCCCGTCGCCGCTCTTGCGCTTGCTGCCTGCGGTCCATCCAATCCTGTTCTCGATGCAGACCCAGACCTGAAGTCCTGGAACGAGGTACTTGCAGAGCAAGGCCTGACAGCAGCCGAAGCCAATCTAATTGCTCGGACATCGTCGCCGGAAACGGACTTCGTCCTCGGCGGCGTACAGTTTCTCCGCGCGACCGAGGCAATCATGCAGGTGCGCTATCAGAATACGAATGCTCAGCTCGCACTCTTGCCCGGTATGCGAAATGCCCTGCCGCATAATCCCGATGGCGCGTTCGACCCAGCCTTTCTCGAAATCGCAATGGGGCAGGCGCTGACCCATCTCGCGCGGGCTGAGGAAACGCTCGAGGGTGTGGTTGGAAGTGACATTGCCGTGGAGATTTCACTCGGCGCTTTGTGGTTTGATATTAACGCTGACGGAGCCCGCCAAGATTGGGAATCCCTCATAGCGATGATGGGTGATCTTGGCGCTGAACCAGAGGACGGGTTTGATGGCGTGATCCGTTTTGATGGCGCCGATGCACATTGGCTCAAGGCCTATGTCCACGTTATTTCGGGCATGGCCGAGCTGACGCTGGCCGCTGATCCAACCCCGGCGATCCGCACCGTGTATGAAGGCCGTGCCGAGCTTGAGAGAAAGGGCAACCTCCAGGGCCTGTTCCTGCAGAATGATGATATCGATCGCATTGCAGCCGTCCTACTGACCCTGCGCGGCGTGCCCGACGCTGAGCGAACCCGTGCTGCACATCGTCACTTCAAGGCGATGATCAGCGAGAACCAGGCCTTCTGGTCACAGGTCATGACCGAGACCGATAATGATCGGGAGTGGCTGCCAAACCCCGATCAGGTGTCTGCCTTTGGTGTCGAGGTGACCGAAGAAATGGCGGATGGTTGGCAGGAGGTTCTGGGTGAGATCGAAGCTGTGTTGGAGGGCGAGGCGTTGGTACCGTACTGGCGCTTCAATAACGGTTATGACGCTGAAACCGGCACAGGCGTGAATGTCGCCAAATATCTGCAGAATCCTGGCGATCTTGATATTATCCTGTGGCTGCATGGCGCGGCGGCGGTTCCCTATCTCGAAAACGGCCCGCTGGCGCGGGGCGACGCCTGGAATCGGTTCAGCCGCATGACAAGAGGCGACGGCCTGATCCTCGCGGCGTGGTTCAACTAGGTCTGTCATTTGCCGTTCCTTCGTCGCCCGTTCTGGTCTTAACTCACAAGTGACCAAGAAACGGAGCCTGCCCATGAAGATCTGTCTCGCCCTTGTCGGCCTAATCGTGCTCAGTGCTTGCGCCACCGGCAATGAAGATTGCAGCAAGATTACCGATCCGAACTTCCGTGATGCCTGTTTCGCTGATCAGATTGAGGATGATCTGCGCGATCAATCCAGGCCAGAAGAATCTGAGTGATTCTGCGGCTCGACGCCCCGGCAGGAACGCTCTAGCTTGCTCTGCAAACCAGAGCGACAATCGCCGATACAGGACCGAGCATGATTACCCCCGTAATTTCCTCCACTGGATTGTGGACCCCTAGCCAATCGATCTCAAATGAAGAACTGGTCGAAAGTTACAATGCCTGGTCTGACAAGTGGAACGAGACACATGCCGCAGAGATAGCGTCAGGCTTGGTTGAAGCAAAAACCCATTCCAGTGTCGAATTCATTGAGAAAGCCTCCGGCATCAAGTCGCGCTTCGTCATCGACAAGGCCGGTGTGATTGATCCGGACCGGATGCGACCGGATATTCCTGAGCGCCCGAATGAGCAGATATCTGTGCTGGCAGAGATCGCCGTCGAGGCCGCCAAGGACGCGCTGGACCGCGCTGGCCGCGCCGCACAGGATGTTGATGCGGTTTTGTGCGCGGCCTCGAATATGCAGCGCGCCTATCCTGCCATGGCAGTTGAGATCCAGGATGCGCTCGGCATTCAGGGCTTTGGCTTTGACATGAATGTCGCCTGCTCCTCAGCGACATTCGGCATCCAGACGGCAGCTGATTTTGTCCGCTCTGGCAGTGCGCGATCAGTTCTGATGGTCAATCCGGAAATCTGTTCCGGGCATTTGAACTTTACCGATCGCGACAGTCATTTCATCTTTGGCGATGTCGCCACAGCCGTCCTGATCGAGGCCGAGGACATCGCGCCAGCGGGTCACTGGAATATTCTCGGCACGCATTTGAAGACTCAGTTCTCCAACAATATCCGCAATAATTTCGGCTTCCTAAATAATGCCGCGCCAGAGGGAATTGGTGCGCCAGACAAACTGTTCATTCAGGAAGGCCGCAAAGTGTTCAAGGAAGTCGTCCCTATGGTGGCGCAAATGATCATCGAGGAGTTGGATCGGCTTGGACTTGAGGCTGGCGATTTGCGCCGGATGTGGTTGCATCAGGCCAATGCCAATATGAACCGGTTGATCGCCGCCAAGGTTCTGGGCCGCGAAGCGACACCGGATGATAGTCCGACCGTGCTCGATACTTACGCCAATACCAGTTCAGCCGGGTCGATCATCGCCTTCCACAAACATTCAGGCGATTTCAAGCCTGGCGACAAGGGCCTGATCTGTTCGTTCGGCGCGGGCTATTCTGCCGGTACCGTGTTCGTCGAGAAACAGGCCTAAACCCTGACGCCCTTCCAGGCATTGTGGCGCTCGTCTTTTTGCTCGGCGATCAAGCGGCAGAGCTTGATCGTGACCGGATCGCCATGATCCATCATGAACGGTCCGGTTGGTTCGAGCGAACAGGACGGCACGAACTCAATGTGTTTCGGCTGTTTTGTTTTGCGTCGCATGGGTCACTCCGTGGGGTTGAATATTCAAGCTACATGCGAATTTCGTGCCGGTTACGGTCCCTGTGAGGCGATTTTCGGAAACATTACGGCGGCCTGACCATGTTTGGTTGGCCGACGTTCAGAGTGATTAAGATGCGGATAGATCGGCATACGTGCCGCTGATCAGGCAGGGATGATTAGTCGGTCGGGAAAGGGCCGCTGCCGGGATGCCAATCACTGGCGGACTTATTTGAGGGGCTTTCAGCTGCTTGGTCATGACGGCAAGGTTCATCTGCTGAGCCAGCGCATTCAGGAAATTCTGGCAGGCACGGAGACATCTTTGTCTCAGGTTCAGACCGCCGCGTGTTCCCGCGTTTGCGCTGTGCCATATGTCCCTCCAATATTTCAGTTTTGTGAAACTATGCGAGATTCGTGCCGAAGGTTAACCGACAATGCAGCATCAACTTTGATGGACCTGCGCGCGCGTCCCGCCTAGGCTCGCCGCAAACAGGAGTACGCATGGCTAATTTGACGGGAATATTGGGGCTGTTTGCTGCGCTTTCACTTGCAAGTTGCGCATCAATTAATGGCGGCACGGATGTCCCGCGAGCCGTGGATGCTGACTATCTTGAGCGCGAGACCGCAAGGATGGAAGAGGCTGACCGCTGCGGCCCGGAGTTCATTCAGGAGAAAGTACCGGGTGTCATCCAGACCACGCTCGGTGCCCTGACAGATGGTCCGTTCCGCCCCGTTTGTGCCCGCCATGATGCCTGTTACCGACTTGAGGAACAGAGTCAGGCCTGGTGCGATGACCGGATGCGCGATGAGATGATCGCCATCTGTAACACCGGCAAGGCAGGTGCGGCGTATAATATCCCGGCGGTCGGTCCGGCCATATGCCGGTACCATGCCGGGCTGTATTACGGCATGATCAACTCACCCGGCGGCGCGTATGCCTATGGCGGCGATGCCGGCGGCGAGATTGTCGAGATTCAGGTCAGGCAGCTTGCCGATGAGATTGGTGACGACGAGCTGCAGCTCTGCGTCACGGTGCTGAATAATACCAAGCTGATGCAGGAATATGATGTCGAGTTGCGCGATATGGACGGCACCTTGATCGACCGCGAGCCTGACCTCTATGAAAAGAATGTCCGGGCCGGAGAGAGCGAAGACTTTTGCGTCAGTACCGACTGGGACGCGGCTCATAGCGTCGCAACAGCAGGCGAGGAGGTGCGTATCTCCGTGCGCGCCGACACGCCCGACAGCTGGGCCATCTGGGGAGATATGGTTGTGGTGGATACGTGGGTTGTGCCGTTGAAATAGGGAAGTCTAAGATGAGCAGATTGAGACTGGGCGTGATTGTATTGGCGGCGACGGCGACTGTGTTGGCTGTGCTGTGGCCGGGTATTGCCGGGCTTGGCGTGCGCTTTGGCTATTGGGGGATTGGCCATGGCCTTGGCACTATGACGAATGATTGGTGGCCGTATGTACGCTATGCCAGTATGGCGCTCGGCGTTCTGGCGCTTGGTCTCAGCGTCTTCCTGATGCCGCGCCGGATCACTGGCATGGCGATTGGAGCAGCCGCACTGGCGCTACCTTTTGCGGCCAAGATGCAGGCCGACGCAGTATGGGCGGCGGCGCGTTCGGTGCCGGCCATCCATGACATCACAACGGACCGGCTGGACCCACCGATGTTCACCGCTGCGATCATGGCGCTACGCGAAGCCTCAGGCGCCAATCCGGCGGACTATGTCGGCAAGATCAAGCCGGGACGTGACGGCGCGCCGGACCGGCTCGTCTCAGAGATTCAAGCTGAGGCCTATCCCGACATTGTGCCGATCAGTAGCGGACTTTCCCCCGCTGAGGCATACGCGCAGGCGCTGAAAGCGGTAAAGAGTTTTGGCTGGGCGCTGGTCAGCGACGATGCAGACGCCGGGATCATCGAGGCCACAGACACGACGTTCTGGTACGGCTTCAAGGATGATGTGATTATTCGTATCCGGGCCGGTGAGGGCGGTGGCAGCGTGATCGATGTCCGCTCGCTGTCACGGGTCGGTGGCTCTGATCTCGGCAAGAATGCCGCGCGGATCAGGGCGTTCCGGGATAAGATTGAAGGGTAGAAAATACCCGAAGGCCCGGCACAGAACCGGGCCCGCGAGCGAAACAGTCAGCCTTATTCGGCCTGGATCGTGTCAACGGCAGTCTTGCCGCTGCGCTGATCAACAGCGGTCGTGAACGACACTTTCTGACCATCAGACAGGCCGGTCATGCCAGCACGCTCCAGCGCTGTGGCGTGAACGAACACGTCGGTGCCGCCATCATCTGGTGCGATAAAGCCGAAGCCTTTTTGGTCATTATAGAATTTTACGGTGCCACTAGTCATGGAACACTCCTGTATTGGTTTGCGGTCCGGCGGAAGTGCCGACACGCGGGTTCGATATTTTGTTGAGGGTCTCATGAGCCTCAGCGGCAAAGGCGCGCCGAGTGTGCCTGATCGTCCGGCCAAAAGTCGAACCGCGCATATGGCGGGCTTTTGGTATGCTGGCAAGGGCAGAGGTGAGGAAGGGGGCAGCCTTAGCTTAAGCAGGGGCTGGTATCAGACCGTTGCCCCCCACATGAACCAGGCTCAGGACTGTTACACATCCACCTGCGCGTCGAGGGCATTGGCCTGAATGAACTCGCGGCGCGGTTCGACGACATCGCCCATCAGGCGCGAGAACATGTCGCCCGCCTCGTCAGCATGCTCAACCCGGACCTGCAACAGCGTGCGGGCATTGGCGTCCAGCGTCGTTTCCCAGAGCTGGTCGGCGTTCATCTCGCCGAGGCCCTTATAGCGCTGGATTTTCAATCCCTTGCGGCCAGAGGCGAGCACCGCCTCAAGCAGCGAGACCGGGCCGGTGACCTCGATATCGCCGGTCTTCTCATGGCGTAGCACGGACGGCGCGGCATAGACTGACCGGATCGCTTCGCTGTGATTGTTGAGGCGGGTCGCATCAGCGCTGGCCAGCATCTGGCGGTCGAGCACAGCCTTTTCCTCGACCCCGCGCACTTCACGCTTGAGGGTCAGGCCGCCATCGGTAAATGTGCCCTGCCAGCCGTCCTCGCCCTCTTCCGCGATCAGGTTTAGGCGTTTGGCCGTCTCAGCTGCTTCATCCTCGCCCGCGCCCGGCGCCAGTGCGCCAGCCATCGCCGCCTGTTCGACAATTTCTCCCGGCGCGCGCAGGCTTAGGCGCCACAGCGCCTGTTTGAAGGCCGCAGCCTGACGCACACGCTCGCGCAGGTCCTCGCCGGCAATCTGGGTGCCATCCTCGAGGATTAGCGTTTCGCCGGTCGTGCCTTCATCAATCAGGTAGACGTTCAGCTCGTCATCATCCTTCAGGTAGCGCTCTGACTTGCCGCGCATCACCTTGTAGAGCGGCGGTTGGGCGATGTAGAGATAGCCCTTCTCGATCACTTCCGGCATCTGGCGATAGAAGAACGTCAGCAGCAGCGTGCGGATATGTGCGCCGTCGACATCAGCGTCGGTCATGATCACGATCTTGTGGTAGCGCAG
>CAYGKE010000004.1:0-92124 GCA_964350465.1 uncultured Hyphomonas sp.
AATGACAGCACAATGAAGCCGCAGGGCGTCTACATTCTTAGGGGCACATCAGTATGGATCTCGTTTGAAGTGCCTCTTTATTAACCCATCGTCTTAAATGGAATTATTGGTTTTCTGTTTTGGTTGGTGCGCCCTCCCCCGCCCAAATAAGGTCCTGAATTTTTTGCAGATTTCGGGGGTTTTTCTTTGTCATGATTCTTGAGAAATTGAATCCCTTGTAGATGCCTGCCGTAAAAGATATATCATTTGTCTTGAGAGGTAATTGTGACCCAGACTCTGTTCGACAAATTATGGCAGATGCATCGTGTTTGCGATGCCGGTGATGGGTATGACCTGATTGCCATTGACCGCCTGCTCTTGCACGAGCGTACTGGCGGTGTGGCGTTGAAGTCGCTTGCTCAAAATGGATATCCGGTGCGCGACCCGTCACGGGTTTTTGCGATCATGGACCATATCGTTTCGTTCCGGGCCGGGCGTGGCAGGGATGAGGCGCGCAGTCCGGGCGGGCAGGCCTTCATTACCGAAACACGCGCGATGGCAAGTGCGGCTGGTATCCATCTCATAGACACTGACGATGCCAACCAGGGCATTGTACATGTGGTTGCGCCCGAGCTTGGAATTGCTTTGCCAGGTCTGTCACTGGTCTGCCCCGATAGTCATACTTGCAGCCTCGGCGCATTGGGGGCGCTGGCTTGGGGTATCGGTTCGAGTGAAGCCGAGCATGTAATGGCAACGGGTGCTCTACGAGCCATGAAACCCCCGCAGATGCGAGTGCGGGTCGTCGGTGAACTTGCCAAAGGTGTTACAGCGAAAGACCTTGCGCTATATCTCATCGCGGCTCATGGAACAGATGGCGGCAAGCGGTGCGCGATTGAGTTTTGCGGCCCGGTGATCGATGAGATGAGCATCGAAGCGCGCCTGACACTTTGTAACCTGGCGGTCGAGTTTGCGGCGTATACAGCGGTAATAGCGCCGGACAAAGCCACGCGAGATTATGTGGCGGGCCGCCTTCACGCTCCTGATTTGAAAAGTGCCGCATGGGGCAAGTGGCAAGACTTGCGGACAGATAGTCTGGCATTGTTTGACCATGAAATCACGCTCGACGCTGCCGACATTGCGCCACAGATCAGCTGGGGCACCAGTCCACAAGACACGATCGCGCTTGGCCATAAAGTGCCGGATAATGCTGATGTTCGGGCGCTTGATTATATGGGCCTGAAAGCTGGGCAGAAGATTGATGGCTTGGCCATTGGAGGCGCGTTTATCGGGTCGTGCACAAATGGACGGCTTAGCGATCTGAAGGCCGCTGCCAAAATCCTTCAAGGCCAGCGCGTCGCCGCAGGGGTGCGCGCCGTTTGTGTTCCGGGGTCGCAATCGATCCGCCGCGAAGCTGAAGGACTAGGTTTGGACGAGATTTTCAAAGCCGCTGGCTTCGAATGGGGCGAGCCCGGTTGTGCCATGTGTTTTTATGCGGGCGGCGAGACCTTCGAGCCTGGTACGCGGGTTGTGTCTTCAACCAATCGCAACTTTGAAGGCCGTCAGGGCCCCGGCGTTCGAACGCATCTGACCAGTCCAGCCACTGTTGCCGCCAGCGCGATTGCAGGACGCATCTGCGCACCAACCGACCTGCCAGCTGTGCTGGAATCGGCGTGATGCCTAAACCGCTCCTCCACCATAAGGGCATCGCTGCGATCCTGCCGATCGACAATATCGATACGGACCAGATTATTCCGTCGCGTGAAATGAAAACGGTTAGCCGCGATGGATTGAGCGAAGGCCTATTTGCAGGTTGGCGCTATACAGACCCCGATAGCCGCGACCTACAGCCTGATTTTGTACTCAACCGACCTGAACAGGCGGGGACAAGCATCCTTGTTACAGGCGCAAATTTCGGCTGCGGCTCATCAAGAGAGCACGCTGCCTGGGCGCTGGAGGAATATGGCATTCGGGTGATCATCGCGCAGAGTTTCGGTGAGATTTTCTACGGTAATTGCTTTCGCAATGGCATCTTGCCGATAGTGCTTGAGGCGAGGAATATTGAAAGTCTGGCAGGTCCGCTAGCGCCCGTAATATCAGTAGATTTGCCTCGGCAGATTATTACTTGCGACGGCTTGCCTGACTGGCAGGCCAAGTTTGAGATTGGGGAATATCCAAAACGCCTGCTTATGGAAGGGTTGGACCATATCAGCCTGACCCTGAAAGATCGCCATACGATCGAGCAATTTTTCAAGCGTGACGCAGGCGATCGCCCGTGGGTCTATTCTGCAGGCTGAGCAACACCCTGCGCAGGGTCAAGTTCGACCAAGCCAGCATCTACAAGTTCTGCGATATCATCTTCGCTAAGGCCAAGGCTCGTCAGGACATCCGCACTATGTTCACCGATTCGCGGCGGGTTAAGGTGGAGATCCGGCCTTTGGCCATCAATAGCAACCGGCATGGCGGGCAGCGCAATCTCGCCGCCATCGGGTAAAGTCATATCAAGCAATCCCCCACCTTGATTTAGATGGGGATCGTCGAACAGGTCTTCCGGTCTCATAATGGGGGCAAAGGGCAGGCCCGTGCGCTCCAGGCGCGCCATCAACTCGTCCTTGGTGAAAGTCGCGAAAAGGTCGCGCAATACAGGAATAATCTCATCACGCCGGGCAACTCTATCATTGTTGGCCTTTAGCGTGCTGTCATTTGCCCATTTCTGCAGATCGAACGCGTCACAGAACGATATCCATTGGCTATCGGACACGACACCAACAAACACTTTCTCGCTCTCCTTCACATCGAAAACGTCATAGACGGCCCAGGCCGAAATGCGCGCAGGCATAGGCGCCGCTGCGGTGCCGGTTACAGCATATTGCGCCATGTGCTGTCCGACCAGGAAAGCGGTAGTCTCGAACAGGGACGCACTGACATGTCGGCCCTTGCCGGTGGTGTGCCGGTCCTGCAGGGCAGCCAGCACGGCAATCGCGCCGAACATGCCGCCGGTGACATCAATCACAGAGGATCCAGCGCGTAGTGGTCGCCCAGGTGGGCCGGTCATATAGGCGAGACCGCCCATCATCTGCGCGACTTCATCAAGCGCGGTGCGGTGAGAATAGGGGCCGTCAAGAAAGCCTTTTTCCGAACAATAGATCAGCCGCGGATTGAGCGACGAAAGATCGGCATAGCCAAAGCCGAGTTTATCGAGGGCTCCGGGCCGAAAATTTTCAATGAAGACATCTGCTTGCTTGATCAATTTCAGAGCGAGCGCTTTGCCTTCGGGTGATTTGAGGTTGATCGCGACGCTGCGCTTATTGCGATTGTACATGGAGAAATAGCCAGCGCCTGAACCGCGAAGACGCCGGGTCTTGTCACCACCAATCGGTTCGACTTTGACAACGTCGGCGCCGAGGTCAGCGAGCATGAGTCCAGCAGCGGGGCCCATGACCATGTGCGTGAACTCGACAACTTTAATGCCGTTGAGAAGTCTGGTTGATGGTGTCATCTGCTGCTCCGACCCGCCAACTCACTCAAGAAGGCGTTGCAATTTCCGTCTTATTCAATAGATATATCATTTGATGTAAAGGTCACGAGATGACCTTTTTGCGAGGAGTGGTGAAATGACCGCAGAGCGAGTGCTGATCAGTGAGGTTGGTCCACGCGATGGATTGCAGAACTGCAGTGCCATTATGCCGACCAGTGATAAAAAGCGCTGGATATCTGCGCTTGCGGCAGCTGGTGTCAGGGAAATCGAAGTTGGTTCCTTTGTCTCGCCAAAGCTTTTGCCGCAGATGGCAGACACCGGCGAGATCGTCCGGTACGCAGTCCAGATTCCTGATCTGGAGGTTGCAGTCCTGGTGCCGAACCTGAAGGGTGCGCAGCTTGCCATAGACGCTGGGGCACACAAAATTACATTACCGCTCTCGGTGAGTGAAACGCATTCGATTCGCAATATTCGCCGGACCCATGATCAGGTCATCGAGGAAGCCGAGGCGATCTCGGCCTTGTTGAAAACGCTTCCCGAAGACAAGCGACCGCATTTTGAAGGTTCGCTCTCTACGGCCTTTGGCTGTACACTAGAAGGTCCAATAGATGAGGGAATCATATTGCGGAATGCGGAGCGGCTAATGGCCGCCGGATGTGATGAGGTCGGACTGTCTGACACAACCGGCTATGGTGATCCGGTTTCAATGCGAAAACTGATCCGAGCGGTGCGCGGCGTGGTTGGCACCGAAAACCTTACGGGAGTACACCTCCACAATACACGCGGGCTTGGCCTGGCGAATGCGCTTGCCGCATATGAGGAAGGCATAACGACTTTTGACAGCTCGCTCGGCGGTCTTGGTGGTTGCCCAACCGCGCCAGGCGCGAGCGGTAATATTGTCAGTGAAGACCTAGTCTTCATGTTTGAATCTATGGGGGTAGATACGGGTATTGATCTTGAGGCCCTGATCGCCACGCGAGAGCTTGTTGAGGCCGCGCTGCCTGGCGAGGAGTTGTACGGCTTTACGCCCGGTGCGGGCTTGCCTCTCGGGTTTAAAGGAGCTCCAATAAAGGTCGCCGCCGAATAATATCGGCTTTGGAGATACGTGTGGAAAACCTTTCGGCTCTGATCACGCTTGTCCTCTATTCAGGCGTTCTGTTTGGGGTCGGGGTTTGGGCGGCGCAAAGGGCTAAATCGCAGGAGGCATTCCTGCTGGGAGGCCGGTCGCTTGGTCCGGTCGTTGCAGGTATCGCATATGCGGCGTCAAGCTCCAGCGCGTGGGTTTTGCTTGGGTTTTCCGGTTTCGTCTATGTCGCTGGGCCATCGGCCTTGTGGATGGTGCCTGGTATATTGCTCGGCTATGTCGCCGTTTGGTTCGGTGTCGGCCCGGTCCTGCAATCGTCCAGCTTGGCAAAAGATCACCTGACCCTGACAGACTTCCTGACTGAGGATGCCAGTGGAGACGTTGAGCGCTGGATCAGGATCTTTGCCTCGCTCATGATCGCGTTTTGCTTCTCCTATTATGTCGCTTCGCAGTTTCAGGGCGCCGGCATTGCGTTTGACGACCTGTTTGGCACCGGTTTGACAGCAGGTGTCCTGATCGGTGCCGCGGTTATTCTCGTTTACACATTTCTGGGCGGTTTCCTTGCTGTTTCGCTGATCGACACGTTGCAAGGGCTGCTCATGGTGTCGGTGGCAATCCTTCTGCCAGCGCTTGCCCTGATCGAGGCCGGTGGCATCGCCGGTATCTCGGCTGCCTTGTCCGATATGCCGGAGGTCTATACCGACGCCTATGGTGGGCGGACTGGCTTCCTGGCTGCAGGCTTTGTGATTGGACTGTTTGCAACGGGCTTTAATGCCTTGGGACAACCGCATCTGATTGCGTGGATTATGGCAACGCGCAGCCGTCAGGCGCGCCTGACCGGTGCAGGGATTGCGATATCCTGGGCCAGCCTGGTCTTTATCGGTATGGGTGTTCTGGGCTTATCGGCGCGCGTTCTTTTCGGCGTGGACGCCCCTGCAGAAGGCGTGTTCTTTCAGCTGGCGGGCGATCTTTTGCCGGGCGTTTTTGCTGGCATCATAGCCGCGGCTACTCTGTCTGCGATCATGTCGACGGTCGACAGCCAGCTGCTGGTTGTGGGCGGTGCCATCAGCCACGATCTGGGACTGGCGAAGGCATTTGGCGGTCGCGATGTGCTCGTCTCGAGGATCGCTATCATTGGTGTCTGTGTTGTCGCCGTAGGGATCACACTGTCCATGCCGGCGACCATATTTGACCGCACTCTGTTTGCCTGGACGGCCCTTGGTGCGAGCTTTGGACCGACAGTGGTTGCGCGCGGGTTTCACTACCATCCCACGGGCCGCGTTGTGCTGGCATCGATCCTGACCGGCTTTGTCTTGTCGGTTGTATATGAGTTCATTCTACCGTCTGGGCCTGGCGCGGTCTGGGCGCGAACAATCCCCTGGCTTGGCGGTTTTGCGCCGATCGTGCTGGCCGGTCTGTTTGAACAAATTCGCGCGCCGCGCGATAAAGCGCTTGGCGAAGCGGATTAAGCATGGCAGGTTAAAAGATATATCATTTGGAGGAAGCCCCATGAACTTGATTTCTCGACTTACAGCATTGGGTGCGTCGATTGCGGCTTTGGCTGCGTGTGCAACCGTTGGTCAGGCCCAGACACCACCGCTCGATCCAACAGACGCGTCAGATACGGTGACGATCATGCGCAAGATCATGTGCTCGACAATTGATGACCAACCGGAAGTCTATTGGTGGCACGGCATAGCCTTGTCACGCCGTCAGGGCGAAAAGGATCTTCATCTGTTTGATGTTGAAGGCATGAATATCCGCGCCTGTTCAACCATTGAAGATGAGGAAAAGGGTACTGGCCTCCACCTCGTGTCCCGCGAAATTTTGCTCTATAAGGACAAGGAGACCGGTGAAGTTCTGAAGACTTGGGACAATCCTTGGACTGGCGAAACCGTTGAGGTCATGCACGTCGCCAATGATCCTGTGAATTTCAAGATGTATGAGACCGGCCGCGATGGTCAGCCAGCATCCTGGAGCGGTGAAATTGGCAATGACGGCACTTGGTGGATGCGGAGTACTGTGCCGCTGTGGTATCCCAATCCGCTGGCAAGTGAATTCCAGAAGGAAATTGGCGGAACTTACCACGCAACCGAAATGTTCAACTTCTTTGGGCGTACGGACGATCTTCTCGACCCAACTGAAGATTCAGCCAAGATTACCGTCGGTTGGGGGCGCTTTGCAGACTGGCTGCCATGGATGGACATGAATGGCCGTGAAGGCATGCTCTATATGCATACAGCAGGCTACAAGCTTAGCAGTTTTGACGAACTGTCAGATACAATGAAGGCCGAGATTGCTGAAAACTATCCAGAATATGTGAGCCCGCCGCCATCTGGAGACCCACGCAAAAACATGACGAGCTGGAAGTATTATAAGGCTGTCCGAGACGGCGAGATCGAACTTCCTGAGCGTTGAGCGAGCGATAACCAGTTGAAAAGCCAGGCGATTGCCTGGCTTTTTTGCTAGAACTCGGCGCCTTTGTAAGCTTGCCAGTCCTTCGTCACAAAGTGCTCATCGACCAGCGTACGCTGGAACAGGCGGTCGGCCTTGAACCATTGCCAGACCCGCGCGCGTGACTGGCCATCATCAGATAGCTGGATCATCTCATAGAGGTAGAGGTCCGGTTCACCTGTCCGCGTCCAGTTCAACATGGTCGTGCGGCCAAAGCATCCAGAGCGACGTCGCAGGCCCAGCCATTGATGAATTCATTATCCCATTTCAAGCGACCGTTTTCGATCGTGGCTGGAAAATCCCGGGTATCCCGCTTGCCGTTTGCCCAGCGATAGTAATTGGTTTGATGATAAGGATGGCCGCTATCTGGAAAGCGGCAGAGCAGACGTGAAGCGTGTTCGTCAACCTTGTCTCCCAATGCGTTATAGAATCGATAAGTCCCCTCCCAAACGCCTTCATGGCGCGCCAAGGTTGGCATGAGCGTTTTGAGTTCATTGGCTGTGATAGAGGCTGTCACTGTTGTCATCCCATATAAGTGTGCCGTTTTTGACACGTTGTCCGGACAAATCTGAAAAATGACGCTTCAGGGCTTGCCAAAACCAAAAGCTGAGTTGAGTTTAAATGGTATATCATTTGTCACGCGTGTTGAGGGACACAGTGACGCAGCGAGGAGACCACCTAATGAATAAGCCATTCCTATTGGCTGGTGCGGCAGCTATGGCCATGACCAGCTACGCAGTGCCAGCATTTGCGCAGGATACTGACGGCGAGCCAGAAGCCCGTCAGAATGTGATCGTGATTACCGGTCGTAAGAAGGAAGAAACGCTTCTTGATGCGCCAATCTCGGTCACGGCTTTTTCGGGAGAAGACCTAGCAGACTATGGTGCCATTAGTTCGCGCGATATTGCCGATTTGACACCCGGCCTGCAAATCAATGGCGACTTCGGACGGACTGGCGAACGTCCGGTCATTCGCGGTATTTCCAACCTCCGCGCAGAAACGCCTCAACCTGTTGGGTTGTTCATTGACGGCGTTTATGTGCGGACCGGCCTTATCTCAGAAGTGCTCGACAATGTAGAGCGCGTGGAAGTGCTCAAGGGGCCGCAAGGTGCTCTTTATGGCCGCTCGACCTATGGCGGTGTTCTGAATTACATTTCCAAGACACCAAGTGACACATTTGAAGCGAATATAAGCGCAACTTATGCGGAGCATGATCAGGCAGAATTGACGGGCCGGATTTCTGGACCAGTCGCCGATGGTTTCAATGCAACAATCGGCGCGCGCCTTTACCAGTATGGCGGCGAATACGACAATCTGAATGCCAATACCAACGGTGCGCGCGATGTTGGCGAAGAAGAAACAACTGCGGTCTATGGTGCGATCAACTTCAAACCACCACAGACACCGCAACTTGAGGGCAATTTTCGCGCCTATTATTCCAAGGACGAAGACGGACAGTTTGCTGGCCAGCTATTTGATTCGACATTCAACAACTCGGTGGCAGGCGGTGGTACCGAATGCCCACAGGTTATTCGCTCATATTTCTGCGGCGAAGCCTCTGTGCCTAACAATGTGAATATCGCAACTTCACTAGATGCCGGATCTGCAACGGGCGTTATTGGTTTGCCGCCATTTTTCAACACGACCGCTCAGTGGGATTTCAGAGCTGGGCTAGATCGTGAAATTCAGCGGATTTCAGGCGACCTGACCTATGATTTCAACGATAATCTCAGCCTGACCTATATGGGCGGACTGACGTCGGAAGAAACTCATAACGTCGTCAACCAGTCTTACTCTCCAACCATTGTAGGCAACTCTTTCGGCACTTTCCCATCCGCGTGGATAACAGATGATATGGCCGAGCGAGATTACTACTCGCATGAGCTTCGCTTGAATGGCAGTCTCAACGACAATGTAGACTGGATTCTTGGCGCTTTCGTCTATGATGAGGAAACGTCTGGCATAGACCGTAACATCCTGGAGGCTGATTATGCCTTTGACGGAGAGACGAGCAATGAAGAGAAAGCCCTCTATGGCGCGATCGATTTTGCTTTGACGGATGCATTTTCAGTGGGCTTCGAGGGCCGCTACTACGAAGAAGATGTAGGTGTCACGACGGCAAGTGGCAGCGACCTTGCGGCGACGTTTGACGGATTTACCTGGCGTGCGACTGCTGAATACCAGTTCGCAAATGACGTTCTGCTTTATGGTAACGTCGCAACCGGTAACAAGGCTGGTGGCTTCAACACGGGTGTTGATCCAACGGATCCGGTCCAGGCCCCGTTCTCGTCTTTTGACGAGGAAACAGCGACACAATACGAACTGGGAATGAAAGGGCAGTTCCTTGATGGCGATCTTCGTCTGACGGGTGCGCTCTATCGGATCGAGCTCGAAGACCAACAGATCAGCCAGGTCGTCCAATTGCCTAATGGGCAGGGTGGCTTTGACCAAATCACAGTCGTGCTGAACGCTGGTGCGACAGAGATCAATGGCTTCGAAGTGGATGCACAATACGATGTGACAGACAATCTGCTCTTGGCTGGATCATGGTCGACGTCTGACGGCGAATTTACCGAAGGAAGCGATCCGACACAGGCAACAATCCTGCCATCCGACACAATTGTCGGGTTCTCGGTCCCGCGTGTTTCAAAGAACTCTGGTGTAGCTTCTGCGACATACACATTTGGTGAGCTTGCCGGATGGGAACCAGCGTTCCGGTTCGATGCTTTGTATGCATCCTCCCGCTATGCGCAGGTTCAAAACCTGATTGAAACGGGCGACAGCACCAAGGCAAATGCCAGACTATCATTCACAAATGCTGACCATGGCACCGAACTGACATTCTGGGGGCGCAATATCTTCGATGATGACACACCGTCGAACGTGTTCCGTTATGTCGATCCCGGCAATTTCCGCTTCTTCGCTCGCGCACACGTCGCATTCTTGCCACGTGGTCAACAGCTTGGCGTAACACTGCGCAAAACCTTCTAGGACTGTGTGGTTGAACTGAATTATGAAGGCGAGTCTGGTGGCTCGCCTTCATTGTTTTGAAATCCGGAGGAAATGACATGGACTGTTCCAGAATTGTTTCAGTGTTTACTGTTCTCGCGCTTGGGGCCGCTTGCGCCACTCATGCCGTGCCGCAGGAGCCAGAAGCGGATACGCCTGCACCGGCACCTGCATTCCTCGAAAAAGACCTTGCCGACCTGGCCGGGTTGATTGAGGGGCGCTGGGACAATGACCGGCATGTCTTCTTTGCCGAGGATGCCGAGATGGACGCCGCCCGAATTGCCGCAAGACAACATCTGACAATACAGCGTCTCGATGCCGATGGAGACGCGCTGGTCTTTCGCGCTGAGCGTGCAGTTGAGGGCGCGGACCCAATCGTCCTGATCCATACCTTCCGGATAAACCCGGCAACGCTTGGGCTTGAGCAAGTCAGCACGCCAGATGAGGCCGGGTCGGATGACCGCTGCGTGATCGATTGGACTCGCACGGCAACTGGTTTTCACGGCGGTGCCCGCGCGCACCATTGCGACTGGATGTTTGGGCCGGGTGAGCACGGCGCAGCCAATGTTGCTGAGCTCTCCATTTCAGAAACAGAATTCTGGATCGAGACCAAGAAAGTCGATGCGCGCTTTCGCCGAGCCAGGCCCTTCGAGTGTTGGACGGCTGTGTTGCGCGGCGCGGCGCATGGCGACAGCGGTCAGGGGATGGATGACTGGTTTTTCCAGCGCGGTGTGAAACTTCATGACCAGGGCGGCGTGGCGGTTTTGACAACAGATGAAACGTCGCCGCGTGACATCCGCCTGAAACTACGCGACGTCGATTGGCCCTATGGCACAAACCGGGCGTCACTCACCATGTATGTGCACGAGGGTGAGAACGAGCGCGCCGTGTCCTACACATGGGCCGAGGCCGGCGCAGAGCGGATCGGTATCAACCTGCGTTGGTTGCAAGCCAGCTGCACGTACACGCCAGACTAGACCGGAAGTTCGGTTGTGTTCTTGAGGCATTCCATCGCAAAGGTTGCGCTGACGTCTGCGATCTCTGTCTTGCTGATGAGGGCTTTGTATACCCGGTCATAGTCCGCGACGCTGGAAACCGCGATCTTGAGCAAATAGTCGACATCACCAGCCATTCGGTAAAACTCGACGACTTCCGGTATGGCTGAGATCGTTTTGGTAAACTTGGCAAGCCAGGGCGCAGAATGATCGCGGGTGCGAATTGCGACGAAGACGGTCTGGCCAAGGTCCAGTTTTTCAGGATCGCACAGGGCGACGCGTGCTGTGATGATGCCGCTATCTTCAAGGCGTTTCACGCGCCGCCAGCACGTATTGACCGAGACGTTCAGTGTCGCCGCCAGCGATTCCAAAGATTCAGTGGCATCGCGCTGCAGGTGACGTAGTATTTGGCGATCAGTTTCATCGATCATTTTAAATATCTCATCATATATCGAAACTTATCACCAAATATATGTGATAATAGCCAATTTTCATAATGAAGTTCGATTGAAAAGTCGAATACTGACGGGTGAAGAGGAGCGCCAATGGCTTTTTCAACTTTGCAACCTGCTGAATTCACCGCACTAGACCGCCTTAGGGGTCTTGCTGGGATGATTGGGCGCACGCCTCTTTTGGCTGTACATCTCAAGTATCGCGGCGAGCGGCGGATCATTTACGCCAAGGCTGAGCACTACAACCTGACCGGAAGCATCAAGGACCGGATGGCGCTGAACATCCTGCGCAGGGGGTATGAAACCGGTGCGCTGAAGCCAGGTGACATGATTGTCGAGGCGACGAGCGGCAATGCCGGGATTGCGATGGCCTCTCTGGGCCGTGCCCTTGGCCACCCGGTTCGTATCTACATGCCGGACTGGATGAGCGATGAGCGTAAATGCCTGCTTCGCTCACTTGGTGCCGAGCTTTGCCTGGTTAGCCGCGAAGAAGGCGGTTTCCTGGGGGCGATTGCTGCGACTGAAGAACTGGCAAAGACACGTGAGGATGTGTTCTTGCCGTGCCAATTCTCCAATTGCGACAATTGTGATGCGCATACTGATACGACCGGTCCCGAAATTCTTAGCCAGCTTCAAACGATTGGACGGACACCAAATGGCTTTGTCGCTGGTGTCGGAACGGGTGGCACCGTGATGGGGGTCGGACGCGCATTGCGGAAGGCGCATCCCGATACCAGTATTCACCCGCTGGAACCGGCCGAGTCCCCAACTCTCTCGACTGGATACAAGACTGGTGCACACCGCATTCAGGGTGTGTCTGATGATTTCATTCCAGCTATTGTTGACCTTTCCGAACTAGATTCGATCATTGGCGTGCATGATGGCGATGCCATCATCATGGCCCAAAAACTCGCTGCCGAGCTTGGTCTAGCCGTCGGTATCTCCTCAGGCGCCAACCTGATCGGCGGTCTCCTCATTCAGGACCAGCTCGGCAGCGATACCGCAATTGCAACGATCTTCTGCGATGACAACAAGAAGTATCTCTCAACCGATCTCGCGCGCAGCGAACCGGTCAAATCGGACTATCTAGCACCGGAGATCGAACTGCTTGGCTTTGAATCAATTATTTGCGGCCGCTAACGGGCTCATCGCTTCAATCACGGCATAGGCGGCGCGTTCAGCCGACTCCATGGCGCCTTCCATCCCGGTATGCAAATAGGATGTGTGCTCGCCTGCAAAATGCAGGCGGCCAGCTGGTGCTAGTATCTGTTCAGCCCACGCCCTGATCTGACCCGGTGCCCAGTGCATGTAAGCGCCGCCAGACAGTGGCTGATCCTTGTCCCACCGGATTACCTTTTGGGCCCGGGCCTTGATGCCGCGCGTCGCCAGCAATGTCTCCTCCGCAAGTGCTGACCATTCGGCATCACTGATGTTGCGGCGGACGCCGGTGCCGTTGACCCAGCAGGTTAGAGCAACTGTATCGCCGGTCGCGTCGCGCACCGGGAAAACGCGCTCTATAGGTGTGTCCGACCATGACAGAATGGGCAAGTCATCGCCTGGACCGGACTCGAGCGCGAGATGCACTTGCTGAATTTGCGTATAGGGCATTTGCGCAATCGCGGCCCGATGCGCGGCCGTCAGGGGGGCATCAAGCGGGAGTCCAGACAAGGCAGGAAACGGAAGTGTGTTGATCACGAAAGGCGCGCGAAAGACCTGTCCGCCCGCGCGAATTTCCGCGCCGCTATCATCTACGGTGATTGATGTCACAGGCATTTCTAGAAGCACGCTGCCCTCCGGCAGACTGGCGGCCATGGCTTCAGGCAGGCGCTGCGAGCCGCCCTGGATTTCCTCCGATGGGCCAGAGCCCGCATCCTGCGAGAACAGCACAAGCGTGCGGTACAGGTTCAGTATGGAATAGCTGCCCAGGCTATTGGCGTTGAGGGCGATGTCGCACAGCGCCCGTGCGCGATCACTGAAACCGAACCCTTGTAGGAACGTGTCTGCAGATATGTCGTGCTCAGAGCCTGCTTCACGCCAGTCATATTGGTCGGCAAGTGGGTTCACACCAGCCGCTGCCATGAACAGGGCAGTATCAGGTGTCGCGCGTTTGAACGCCTCTGGAAACGGGTTGAGCGGCGAGGTCACCCATTCGCGTGCATCAAACACCTCGCCTTCCAGAATGATTGTTTTATCGCGCGAGCCACCGGGCGCTGGCGGTACAATATCGAGCCCGAGGTCGAGCGCAGTACTTCGGATCCGGGCATAGGATTGCCCAACTTGCTGACCGCCCGCCTCCGGCGCACCAGGCAGGCCATCCAGGGTCCGCATGCGACCGCCAATATAGTCGGCCGCCTCCAGAACCAACACCGTTGCACCATCTGCGACCAACATGCGCGCCGCGTGCAGACCTGCCAGACCGGCGCCTAGGATAACAACGTCTGCATCTTTGCTGCGGTGGATAGCAGGCGTGCAGGCGGCTGTAACAGCTGCACCACCCAGCGCTACAAAGTGTCGTCTGCTGAAGATCATGATTTGCCCTCTCGACGGATTGCAGAAATGATATACCAATATAAAAATAGCGCATGCTCAAAAATGGGCAATGCGACTTATGGAGGATTGAAATGGCCGACACGGGTGAGTTCAAACGCGGCTGGCCGGTCCTCAGCGCGGCTGCCGTAGGAGTTGGGCTCGGTCTTTCGCCGCTTCCATTCTATACGATTGGCGTGATGATCCCGCCATTGCTCGGCGAGTTTGGACCCATGGGCTGGTCGGCCGGTGATATTCTCAACGCGCTGGCGATCTATACGTTCGGTGCGTTTTTCGCCTCGCCATTTATCGGAATTCTAGCTGAGAAGTTCGGCGCGCGCCGCGTCGCGATGATTTCAATTGTAACATTCGGTCTGGCGATGATGGCGCTATCGCTGAACACCGGCTCAAAGCCCCTTTATATTGGCCTGTGGTTGGTATTGGCCTTTGCCGGCGCCGGAACATTGCCGATAACGTTCACTCGTCCGGTCGCCAATTGGTTCAAGCAGAACCGGGGTATTGCCCTTGGTATTGCACTGATCGCAACCGGTGTGTTTGGCGCGCTGGCGAAATTTGCGTCACAGTTCATCGTTGCAAATGAAGCATTTCATTTTGTCGGTGGCTCCGGTTGGCGCTCTGCATATGTTCTGCTTGGCCTGTTGCCGATCGTAATCGCCTTGCCGCTATCTTATCTCAGTCTTCGCGATGTTCAGGATGAGTCAGCTAAGGATGCGAGCATCGTCAATATGAAATACCCGGTATTGGGTATTTCTCTATTGGGGACGATGGCGCTGGTTTGGGTTGTGCTGCAGCAAGTTATTCCATCCATGCAGTCCAATGGGCTGAGGCTCGAATACGCGATGGCTTTTGTCTTCTGTTTTCTCGTCTTCATTCCGGTCGGCCTCATGTTGGCACTGGATATCAAAAAAGAGCCACCAGAAGTCATAGAAGGACAGGTGGTGGAATTACCGGGCATGTCTATGGGGGAAGCATTGAGAACGTGGCGTTTCTGGCTACTAGCAATATGCTTTGTCCCTATCTCCTACGCTGTGGGTGCTATCATTCCGAATATTGAACGGGTCCTTCGCTTCAATGAATTCGGTATGGATGAAGCCGTCGGGCTTGCAACCCTTACAGGTCTTGCAGTGCTTGGGGGGCGCATCATTGGTGGCTATCTGATTGACCGGTTTTGGGCACCCGGCGTCGCATTTGTTTTTCTGGCCTCGCCCGCGATTGCGCTGTGGATGCTGGCCCAGCCCGGTGTCACACCGACCTCGGCGACAATTGCGATCCTGATGATCGGCTTCGGTGCCGGCGTCGAATACGATTTCATGGCTTATATGGTTTCGAAATATTTCGGCATGAAATCCTACTCAGCCATCTATGGTGCGATCTATGGATTCTTCGCGCTTGGCGCAGGTCTAGGGCCAAGCATCATGACTGATATTGCCGATGGCCGCGGCGTACATTTCCTCGGTTTGGACCTTGGTATTCTGCCGGGACATGATTGGCACTTCACGCTGACAAGCGCCGCTATCGTGCTGTTCGTATCGACGATACCGCTACTCTTTCTGGGTAAGTATCGCTATACAGATGGGCATTAGGATGCGTCGAGCTTGCCAAGCACCAGGTCTGCGGCGTCTTTCGGGAACGCATCCATAAAGCCATAGCCCCAGTCCGGGCATTCCACGACTTCGCCATTGCGCAACAGGGCCGTAGCGCGGCGCGTACACTCGGTCAGGTCATCGGCTGGATTCAGGATCGTAATCCGATGCGACAGGTCTGATAGCGCGCGCTCGAACGGCGCACCCCAGGCAAAGGCGGCGACATGACCCCACTCATAGGCCTCACCGCCCATCATGTTCATGAACATGGAACGGTCCATCATTTCCAGCGTCTGGCCGGGCCCCCGGCGCTCAACCACACGCTGCCAGCTGGTTCTGAAACGCGTGTGCGCTTTGTCGAGCGGAATTGGTGTGAACATGTCCTTGAACATTTCGCGTTCTTCTGAGGTTAGAACCGCAGCTGATACCATCGCAATGGCGTGAACGCGTTTGGGATGCTGCGTCGCCATCTCCGAGGCGACCTTTGCGCCAGTATGGTTACCAAACAAGTCAACGTATTCAAGGCCAAGCGCATCCAAGGCAAGCCACATGTTACGGGCATACATCGGGATTGTCGTTGCATCTTCTGATGGTGCTGGATCCGACATGCCATAACCGGGATAGTCGATCGCATAGACGTCGCGATCACGGCATGCCTCAGCCATGAAGTTCAGGAACTCAAGCCCGCATTTCGGACTTTGATGAAGGCAGATCAGAGGTGGTTTGCCTGAGGCTGTTCTGGCCTTGCAGGTGAACAGGTGAATCTGCCCGAACTCGCCGTCCACATATGATCGTCTGATGCCAAACAAATCGGCTCCTATTATTCAGCGGCCACGCCAACCACGGCTTTACCCTTGTTCTGGCCATTCATCAGGCGTTCGAACAGAGCTGGGGCGTTGTCGAGGCCTTCGACCCGGTCCTCGGCAAACTTGAGCCGACCGCTGGCAAGCCAAGGTGCGGCTTCAGCAACATATTCATCCCAGCGCGGATAAAAGTCATAGACGACGAGACCGGAAAGCTGCGCGCGTTTGCCGATGACAAACCCCATATTGATCGGGTGACCGCTTGGCGTATCATCATGATAGGCAGCTGCCAGTCCGCACAGGACACCGCGAGCATAAAGATTGGCATGGCTGAGCGCCAGCATAGTCATCTCTGCGGAGACATTCTCGAAGAAGACTGAGAGTCCGTCAGGTAGGGCCTCGCCGAGACGATCTTTCCAGCCATCCTGTTTGTAATCGACGCAGGCATCAAAGCCGTATGTGTCGGTGACGAGCGCGCACTTCTCGGGTCCACCAGCGATGCCAACGACCCGCTTGGCACCTTTGATGCGTGCGATTTGCCCGACAGTGCCGCCGACGGGACCGGCTGCTGCATTCACCAGAACGGTGTCGCCTTCGCCGACTTTCGCAAGTTGTGTAATCCCGGCCCAGGCTGTCAGGCCGGGCATGCCAAGTACACCGGCGTGGGCTGCGAGCGGCGCAATCGATGGGTCAATCTTGCGGAAGTGTCCAGGCCCGAGCGCAGTTTCCTCCTGCCAGCCACCTTCCATGGAGTGGACCCAGTCACCCTCGTGGATGCCTGGGGCCTCACTGTGCAAGACCTGGCCAACAATTGCGCCAGGAATTGCGCCCTGCATAGGAATTGGCGGTGCCTCACCCATATGGCGCCCGCGCAGGCGCGAGCCGACATAGGGGTCGAGTGAGAGATGCACGACACGCACGAGCACGCCGCCGCTTGGGCAGGCGGGCCTTGGTGCTTCAATTGCTGTGAAGTCGTCTGCGCGCGGTTTGTGATCGATCGCCGTTTTTAGTGTTATGAGTTTCATATCCTAGCCCTCAACCATTTCGACCAATGACCCGTCCGGGTCCTTCATTGTTCCGGCGCGTTTGCCCTTATAAACCCGCCCATCGCGCGGTACGGGCGGTGTGATCCATGGCCCGGGAAGGCTGTCGAAATCAGGGTGCCACAATGTGCCAATTGCGCAGCCCGGCACCAACATGCCCTCGTACCTTGGGCGCGGTATTGCCGCTATTGGATATTGATCGACTTCGAGAAACACGTCTTGCTGGTGGATCAGTGTGCAAATGCGATGTAACGCATCCAGCGGCGTACCGTAGGCCTTGGCGATCATTGTGTAGGGGATTTCCATCTCCCGGCCAAATGACAGACCGCATTGCTTTTGCATCCAGGCTGCGGTCGCATCCATGTCGGAGCTACCCATCACCAGAATGAAAAGCTTGTCTATCAGGCTGCCCGCGCGCGGCAGGTTATACTCTGGAAGATCATCATTGATTTGCGTCAGGTAGACGATTTCCTGATCCGGCCCTTTGACTTGCATTGGGTGGATCGCATCGAGGCCGGGTATCTTGTTGGGTGGTCCGATAATCTCGAACGGGCTGTCCTGCATACGCGCATTTGCGGCCATGACATCCTGCACGCATATTTCAACGGCGTTCCAGCCATAGGAGCGCAGCGCAGCATAGCCTTGTACTGGCGGCTGCTGAATGAAGCGAAGATATATGTCGGCACCAGAGCTTGGCTGCATGACAGCATAAGGTTGACCTGCCGAATTGGGCGTAGCCCAGCTGGTGGCGAGTGCCGCAGAAACTTCGCCCTGTTCGACAATGCTGTAGTTGAAATACTTGGCATACAGACCCGTCGTTCTGGCCAAGTCAGATACTGTCAGCGTGGCAGCGCGCAGAAGCTTCATGCTCGAAAAACCCTTTTCAAAACCCCGAAACGGGCGTTCAATAGAAAAGATATATCATTTAACCCTGTTTGGGCTAGAGCAAATGGAGACCTTATGGCCGCGTACATGATTGTTTTTTGCAAGATTCACGATCGGGAGCGATTCATAAACGAGTATGGCATTCCTAATGCTGGCCTGATTGGTCAGTTTGGCGGTGAGTATGTCATCCGCGCGCCGGGGGTCGAGACGCTGGAAGGCGACTTGTTCGATGGAACCAGTGCCGTGATTTCGAAATGGCCTGACAAAGAGGCAATCAAGCGATATTGGAATAGTCCCGAATATGAAGTGTTCAAGGCCAAGCGTCAGGCATGGGCTGATGCCTATGTCATGGTGGTGGAGGACCCAAAATGAAATATCTGGCGGGTGCTCTGACGGCCCTGATGCTGGCAAATTGCCAAGTCCTCCCGGACGTGCAGGAGGGGCCGCTGCCATTGGAGTGGCGGGCTCAAATGCCGGCGGCAACGCAGACTAAGCCGCGCATGACGGCGCAAACTATTCTCGAGCTTGCTCATGAAGCGGCTGGCGGAGAGACCTTCACCCGCCCCGGCACACTGTTTTTGCGAGGCTACAATATCATTCGTGACGAGCAAGGCGGCGAAGTGCTGTGGGATCAATACGCCATGTGGCGCGTGTTTGCTGACGAAAAGTCCGATGCCCACACGGCCAACGGCAAAGTCAGGATTGAAGCCTGGACGGATGATACACTGGCCATGCTGGTCAGCTATGATGGTGTGTCGACCTATAATCAAAACGGCAAGATGGAAGACCAGTCAGCCAACGCGATGTGGAGCGCCAATTTCGGTTTTGGAGCGATCAGAAATGCGCTTGATGAGGGCTGGACGCAGGAGCGACGCCCGGACCGCCTGATCGATGGCAAACCAGCTTTCATGGTCGCGCTGACGGATCCAGCTGAAGGGCAAACTTTATTCGGCTTTGATCAGGAGGATTTTTCCATTCTCTATGTTGGATTCAACACACCACGCGGCTGGCACGAGCGCCGCTATTCAAACTATTTCCAAAAGACCGGTATCAGCTGGAAACAGGCAGGACGCGTTCGGCTATTCTATAATGGTGTGAAGGCAAACGAAGCGATTTGGACTGACTTCGAAGTTGGGCAACCAATTGCTGACGATGTATTTGTCATCGAAACAGAACCAACCCGTCCAACATTCTAAAAAGGTTTGACCGCGCCGAAAAAGGCAGTGGTCAGAATGATGACCCAATAGAGATAGGCAATATTGCGTCCGAGCTGGATCGACTTTTTGAGTTTCACCTCAACTTCCGGGTTTGAGCCGGCCGCGAGGATCGGAAACATTTTCTGCCATTCATGCATGATCAGGCGAAGGACAACACCGATGCAAAGCGCAAGGCCGTAAGTCAGCATTTTGGCCGCGTACCATTGCTGGCCGGTGCCTGCCTCAAAGGGTCCATTACCTGATAGCGATGTGAGCGAAACAATTAGCAGCGTCGGGATGAGGAGATAACGGGTCCAGTCTTCGATACCTGAAAGCAGCTTGAACATAGGCGTACCGCGCTTGGCGAAGGCGCCCCATGTTACCGCCATCCAAGCTGCCCATGTGATCCAGATCACAGGGATCAACCAGGCACCTTCACCGGTGCCCTGGTCGCCCCACATGCCCCAGAGATAACCCATGTGTAGGCCAAGCGGGAGCAGTGAAATGATTCCCGTGCGTGCCATGATGTCGATACGGTAGGCGGTATCCATGTGCCGCATACGCTCTTCAAGTGGCAGAGCAGGGTTCACAACTTTATAGCTTGTTTGAAACACGCCCCACTCGCCACCCAGCCAATAGACCATCGCGACAATGTGCAACCATTTCAGGATTGCCAACTCATTCATGGCTAGAAAATCGCCCATTATCGTCTCCCGGATGACAAATCTTTTAAATGATATATCATTTGTTTTTAGGCTGTGTCTAGAGAGTAGCAAACGCGCAGATCAACGCAGCAGGCTTTGAAAGAGGAAATGCATGACTGACCCTATGAAACACAAACGCATCCGAGGACGTATTCGCTATACGTCGAAGAAGCCTGAGATGCTGGATCAGGTGCGCGGTGATGAGATTTTCAACATCACTCACCATTCCGATGGCAAGCTGACCGTACGGGCGCACTGCGAAATTCACGAGCCAGCGCCAACCGTGATGCGGGATATTGTTTACTCGGTTGATGAGAACTTCAATCCGATGGATTGCCATGTAAGGCTGACGGTGGGTGACGCTTTCATGGGGTCGGGTTGGTTCCGCTTTGATCTCGATGATGGCCGTCAGGGTGTCATCGAGTGCGAAAGCTACGGACCCAGTATCGGGCGCCTGTCGCAAAAGGTTGCAACTAATGGCGCGTTTGATGGTTTTGGTACGCATCCGATTATTGGCGATGCCCAGATGTGCCGGGTGATAGATCGCTCTGGCGGCCCGACACGTCGGCAGGTGCGGGTCTTCCTGCCCTCACCAGACCATCGCGGCGCGACCCCGCCCATGGTATCGGAGGTGTCAATTGGCCTCGAATATGTTGGTGACGAGACGGTTACGGTCGAAGCAGGCACTTTCGACTGTCATCACTTCCGCTATGTCGATGAGGATGGCCCGGGTATGGGCGGCACTCAGCATCCCAATTACGATATGTGGGTCACCAAGGATGACTTCATCTTCGTGCAGGGCGGCGTCGGCGGCTATATGTCGACCTGGTATGAGTTAGTTGAGCTCGAACGCGGTTAGTCGACTTTCGCAAACTCTTCGGCGACATCCTCGCTCGATGCTTCGTCGCCGCGATCCAGCGCTTCGCGGTCTTGCTGCAGGATGCGGAAGATACGGGCGATATATTCCTGCATCCACAGGCCGCGCTCATCGGCGGCCTGCTTGCTCGGGACATACGCGTCGATACTGGCCTTGGACACGGTCTCGCCCGCTTCAAGCAAGCGCTCGATCGTATCCATACGTTCGTGCATGACGGCGATTTCCTGGATCAGCGCGAGGTTTATGTTCATCACCCGCTCGACATCAGGGTTTTCGAGGAACCAGGGGCGTTTACCTTTGGCCTTGGCTCCGGCGAGAGCAATTGGGTCAATGGTCTGTGTCATGGTCAGGCTACCTTTTTCGCGCCGACGACATGCCAGGCAGCTTTTCGGCCAAAGTCTTCGCTGTCATCGTCAGCCGCGTCCGGGAAGACGTCCTTGTCGACCACCGCGGCAACGCCGCCATGCATGATCTGATTGGCACCGAAGCCGGCGTCTTTCATCCAGGCGTCCATGTCGATTTCATGCATCTTGGTCCAGAACGGCTCATTATTGTAGAAGGCATCCCAGTCGCGCATGGCCTGCTCAAATAGTGGCATGTCCTCGCTATATTGCGGCTGTTCGACATGCAGGACGATGCCGCCGGGTTTCAGAAGACGCTGCGTCTCGGCAAAGATTTTGGGCATCGACTTGTAGCTGGTCTCATGCAGGAACATGGTCGACTGCACCCAGTCAAAGCTTTCATCTTCGAAACAGGAAAGATCAGAAACATCATCCTGAATGAAGGTGACATTCTCGATCCCCATACTCTTGGCGCGAGCGAGCCCGTAGCGCAGCATAGGTGCCCCGGCATCAACGGCGATGACCTCGGCATCGGGGAAGGCGGCTGCAATGGGGAGGACATTGTGGCCAAGACCTGCCCCGATGTCGAGGATACGTTTAGGCTTGAAATCATCGCCAAAGGTCTGCTTGACCCATTCGGCAACAGCGACCCCACCGCCATCATTATAACGTCCGAGCATGCCGCCCGTTGTGGCGAAGATGCCCGCGTCGTAATTAGCGGGACCAGTAATGTCGCCCGGGACAAGTTCGGTATGATAGCTGCCCGGCATACAGTGATGGTCGATCGCTTCGGTTGAGCGTGGCTGTTTGAATTTCGGGTCCAGCACGAGGCGCTCGTCGCCTTCGGTAAGCTGTCGCACTTTTTCATTTAGCTCTTCGGCCTGACGCAGTGTGACCCAGCGACCAGCCTGCTGGCGGGTTTCCATCGTTGCCCGGCGCAGCGCCGACCACCACTGAAACATCGGATCTTTGGTCAGGGCTTTGCGAACCTCATGACGGGATTTGAAATCGCGTTTGTTCTCTTTTTTGAAGGCAGGCTCTACGCGTGCCCCAAAGGCCTCGCCAACACCTGGCATGACTTTGGTCGAAAGATGCCGATTCATCTGTGCCAGAAAATTGAACCGTGCAATCTCGTCATGAGTTGTTTCGGGATAGACGCCATGGCGACCAACGACACGGTAATCCGGCGGTCCATCATACTCGATATCAGCTTTTTCTGGGACTGAGTGCGCGCTATCTGCCATGTTTCATCTCCGTCTACCCTTAACAAAATGGCCGCGAAGCGCGACTGTTTCAAGCAAGGGACTATTCAAGTTCGCTAAAAGATATATCATTTGCAAAATATAGCCATAGGGGAGTTTACGGATATGAGCACCAAAATCGTCGCACTGTTCAACTTGAAGCCAGGTATCAGCGTTTCAGACTATGAGGCCTGGGCCCAGAGCAAAGACATTCCGACCGTCAACGGATTGCAATCGGTTGATTCATTTGAAGTCTATAAATCGGTTGGCCTGCTCGGTACCGACGACAAGCCGCCCTATGCCTATATCGAGACCATAGACGTCAATGACATGGAAAAGTTTGGCGGCGAGGTGTCGACTGACACCATGCAGTCCATTGCCGGCGAATTTCAGGCGATGGCCGATGACCTGGTCTTCATTCTGACGGACAAGCTGGGCTGAGCGCGATGGGACGGTTTTCAGGAAAAACGGCCGTGATCACCGGCTCAGGCCGTCGCAAGGGCCTTGGGGAAGCGATTGCCAAACGCCTCGCCGAGGATGGCGCAAATATTGTCATCTCGGATATTGGTGCACCGCGTGATGACGCCACTGGCGCGGAACACATTGGCTCCACCGATGAGATGGAAGCCATCGCTGCCGACATGCGCGCGCTTGGCGTCGATGCTTCGACCTGCGTGTGCGATGTTCGCTCACTCGAAGACGTGCGCGCGCTTGCGAAACATGCTGTCGACACGCATGGCAGTCTCGATATCTGGGTCAATAATGCCGGCATCGGCTATATCATGAAGCCGCTGCTGGAGGTGACCGAAGACGACTGGCGCGCTGTGATCGATGTCAATCTGACGGGTGCCTTTTTCGGCGTGAAGGCGGCTGCCGAAGTTATGACCAAGCAAGGCAAGGGCGGGCGGATTATTAATGTCGCATCGCAGGCGGCCAAGTCGGGCTTCCCGCATGCGCAAGCCTATACGTCCTCGAAACATGGACTCGTTGGTCTTGTGCGCTCAGCCGCAGTTGAACTGGGCGGCGACAAGATCACGGTCAACAATGTTTGCCCGAACCATGTCACGACGGGGCTTGGCGCCTGGCAGAATGAGTATTTCGCAAAAGTCGTTGGCGCAGATTCGGTTGATGATTATCTCAAGGCCATGGCGGCGCGGATTCCATTGGGACGACCCGGATTGCCTGAGGACACTGCGAATGCGGTGGCCTGGCTATGCTCTGATGAGGCCAACTATATTACTGCTGAGAGCATGAATGTCTCAGGCGGCGAGGAACCGCACTGATGGTGGTCCCTCCCGATCCTGCCCCGAAGGACTTCACTTGGCCGGGCGGCGCCAAACTTGCGCTGTCAATTGTCGTGAATGTCGAGGAAGGCGCTGAGAAGCGCGTTGATGAGGGCGACAAGAAGCCTGAACCGGTCGATGAGCTGAAAGCGGTGCCATCTGCGCCGATCCGCGTATTCTCGAATGAAAGCAACTACCAGTACGGTATCAATCGTGGCGCGCCGCGTGTCTTGAAGCTGCTCGACAAGGCGGGCGTGAACGCAACCTGGACCGTCTGCGGGCAAGCGCTTGAAAAGGCACAATGGCTTGCCGATGCCTTGATGGCGCGCGGGGATGAACCGGCCGACCATGGCCATAAATGGGCCTTCACGGCCTTTATGGATGAAGACCGAGAGACGGCATTTATCGAGAAGAGCGCGGCCAGTATCGAGAAGACCTGCGGGCGTCGTCCGGCCGGTTGGCTGTCACGCTACCTCTATTCAGAAAATACCCGGCGCATTCTCAAGGCGCAGGGCTACACCTACCATATGGATGATTTTTCCGACGACTTTCCGTATTGGGATCAGGTCGACATGGGCAACGGAACGCGTGAGCCGATGGTGATCCTGCCTTATGCGATCGATAGCAATGACATGAAATTCTGGATTGATCCGTCTTTCACGACGCAGATGTGGATCGACTATGCCAAGCAGACTTTTGATTGGCTGCTCAATGAGTCTGAAACTGAAGGCGCGCGGATGATGAGCCTTGGGCTGCATTTGCGTATCATCGGTCGACCCGGCCGTATCGGCGCGCTGGAAGAAGTGCTGGATTATGTGACCAGTAAATCCGGGGTCTGGATCGCCACACGTGAACAAATCGCGCAGCACTTTGCTGTGCACGTGAAGCCGGAGAGTTGAGATGACACGGAAACTATTGGCAGTGCTTAGTGTGCTAGCTCTATCTGGCTGCATCGTCATCGAGTCAGATGAAGTTCATTCTGAAGTCGCGCGAGAGATTGAGCGCGAGATCGTTGCCGACAAAGCCGAGGCTGCTGTCGCCAACCCGCTTGATCTACGCCGCACAACTTTGGTCGTTCGGGACATTGAGAGGTCGCTCGCTCTATATCGCGACGCGCTGGGCATGACCGTCGAGTATGATCAGGAATTGACCTCACCGGGCCTTAGCATGCGATATGGCGCCGATGGTGCGAACCGCTCGCGCCTCGTGCTCTTGAAAGCCAATGACAGCTTCATCGGTATGCTTGGTCTGTGGCAGTTCCTTGATCAGACCGAGAAAGATCTGGCTGGACCTGACGCCGCCGATTTCACGCCCGGAGAGATCGTTCTCCTGTTCAATTCCAAGACCCTGGATGAGACTTTTCCTGCCGCCGCCGCAGCGCCGGGTGTGCAAATAGTCGGCGAACCGCATGAGCGGCGTTATCCCTCACCGGCCGGCGACATTGTCGTGATGGTGTCTATGCTGGTCGATAATGACGGGCATACGATCGAGCTCAACCAGATTATTTCCGATCCGCGTAATCCATGACACGGCTATCTCCCTTGTCCCTTGATCAGGTCGATCCGGAAACACGGTCCATGATCGAGAATGCAGAGAATCTGATGGGGTTTGTCCCGAATGATGCGCTGGTCATGGCCCGCCACCCGGCTTTGCTCAAAGCCATGTGGGGCTTAGTTGCAGCGATCTATGGACCGGGCGATGTGGACAATGGCTTGAAGCGATTGGTCGGAGAAGCAGCAAGCAAAGCTGCCGGTTGTTTCTATTGCTCGGCCCATGCCGCTCATGGCGCGCGGGAACATGGTGTCTCAGCTGAGAAGATCGAAGCGGTCTGGTCGTTTGAGGATAGCCCGCTTTTCACTGAGGCTGAACGTGCAGCTATTGCACTGGCCATGAAGGCGGGTGCCATACCTAATGAAACCGAAGACACGGATTTTGATCGCTTGAAACAGAATTTCAGCGATCGTCAGATCACAGAAATCGTTGCCGTCATTGCCATGTTTGGCTTCCTCAATCGATGGAACACAACGCTGGGCACAGCGCTGGAGCCGATGCCGATGGCTTCAGTGGAAGGACTTGCCTCATGATCAGGACGTTACGGCTGCTTGCTATTCTTGGCGGTCTTGGCCTCGCGTCTTGTGTAGCCCCAGCACCGCAGACCCCCGCCATTGCACAGACTACGGCAGCGCCCTGGTCGCCGCCGCCGATGGTTAAGCCGGAACCGATCACGCGCCAGCCCTGGCAGGAGGCGGTCGTCAGTGTGCGTGATATCGACACGACAGCCCGGTTTTTTCTTGAAGTAGCCGGTTACGAGGTCCGCACACGCGGACCGGTCGATTCCGCCATGCTTGAACATTGGGGGCTGCCCGCTGAAGCGAGTGCTGAGGCACTCGTTCTTGGTCGTCCTGGGCACGATCAGGGTCAGGTCAGGCTGGTTGAATTCAAAGACGCCGGCCGGCAAGTGCCGATGCGTCCGGGCGCGCGTGCTTGGGATACGGGTTGTTACTTCTCACTCATGGTGCGCGCCAAAGATCTTGAGGCACGTTACGAAGAAGCGCTCGCGCTGGGCTGGTGGACCGAAACGCCCATTGCCGATCTTGAGTTTGGCACGTCAGTCCTGAAGATCGTCATCTTTCGCGGCCCTGACGGATTGCAGGTCCAAGCCTATGAGCGTATCAGTCCGGAACTGCCCGAGGCGATTGGGCCATTTGAGCGTATGACGCAGCCTTTCAACGTGATGCAAATGGTGGCTGACCGCGACAAGACGCGAGAGCTTCTGGTCGGTGTCCTAGGTTTCGATACGTTCTGGTTCGGCCCGCCCTATGTTGATGAAGAGCCGACCTATATGCCAATTGGCATTCCTTATAATCTGACGACCAGTGTGCATTATGGCGCCGGCATCTTCTATCCGCAGCCAGGTGAGTTCGGCCGGATGGAAAGTATTGAAATCATGGATCTGGAAGGCCGTGATTATTCCGACCGCTGCGCCGCGCCGAATTACGGCATCTTGGCGGTCCGTTTCCCTGTCGAGGATCTCGAAACGGCTCGTACCATGATTGAAGCGCGCGGCTGGCCGATTGCACGGGCAAAGACACAAACTGATATTGCTGGACTGGGCGAGGTTGAGATATTGGGCATCGATACGCCAGACGGTGCGATGGTAGATTTCTATGCGCTGGTTCCCTGAGGGCGCGGATTCCTGTTGACCTCTGCTTATACGCGCCCTAATTTGTCCGGACAAATCCGGATGAGTCATGATACCCACTTTTCGTTCCTTGCTTTTCGTGCCAGGCGCACGGCCTGATCGTTTTGATAAAGCGGCGTCGGCTGGCGCTGATACGATTATCATTGATCTGGAAGACGCTGTTCTGCGCGCTGACAAAGTTGAGGCGCGATCAGCTTCGCTCGGTTGGCTGGCGCACCGTGAAAAGACCGTTTGCGCCGGCATACGCATCAATTCGCCGAGAACTGCCGAGGGGTGCGCCGATATCGCCGCGCTCGCCATGTCCGGCTGCAGCCCGGACTTTGTCATGGTGCCGAAAGCCGAAACGGGCGTGGATATGGAAATTGTCGGCGAAGCCTTGGGCGGCGGTGCCTCACTAATCGCAGTGATCGAAAGTGGACGCGGCTTGCGCCGAGCTTTTGACATTGCCCAGCAATCGGCTGGCGGTATCCTGTTTGGTGGCGCAGATTTCAGCGCAAGTGTCGGCGCAGACCTGTCAGATTGGGATGCCATGCTGACAGCGCGAGGAACAATCGCAGCAGCCAGCGGTGCTGCGGGTATCCCCTGCTATGACGTGCCTTACCTGGACATAAAAAATGACGAAGGGCTGCGCGCCAGCACTGCGAAGGCCAAGTCCCTGGGTTTCTCCGGCCGTACCTGTATTCACCCTGTACAAGTGGAGGGTGTGAACGACGTGTTTTCGCCGACCCCCGCAGAAATTGTAGAGGCCCGCGAAATTATCAAATCCCTTAATGACTCAGATGGCGGTGCTGTCCTGCACAAAGGAAAACTGGTCGATCGCCCGATCATTCTCGCGGCGCAAAGAACACTCGCCAAGATCGACGAATAGAGAGGCAATAGACATGGTCAAAACTGTAAAAGAGGTTGGTCCTAATCGCTACCGCGAGACCTTCGGGCGCTATTTCGAAGATTTCAAAGAAGGCGACATATACGAACACCGCCCCGGTAAGACGGTAACCGAGTATGACAATCACATGTTCACGTTAATGACGATGAACACACATCCGATGCATTTCGATGCCGAGTTCGCTGCCGCTAGTGAGTTCAAAAAGAACCTGGTCGTCTCGCCTTACACGCTGGCCTTGCTGATCGGCATGAGCGTCACCGATACATCCCAGAAAGCTATCGCCAATCTCGGTATGGACGAGGTGAAGTTCACCGCGCCTGTCTTTGCAGGGGATACGATCTATGGCGAGAGTGAAGTTCTCGGCAAACGCGAAAGCAAGAGCCGGCCAGGTCAAGGCATCGTGACCATCGTGACGCGCGGCTACAATCAGGACGGGGTGATGATCTGCACGTTCAAACGCAATATGCTGATCCCATCAGCCGGTAACGCCGTCGAAGACAAGATAGACACATATTAGGAGGCCATCATGGCAGATAGTGCATACATGTCGGCAGAGGCCGCAGAAGAAGAAGCGATCATGCTGGACGCCATCGACAAATGGCTCGAGCAGAAGGTTAAGCCGGTTGCGATGGAGCTGGAGCACGCCAACGAGTATCCGCATGCGCTGGTCGAGGATATGAAAGAGATGGGTCTGTTTGGCGCTCTGATCGATCCTGAATTCGGCGGCCTTGGCCTGACAGCATCGCTGTACGCCAAAATTGTCACGCGTATCTCCGAAGAGTGGATGAGCCTCACGGGTATCTTCAACTCGCATCTTATGATGGCGCAGATTGTTCAGCGTTTCGGGACGCAGAAACAGAAAGAACACTGGCTGCCGAAATTTGCGACCGGTGAAATTCGCGGCGGCCTCGCATTGACCGAACCCAATGCAGGGACCGACCTGCAAGCGCTGACCACCAAGGCAACTCGCGTGGGCGACAAATATGTTGTCGAAGGCGCCAAGACGTGGATTTCAAACGCGATTGAAGGCCATTGCGTTGCGTTGCTTTGCAAGACCGACACGAAAGCTGAACCGCGTTACAAAGGCATGTCGATCCTGATCACGCAGACCAAGATTCCTGAGACGCGCGAAGACCTGCCAGGTGTCAAGAATGGCAACAAGCTGGAGAAGCTTGGCTATAAGGGCATCGATAGCGGCGAGCTGATCTACGATAATTATGAATGCGATGCTGAGCTTTGCCTGGTCGGCGGCGAAGAAGGCAAGGGCTTCTTCATGGCGACCGGCGGCTTGGAGATTGGCCGGATCAATATTGCTGCGCGCTCGGTTGGGATTGCGCGCCGCGCGCTCAAGGAAAGTGTTGCCTATGCCCAGACGCGCAAGTCCATGGGCAAGCCGATCTGTGAGCATCAGGCGATCCAACTCAAGCTTGGTGAAATGGGGGCCAAGACCCGCGCCGCTGAACTACTCGTGGCAGATGCGGCGCGCGCCTATGACACGGGCGAACGGATCGATATGGAGGCTGGCATGGCGAAGTATTTTGCCTCGGAGACCGCTGTCGAAGTCGCCACTGAAGCGATGCGTATTCATGGCGGTTATGGCTACTCAAAGGAATATGTGATCGAGCGGCTCTACCGCGACGCCCCACTGATGTGCATTGGCGAAGGCACGAATGAGATGCAGCGCATCATCATCTCGAAACAGCTGGTCAAGCGGAACCCGGTCTGATGTCTGACCTGCCTCTCAAGGGCATCCGTATCCTGTCAGTGGAGCAGTATGGCGCCGGACCGTATGGCACCATGCTGCTCGCTGATCTCGGTGCCGAGGTGATCAAGATCGAGGACCCGTCGCGCGGCGGCGATGTCTCGCGCTCCGTTGGACCATACATGCTGGGGGAGGGCGATAGTGAATTCTTCCAGACATTCTCCTATGGAAAAAAATCGGTCGCGCTTGATCTCAAGTCAGCGGAAGGTCGCGCGAGATTTGAGGCACTGGTGAAAACCGCAGATGCCGTTTCCAATAACTTACGCGGCGACCAACCGGGCAAGCTCGGCCTGACTTATGAAGCGCTGAAAGCGATCAATCCGAAAATTGTCTGCGCGCATCTGTCGGCCTATGGCCGCAAGTCTGAACGCGCTGCCTGGCCGGGTTATGATTATCTGATGCAGGCGGAAGCTGGCTTCATGTCGGTGACAGGCGAGCCGGATGGACCGCCTGTTCGCTTTGGCCTGTCCATGGTCGACTTTCATACCGGCAGCCAGATGGCGACGGCATTGCTGGCCGGTATTCTTGGCGCGAGCCGGACCGGCGAAGGCTGCGATCTCGACGTCTGCCTGTTTGATACAGCGCTGCACCAGCTGTCTTATCCCGGCACCTGGTATCTCAATCAGGGCCATATTACCGGCCGCCTACCGCGCGGAAGTCATCCGGCGATCACGCCAAGCCAGACGGTCAAAACCAAGGATGGTTGGGGTCTGCTAATGTGCCAGACACCGAAATTCTGGTTGCTCTGGTGCGAGCTCGCAGGGGCGCAGCACCTCAATGAAGATAAGCGCTTTTCATCGATCCCGAAACGGCGTGAGAACCTCACAGCCCTCAGTGATGCGGTCGATGCAGTGATGATGGCGAAGACCACTGAAGAGTGGATGCAGGTGCTTGGCGGGCATGTGCCCTTCGCGCCAGTATTGGATGTCGCTGAGGCACTAGATAATCCGTATGTCGCAAGCGTTGAGATGACCTCGCGCGTCGATCACCCGAATACCGATACCGGCTTGCGCGCACTGTCTTCCCCTTTCCGCGTCAATGGCGATCGGCCAAAGCTCACACGCGCACCAAAGATGGGTGAACATTCAGATGAGTTGCTAAAATGAAGCTGGACGGCGTCAAAGTCCTCGATCTTTCGGCTTTCCTGCCGGGGCCGCACATGACGATGATGATGGCTGACCATGGTGCCGACGTGATCATGATCGAACCAGCTAACGGCGTTGGCGAGCCAACCCGCCAGATTGGCGAGAAAACCGCGGACGGCGTTTCGGTGTGGTTTCGCAATATTGCCCGCGGCAAGCGTAGCTTGAAACTGAACCTCAAGGATGAAGACGGCCGTGCGCTCTTCTATCGTCTGGCGGATCAGGCAGATGTCGTGCTCGAGGCGTTCAGGCCAGGCGTCGTCAAGCGTCTTGGCGTTGATTATGAGACTGTATCAGCGCGCAATCCACGTATCGTTTACTGCTCGATTTCGGCCTTTGGCCAGGACAGTTCGCTGGCCCACAAACCCTCACACGATACGGGCGTGCAAGCGTTGGCGGGGCTGATCGACCTCAATCGCGGGCTAGAGGATGATAAGCCGGCCATGCCGAGCATCCCTTTTGCTGATGCCGGGGCCTCCCTCATGGCGCTCTCGGCAGTTTTGATGGCGCTCTACCGGCGCGAGAAAACCGGTCGAGGCGACTATATCGACATGGCGATGTATGACGCTGCGATTGCCTGGACCCCGAACGTATTGGGACCAGTCTTCGCCAGGGACGAACATCGTGAGCCAAAACAAATGCGCAGTTTTGGTGGCTCCGCTCTGACCAATCTTTACGAAACTTCGGATGGAGAGTTCATCGCATTCAGTGGGCCAGAACTGAAATTCGCAACCAATCTTCTAAGCGCGCTTGGCCGCCCTGATCTCATAGAGATCGTCAAGCTTGAGCCAGGCCCTGATCAGGTCCCGTTGCGCGCGTATTTGACAGCCACTTTCAAGTCCAAGCCTCTAGCGCATTGGCAAGCGTTTCTGGAGCCGCTTGACTGCGCCTGGTCGTGGGTACGTAGCCTGAAGGATGCTTTCGATGATCCGTTCACGGCAGAACGCGGCATGGTTTTTACCGATACTCAGGGCCATCGCCATATCGGCCCACCGATCAAGTTCAGAGATGAACCACCAAAGCCGGACACTCGCGTCCCTGGCTTCGGGGAAGACAGCCAGGCCATTGCTGACGAGGCCGGACTTACCCCCGAAGCCATTGCCGGCCTCAAAGCCAAAGGAGTGATCTGATGCCAATCTATCCAAAGGACATGTTTGCCGCGACGCGAGCACACGAGGGTATTTGGGAAGGGACCTACACGCACATTGACGCTGACGCGCAGATCGAAGATCAGCACCGCACCCGGGTTGTCTGCGAGTTTCCTGACGATGGCGGCGATGTCTTCTATCGCCAACACATTCACTTCATGTGGGATGATGGCCGCACGCGCGATGACATGTTCGAAGGCATCCCGCGAGATGACAAGCTCTGGTATGACACACCGGCTTTCAAGGGACCGAGCTGGGAAACCCATGATGGTCTGATCATGCTCAATCTGCAACGTAAGGATGAGCCTGGGTCAAACTTCTTTGAAGTGATCATGATGGGTGATACCGGCAAACATCGCGCACGGACCTGGCACTGGTTCAGGGATGGCAAGCTGTATCGCCGTACACTTTGTAACGAGACGAGAGTTGGCTAACTATCCAGCATGCTGATCAAGTAGGATCTGGTTTCCATCCGGATCAACAATCATGCAGGAGCCGGGCCCGGACCCGGCCTCGTCGACTTCGCTGACCGGCGTAATTCCGCTGGCTTTCAGACGCTTTTGAATGTCGCGCACATCTTCGAATGAATCCAGCGGCTGTGCGTCAGCGTCCCAGCCCGGATTGAAAGTCAGGATGTTCTTCTCAAACATGCCTTGGAACAGGCCAATCGTCGCTGTGGGTGATTTCAGGATGGCCCAGTTGTGAGCGGTCTGGTCATGATACATCGAAAAGCCCAATGTCTCGTAGAACTTGATCGAGGCAGTCAGGTCTTTCACAGCAAGGCTGACGGAAAAATTTCCAAGCGACATGGGCAGGCTCCTGTTTTCTAACCGCGGGTGCGGTCAAGGCGCATTTCATACGCGAAACGGCCAGCCGGGTGAAGGCTCTCTGAAAACAGGATGATTTTACCCTTGCTGTCGCGGTAACGACGGACCGTTCTGAGTGCGGGAAAGCCTTGATCGGTGCCTAGCCGTTTGGCTTGGCTGGCATTGAGTGCCACGGCTTCCATACGCTGCACGACGCGATCTACGCCGACGCCATGCTTATCCTCGATCCACTCTGATATCGAGCCGGACAAACCCTCGATGGTCTCGCGGTCAGGGGAAAGATCACTTCGAATATAGACGGCCGTGATAGCCTGAGGTGCCTGGTCCTTAACCCGTCTGAATCCGATCAGCTGCTTGTAAGCGCCGGTTAGGCCAAGCCGGTCCAGTGTTTCATCGTCAGCATCTTGCATGACCGTAACTTCGAACTGGGAGTCTCGGGCATATTGCAGGATCGAGTCGAAGTCGCCGATCGGTTGGGCGAAGGCCGGTGCAGATGCTGCGGAGACAACTGTTCCTGCGCCCCGGCGGCGCTCGATCCTGCCTTCTTCGACAAGGATCCTAAGTGCATCACGCGCGGTATGCCGAGACACCGAATAGGTCTCGCAAATCTCCATTTCCGTCGGCAGCGCGTCGCCCGGTTTCAGCTTGCCATTCACAATCTGAGCCCGGAACTTGTCAGCCATTTCCCGGTAGCGTGGTTGTTTCGGCTTAGCCATTACATTGCTTTCCTGATTGCCGCCCAGTCGCTGGCAAGATGATCTCGGTGCGCTGGATCGGCGATAGAGATAAGTGACTTGGCGCGCTGGTCCAGCGATTTGTGAGCTAGGCTGGCGATCCCGTGCTCTGTGACCACAGTGTCGATATCGGCTCGCGTAATGGAGGTGGCATCTGGTGCCAGGCGAGGGACGATGCGGCTGATGCTCCCGCCTTTTGCGGTTGAGGTGAGCGCGATAATCCCTCGCCCCTGTGGTGAAGCTGCGGCGCCGCGCAGGAAATCGACCAGACCACCCGTGCCCGAGACCTGTCGCCCGCCGATGAATTCTGCGTTGACCTGGCCGAAAAGGTCGATCTCGATACAGGAATTGATCGCTTTGAGTTTGGGAATGGCGGCCAGTGTTGTGATCGAATGCGTATAGCTGACGGGCTGAAAGCGAATGCGGCGATCATGCGCGGCGCGCGCGTACAGCGTGTCAGTTCCGATCGCGACCCCGGTTGTAATTGCGCTTGGATAGTCAGCGATGGCCCCCGCATCGAGTAGGCCCAGTATAGGGTCAGAGATCATGCCAGCATGGATGCGCAGGTCGCGGCGATCACGCAGCGCTTCAAGGACCGCTTGCTGAACATTGCCAAGCCCGAATTGCAACGTGTCGCCATCGTCAATCAGTGATGCGATGTGTCTGCCAATCGAGGCGAAGGCAGGCGGCAAGCTTTTAGGTGGAACCTGAACCAGCGGCGTATCGTCCTCAGCAACATGTGTAAAGCGCGATAGTGGGACATGTGGTGCATCTTGCGGCGTTTTCAGATGCGGGTTGATCACGGCCATACAGCGCACATCCTGTCGCTCCAGAACGGCACCGGCAAAATCAGACGAGACACCAAGGCTGACACGGTTGCCAGCGTCAGGCGGGCTGACCATGATGATTGCGCCATGCAGGGGCGTTGTCTCCAGCCATGTCCAGCTTTGCGTATAACTAAGCGGCAGAAAGTCGGTTTTGCCAGCTTCGAAACTGCCGCGTAGTGCTGGCGAGAGAAAAATGCTTTCTGCCCTCGCATCCTCGTGCAGGTTTGCCCAATCCGTCTGGTTGACACCTGGGATCCATATCCCGAGAAAAGTCACACCCGCAGCAAGCTGAGGCACTTGCCTGAACGCGTCCGCGACGGCCAACGGCTCACCGCTACAGCCGCCAACATATAGCCTTGCTTTGCCTGGCAGGCTCAAACGGAACTCTTTTAGCGTGGATAAGAGCGGCGGATGCGTCATTTATTCCTGTCTTGGGTTAGTTTTCGGGTTCACTCAAGCTTGTAACTTATGCTAGCACAATAAAATGTCCGGACAAATGCAATCACAAACGATCTTGCAATCCCTGGCCAAGCATTTGGCACGGCCTGTGGATATTGCGACGGTCGACCGTGCGCGATTGCATCTGACTGACTGGATCGGGTGTGCGGTTGCCGGAGCAAAAGAGGTGCCGGGCGAGGTGCTGCGGCGCACCAAGGGGCAGGGCCGAAGCGGGGATGCCTTTTACTGGGGCGGTTTAGGCAATATTCTTGAAATGGATGATGTTGACAAACGCGCCATCCTGCATCCCGGACCAGCTATTATTCCTGCCGTTTTGGCGCTTGCCGAAGGTCACAATGGCAACGCACTGTTGACTGCCATCGTTCGCGGTTATGAGGCGACGATTAGGCTCGGCCGCGCGGTCGGGCTGAGCCATTACGCTTTTTGGCATAGTACAGGCACGTGCGGGTCGATCGGAGCTGCCGCCGCATCTGCCAGCCTTCTTGAACTCGATGAAGAACAGACTGCTCAGGCCATGGCGCTCGCCCTGAGCCAGGCCGCAGGTCTATGGCAAACCCGGCACGAGACCTTCAGTATGGGCAAGCAATTGCACACGGCCCATGCGGCGCGGGCAGGGCTTGAAGCGGCTGAACTGGCAGCTGCGAGTTTCAAGGGACCATTGTCGATCCTTGAGGGCGAGCAGGGCTTTTTTGCCGCCATGTGCCAGGGCGCAAATCCACACACTGTGTTGGCTGAGTATGAAAGCGACTGGCTGATCCATGATGTCAGCTTCAAACCGTGGCCCGCTTGTCGGCATGCCCACCCAACCATTGATGCGGCGCTTGAACTTGCTGGCCAGATTGAAGACGCAGGCAGTGACAAGATCGACGTGCGCACCTATGGGGATGCCTTGAAATTCTGTGACCGGCCTAACCCTCAAACACCGCATCAGGCGAAGTTTTCATTACAGCATGTAGTTGCCATTTGTCTGACGCGAGGCGCGCCGCAGCTTGAAGACTTTGAAATGGCGACGGTCCGCGATCCTGAGATTACCGATATCCGGGCCCGCGTGAGTGTCAGTGTCGGCGAACCCTATGCCTCGGCCTATCCCGATCGTTACGGTGCCGAAGTCTCGGCAGAGGGTAAAATTGCCAGAGTTCCGGATGCTTTGGGTGATCCGGAGAACCCCGTCACCGCTGAGCAAATTTATACCAAGGCTACAACACTTATGCAGGTTGGTGGTTTAGACGATGGCCAAGCCAAAGCGCTGATTGCGCAGGTCAATAACCTTGGCCCAAACGACAGCGCCGCGAATCTGTTGAAGGCTGTGCGGGAGGCGCTGACATGACGGATATGGTATCTGCCTTTGTTCACCATGGTCTGACGGCGCGCTATGAAGCCATGCCCGAGGCGGCGCGTATAGCTGCTCAAACCTATCTACTGGATTCACTTGGCGTCGGGATTGCCGGGGCCGTCGTTCCGTTGACGCATAATGTACGTGCGTCGGCGGCTGAGTGGGCCGGTTCCGGCGACGCCTGGGTCTGGGGTCAGGGCAGCTTTCAGACAACACCGGCTAATGCTGCTTTTATCAATGGCTTTCAGATTCATTGTCAGGAGTTTGACTGCGTTCACGAGCCCGCTGTTGTGCATCCAATGGCGACGATTCTTGCAGCCATCATGGCCGAAGTGGACGGTAGCAATGCGAAGGTCAGCGGCAAGGAGCTCGCAATGGCGCTAGTCGTTGCGGCAGACCTCGCCACTGGTATCGGTGTGTCAGTAACCAGCCCGATCAAATTCTTCCGCCCTGCCAATGCCGGCATCTTTGGTGCGACACTCGGTATCTCGCGGTTGCGTAGCTTCACTGCAGAGCAGACAAAAGACGCACTCGGCTATGCGCTGGCTTTCTGTTCCGGCACCATGCAGGCGCATGTCGAAGGCAAACCTGCTCTACCGATCCAGATTGGAAATGCCGCACGCGGCGCGATCATGGCGTGCGATCTTGCCCGCAATGGCATACCGGGTCCGCATGACAGTCTGGAAGGTCCGTTTGGTTATTTCAACTTGTTTGAGGATGAATCTAATCCCACAGAAGTAATCGCGTCACTCGGCAAGACCTGGCGAATTGCCGAGGTCAGCCACAAACCCTTCCCCACCGGCCGAGCCGCGCAGGGCGGTATCGTCCTGATGCAAAAACTCCGCGAGCAGGGCACGCGCGCTGATGATATCCAAAAGATAACGCTGACGGCACCGCCAATTATCAAACGTCTGGTTGGACGCCCTCTGAAAGCTGGTATGGGCGTCAATTATGCCCGGCTCTGTTTTCAGTATTCCGGTGCCGTAGCGCTGATAAGCGGCAATGTCGGCCTGGATGACTTCAGTGAAGCGGCACTGCGCGACCCGGATGTTCACGCGCTTGGCCAGAAGATCGAAGTGATTGATGATGGTTCAACAAACCCCGCTGCCTTTAAGCCGCAAGTTGCGGTTGCGACGCTTAAAGACGGCCGCTTGGTCGAGGCGCGGATTGATGCGCTCTATGGGTCGCCATCTGATCCGATGACGCATGAGGCGCATCTCACCAAGTTCCGTGCCTGTGTCGATTTCGGGTTTGGCGCCCCAAGATCAGACATCGCTGCAAGACTCATTGCGCTCACCGAAACACTCGAAACCCTTGAGGATGCGCGCATCCTCTCCCGACTATCTGCTGGACAGGAGGCCTGACCTTGGCTGCTCAACACAAGACCTATTTTAATTCCGTCGATTGGAATGCCCTGCAAAAGGATCACCCCATTGGTGACGATTTCCTGGCCTTTGCCAAGAAGAGCAAAGACGAGATCCGCACGCATCAGGAACGGTTATTTGCGCGTTGCGTGGACCGGGCCTGGAAAGTCCCGTTCTATCAGAGACTCTGGGGCGAAGCCGGGGTCGAGCCGGGTGACATCAAGGGTCTGGAGACACTGCCTCAGCTTCCGGTATTCGACAAATCAGACATCATGGCGTCAATCGCCCGCACACCGCCGCTTGGCGATTTCTCCGGGTTCGAAAGCCATAAAGACGGCCGCCCACCGGTCATCATGCATACGACATCCGGCACGACTGGCACACCGCAAGTGCTGCTGTTTGGGGCGAAATCGCGTGAAGCACAGAACCTGCTGCTCGGGCGTCTTTACCGCTTTCAGGGTCTGCGCCCGGATGATGTCGTCCACTCGGTCTATGGTCATGGCATGATCAATGGTGGTCACTATGTCCGCGAAAGCGTCATTCACTGGACCAGCGCGATTTTCATGTCGGCGGGCACAGGTGTCGAAACGCGCTCTGTTCGTCAGGTCGAGCTGATGCGAGACTTTGGGGCGACCGTGATTGTCGGTTTTGCCGACTATATCAAGAAGCTCGCCAAGGTTGCTGCCGAACAAGGCATCGATCCCGTCAAGGATCTCAAAATCCGCATGGTATCCGGTCATCTTGGCCGCGAGGACAAGCAAGGCCTGTCGCAGTCCTGGGGTGGGGTCGAATGCTATGACTGGTACGGCGTTGGCGATACCGGCTGTATTGCCGGTGAAGGCCCGGACCGGGACGGTCTCTATGTCATGGAGGACGCGCAATATCTTGAGGTTTGCGGCATTGAGGACGGCCTTCCCGTTGCCGAGGGTGAGTCAGGCGACATGGTCTGCACCTGTCTCTACAAGGATGACATTTATCCGATCATTCGCTTCAACACACACGATGTGACCAAGGTGAAGACTGGTAACTCATCACTGGGTCTGAACTTCAAGCGCATTGAAGGCTTTCTTGGTCGTTCAGATAATATGGTGAAGATCCGAGGCATCAATATCTTCCCGCAGGCCATGGGCCCACTGCTTGAGGAGGTCGACAGCTTTGCTGGCGAGTTTATCTGCAAGGCTGAGCGTGATGCTTCAGGCCGCGACGAGTTCATCGTCTGCGCCGAAGTGAACGGCCCGCGCGGTGACAGTGAGGTCAGCAAATTCAAGGCGTTTCTAAAACAGAAGATCGGCATCGATTGCGGCGTTGAACTCTCAGGTCCGGGCGAGCTTTCCGCTCTGACCCAGACTGAAGTGCGCCAGAAACCCATCCGCCTGATCGATGAGCGTTTTAAGTGAGCCCGCAAGAACGGTTTGCCTTTTACAAAGACCGGATTGCGCGCTTCAATCCGGGTCTGAATGCTTTCATCCATTTGCGTCTTGATGAGGCGAAAGCGGAGGCCGAAGCAGCAGAGCGCCGCGCCGAAGCTGGTGCACTTCTCTCGCCAATTGATGGCTGGTGCATTGCGGTAAAAGCAAATATCGCGGTCGCGGGCCTGCCGCATCATGCAGGGATTGGCGCCTATAAGGATGACATTGCGGCGGCGGATGCCGAGGTTGTCAGACGCCTAAAGGTCGCTGGCGCGATCATCCTCGGCATCATCAACATGCATGAAGGCGCGCTTGGTGCCACGACAGACAATGAAGTCTTTGGTCGGACGCAAAACCCCTGGCGCGAGGGTGTAACGCCCGGCGGGTCATCAGGTGGATCGGGTTGCGCGGTTGCTGCTGGTCTATGCGATGCGGCGCTCGGCTCTGATACAATGGGCTCGGTCAGAATTCCATCTGCCTATTGCGGCATCCAGGGGCACAAGCCAACAACCGGTCTTGTGCCGGATGATGGCGTTTTGGCTTTGTCCCACACGCTCGACCATGTCGGCCCGCATGCGCGGCAGGTCAGTGGTCTTGCGCAGATTCTGGAAGTGCTTGCGGGAAAGTCGATGAGTATCCCCATCCCCGATCTTGATCAGGCGAGTTTTGGGGTCTGGCACGGAACCGGCCAAATCGAATGCGCTCAGACCGTAAAGGATGGGTTCCGCAACGCGCTAGAAACACTCGGCGACAGTTTACAGATCAAGATTGAGCCACCCGCCTATGCCTACGGAAAATCTCGCCGGGCGGGCCTCCTGATCTCAGAAATCGAGGGCCACGCAATCCATGTCGAGCGCCTAAAAACGGATCCAGAGGGGTTCAGTCAGACGTTCCGAAAACTCCTTGAATGGGGCGCGGCGCAATCCGCCCAAAAGGTCGATGCCGCCTATGCGCATATCCGCAATATAAGGGAGGCCGCCGGAGCGATCTTCGAGAAAGTCGATTTCGTCCTGGCCCCAACTGCGCCGCAGCTCGCTTTCGCATTCGACGAGGAAGTGCCCGCCAATCAAGCTGACTTTACAGCATGGGCCGATTTTGCGGCGCTGCCTGCGACAGCAATCTATACGGGGCTTAGCGAAACCGGTTTACCATGTTCAATGCAGGTCATCGGGCCAGAAGGCAGAGATGCCGAAACACTGGCCGTGGCGGCTGCCATGGAAGCACGGATCGGTCTGCCACCAATGCCGCCAGGGTTTGACTAGAGCGTGAATTTTGGTGGCCGTTTTTCTAGAAAGGCTTTGTAGCCATCCTTGAAGTCGGCATTTGAGAACCCTTCCAGAAACAGCGCTTCAGCTTCGGCCTGATCATCGATCCAGCCGGATTGCAGGCCCCGTATCATCTTTTTTGTCGCACGCGTGGACCATTGCGAGATCGCAGCGATCTGCTCGCCAAATTCGCGTGCCGTCTGCAGCGCCTCACCTTTCGTGGCTAGGCGATCAATCAAGCGCATAGATTTGGCCTCTTCAGCCAAAAAAATGCGCCCGGTAAACAGAATGTCCTTGGTTGCGCCGGGTCCGATTGCTTGCAACAGGCGGCGCGTATCACCGGCCGGATAGACCAAGCCAAGTTTTCCTGGAGTGACACCAAACTTGCTGCCCTCGGAAGCGACACGCAGGTCGCAGGCCATGGCGAGACTGACCCCGCCGCCAACACAGGCCCCGTCAATCGCGGCAATGGTCGGCTTGGGACAGTCCTCGACGGTGCGCAATGCTGCATCAATTCTCTGTCCCGCAGCCTTGGCGCTTTGAGCTGTCGCATAGATGGTTTCAAATTCGGATATGTCCGCGCCCGCTGCAAAAGCGCCTGCCTCACCGCCATGTAAGATCAGGACTTTGACATCGGGGTTGGCTGTCGCTTGCGCCACAAGCTTCGGGATTGCTGACCACATCTCGACACTGAGCGCGTTGCGCTTGGCGGGTTGGTTGAGGACGATTTCGGCAAAGGGCGGCGCAAGATCTAGGCGGATTGAAGCGGTCACATGGCATCCTCGGAAAAGGCCTGTATCGCGGCCGGTGCGCCAGTATTAGCGATCAATGCCTTGCGCCTCAAGAAGCGCTGGAAACCGGCTGGACCCATCCGGCTGCCGCCCATGCCGGAGAGTTTGAAACTGTGCTTCTCGGCTTCATGAAACTGCGCCGTCAGTGCCGCATCGTTGAGGCTGACACCGCCGGCATCTATCTGGCGACCGATCGCCTCGGCCTCCTCAAGTGTGCCAGCAAATACGGCTGCCGAAAGACCATATTCGCTGTCATTGGCTTTGGTGATGGCCTCTTCAATTGTATCGAAAACCAATACAGGCATGATCGGGCCAAAGGTTTCCTCGGTCACGACTTTCATCTCATGCGTGGCATCGGCAATCACCGTTGGGCGTAGCCAGAGGCCACCGCCATGCGTTTCGATCTCGCCGCCGGTCAGGATGCGAGCGTCTTTTTCTTTCGCATCCTCAATGTGCGCGCGCAGAATGTCGGCCTGTTTGTCAAAGATGATCGGCCCGATCTCGCCTTGCGAAATGTCAGGCCAGTTCAGCCGCACAGCCTTGGCTTTTTGGGTCAGGCGTTCGACAAAAGCTGCGTAGAGTGGCTTCGCCACATAGATGCGCTCAATCGATTGGCAGGCTTGGCCAGTGGACAGCACGGACCCGCGCAAAGCGGCATCCGTTGCCAAGTCAAGATTGGCGCTTTCCGTAACGATCAGCGGGTCTTTGCCACCAAGCTCCAGAAAAGCCGGGATCATGTTGGCGGCGGCCCCCGCAGCAACTTTGCGGCCCGTTGCGACCGAACCGGTAAAACAGATCGCATCAACAGCATTGATCAGCGCCGCGCCTGTCTCTCCGTCCCCCTGAACGAAGGTCAGAACATCACTCATGCCGGCCTGCTCAATCGCGGTAAGGAGTGGGTCAACAAAGCGAGGTGTCACTTCCGAAGGTTTGATCATCACTGTACAACCCGCGAGCAGAGCTGGGATCGTATCGATCATGCTCAGCGTCAGTGGAAAATTCCATGGTGAGATGACGCCGACCAGTTCATAGGGAACAAATTGCGGCGCATGGCGGATGGCCGGGTTTGATCGTCCCTCGGTCCAGCCAGTTGGCATTAGGCCCGGTGCCTGCGCCAGCCAGCCATGAATCGCGCCCGCAGCGCCTTTCACTTCCATAAGCGCGATGCGGCGGCGGCCCGTATCAATTTCCAGGGCTGCCGCAATCGAATGGGCATGTTGATCAATGGCACGTGCGAGATTGGCGAGCTTGTTGCCGCGCTGCTCAAGCGTCATGGCCCTCCAACCCGGTGCCGACCCGCGCAAATGGTTCGCGGTCTCGTTGATCTCTTCCAGCCTTGCCGCTGCAAAGGAGAAATCCTGCTCGCCTGTGCGGGGATTGCGCGCCTGTAGCTGTCTGGACATGTTTCAGCCAAGCCCCAGCGCGCCAGGGTTTACAATGCCCTTGTCATCGACAGCCTGCTTGATCGCTTCGAGTAGTTTCCACGTCGCTTCGTCCCGGCCTTCGCGATAGGGGTAGGTTCGTCCAATCTGGAAATGCGCCGCGCCATGCTCCGTAAAGACGTCAAGGACGGCTTGTCGCGCTTTCTGAACGACCGCCGTGGCTTCCGGATTGGCTTCAAACCGTGTGACGCGTTTGGCGACATCCGGTTCAACTGTTTGCTCGTGTATGTCCCAGATCTCTTCCGGCCAGATAAATACCGGCTCGATCAGATAGCCGGTCGTGCCGAGACTGGTGATGAGATACCCGGTCAGGATGTCATGCATGTCCAACTCATCGCGCATGGCGTCGAAGCGGGTTTCGATGTCCCGCCAGGTCGCCTCGCCCTCCGAAACTGGAACAATGCCATGGATCGGGACCCAGCGCTCGCCTTGTGGCCCGAGGATGTTGTTCAATGGACCAAACGGATTGGCGCGTATGATGGTTGGTATAGAGTTTTCGATCTCCTTGCCGCCAAGATCCTTGGCGATCTTTTTCAGAACCGCCATATCTTCTTTGACGCCGGTCTTTGATCGCCCCTCGACCGAAACGTGCAGTGAATAGTCGACCTTATCCATGAAGCCGCGCCCGGCCATGGCAACTTTGGCCCCGGCTTTCAGGCCCTTCAGAATTGAGCCTTGCCCCTTGATGACATTGGTCAGGGACTTCGCGTCGGCCAGGATGCTGGCGCGTGCCATGCGCACCTTGGTCAGGTTGGGGTCAAAGCCGTAGATTTCGCAGGCAATATCCTCGCGCATCATCCTAGCCTGTGCCTGTGCGCAGGCGTCGCGTGTCGCAAACTCAAAGCTCGCATGTTCGTCTGCTTGCGGTAGAGGGATCAGGCGGAACGTGATCTCTGCCTTGTAGCCAAGCGTCCCGGCATCACCGCAGAATAGACCTGTCAGGTCGGGTCCGTAATGCCGCCAGAAAGGCTTGCCATTTTTGGTGCCGCCTGTGCCGGTCCGCACCAGTGTGCCATCCGCCAGAATGACCGTGACAGAAAGGACGCTATCGCCTGTCGTGCCGTATTTGCCAGCGCCGAAGAAGGCGTTGTTCTGTGACAGGCCGCCACCAATCGTTGAGGAGATGCCGGAAAGCGGCCCCCAGAAAGGTGTCCGCACGCCCTGCTTCTTCAGCGCCTCATAGAGTTGCGCCCAGGTCACGCCGGCTTGAACCGAGACATACATGTCGTCTGTATTGATCTCGATAATCTGGTCGAGTTTCGACATATCGAGAATGCCGACATTGTCGCGGTCGGGCGTATAGCCTTTGGTATAGGACATGCCGCCACCGCGCGGGTTGAGCGATATTCCGCGCTCATAGGCGGCACACACGACCGCCTGCAAATCCTCTAGGTTGGACGGCGACGCAACAAAGGCCGCAGTGTCACCCTTGTGCCAGATGTCCTGGCTCATCAGCTCGCGTGTGGCAGTATCCTCCTGCAGACCGTTTTCGCCCAGTTTCTGCTTCAGAACGCCGGGCAGGTCGCTGATGGATTTGATATCGTCAGGCATAGTTTGAGAGTCTCCTAGAATGAGGTCGGCGTCCAGAGGCCGAAGAAGGCGGCGAGCAGCAAGAGCAGCCAGATGGCCATTACCAGCGGCCGGGCGCGCTTGAGAGTGAGGGCAAGACTGGCTTCGGCAGCTTCGGCATTCTTACCCGATAGTCCCATCAGTGCAGGACCAAGCGGGCGCAATACAACGCGAATGAACAGACCGAGGCCAATACAACCCGCAAGCAATAGCATCTTGATGGCCAGAAAGGCGGGGATGTTTGTTTCGCCGAACAGGACCCAGATTGCTGTGGCGGTTAGACCAATGATCAGGAGCCAACGGATGGCGAGATCCAGATTCTTCATCCAGCCCGGCGCGCCGCCATGGCTGAGATGTAATTTCCAGGCGAGAGCCAGCCAGACCACCGCGGCAAGGCAGATGGCGATGGTGACTGGCCAACCCAGACTCATCCATGACTTGCTCTCGGCAAGCACAAGACCTGTTGGCAATGCCAGGATCAGCGCGCTCCGCGGTGCCATATCGACATCACCGACAATCTTGGCCGCCATCATACGCCGATCGGCACTCACGCCAGGCCGGGTCAGGAAATGACTTGTATAGAATGCGCCCAGGTCGCCGCCCAGCCAGTAGACAAAGACGAGAATATGCAAGAGTGCAAAAAGCGCCTGATCGGTCATGCGATCCTCCGATTTAAAAGATATATCATTTAAATCGGTTTAGGCGAGACCCTTGCGCTATTTTTCGGTCTTCCAGTCTGTTTGAGCGGCATCATTACGGGTCAGGCGCATGTGATATTCGAAACGATCAGCGCGGTAATGGGCCGTAATGTCCTGAACCGGTCGTCCACTCTTGTCGCTCATGACGCGGTGGATGCGTAGCAAAGGTGACCCGGGCGCAACGCCGAGCGTTGCTGCAACCGCTGGTTCCGCTGCTGCCGCTGAAATGCTTTGTTCGGCTTCGACAGGTCCATGACCTGCCTTTTCCAGAAGCTTGATCAAGGACTGGCTTGTCAGCTCGGACTCCTCATAACCTTGAGCGACATCATAAGGTATATAGGTTATAAGATGAGAGAAGGGTTCGCCGTCCATCGACCTTACGCGAACGATCCTCTGCACACTTTCCCCGGCTTTCAGCTTCAGCGCGCCGCGAATGGCAGGACTGGCTGTGCCCACTGTGCAATCGAGCAGTTTAACGCTGGTCTCAACACCCATGCGCGTCAGTCCGTCGATCATTGTCTCAAAGCTGCCTTTGATCATCGACCCGTTGGCATCATAGGTGACGACGGTACCAATGCCCCGTTGACGTCTGACCAGACCGGCGACAGCGAGTTCGTTCATCGCGCGCTTTACAGTGATCCGCGAAACGCCCAGCATTTGCGTTACGTCCTGCTCGGCTGGCAGATGATCACCATGCGCGAGGCCACCATCGAGGATTTTCTTGCGCAGAATATCATAGATCTGCTGGTATAGCGGCGTTCCTGATTTCTCGTCGATCTGGCTGGGTTTGAGTTTCAGCATGGGAGTCCGGGCCATTGTGTTTGTCTTGCCAGTTCAGTTGATTCAGAGTGCAAGGACACAGATGCCTGCAATCTAGGCGCGAGTATAGAGGCTATTCTCCTAGCCCCTTGGAAAGATCATTCGTTGGCCCGCCGGCGGCGCGGTGAGCGACAGAGTCAGGGCTACCCCAGATCTTGCCGCCAATATACTGGCCGATCGAGTTGGAAAACTCCTTGTATTCAATCGATTCATACATGCCGCAGGTCAGGTAGGGGTCGCCATTCATCAGCGCCTGTGCATCGCTAATATCGTCGGCGAGGACTAGAAAAACCGAACCAACCAGCGCTTCTCCGCCCGGCTCTCGGATCGGGCCGGCCGTAATATAGCGCGTCCAGTTGTCCTCGACATGCTGCAAATGCCCGGCAAGATGATCAAGGCGCGGTTTGGCACTGTCAGGACCGTCCCGGCAAATCACGAGATAGCATTTTTGCGGGAGCCGAGGCACTTCAGGGGGCTGCTTGGGAAAGGTCGGCATGGTCGTCTCCTATTTCAAAACGCCGCTGGCAACGAGGCGATCTATGACAGCTTGCTGCTGGGCGATAGCGTCAGCGCGTTCAATCATCTGAGCATCAGGTGTGCGATTGGCCGGCGCATGATTGGCTTGCCCGTATCCGCTTGCAAAAGCCGCATTAGGAAGGCGCGACAGCGTATTGGTCATGCCTGTCTTACGCCGGGTTTCCCGCAGCGCGCCAATGTCCAATACGGCATTTGCGTTCAGGGTTTCGCCCTGGTTCGCCTCTGCGAGACTGCGGCCATACCAGTCGAGCACGATTGACATGCCGTCAGTTGATGCGCTGGGCACTGGCGTACCGATTATCTCGGCGCTGTTGGCGGAAACGACGTAGGCAATATTCTCGATTGCACGTGCCTTCTTTGTAATGTGCTTTGGTGTCAGCGTGGGCGCGCCGACTTCGCTGGTTGGGTGGCAGAATATCTCCGCGCCCTTAAAGGCCTGCATCCGGGCAATCTCTGGATAGAGAATTTCTTCACTGGCAATCGATCCAAGCACGCCAATTTCCGTGTGTGCGACCGGGAAAACGGCATCCTCGCCATAGATATCCAGATACTTGTCCCAGACGTCATAAGGGCTTGGTGTGTACAGTGAAATCATCCTGCGATAGCGCAGCACAATATCGCCATTAGGGCCGTAGATCACGTTCGATTGGAAATAGAGATCCGGAAAGTTCGGATCAGTCTCGTAATGGTTGGAGCAAAGATAGATGCCAAAAGTCTGGGCGAGGCTTGCTAGCTTATCTGGAAAAGCGCCTTCCATGGGAATAGCGGCCTTATCCTGCCATTCTTCGCGCGTTTCCCCGAGTGGGAACCCAGTCATCCAGTATTCAGGCAAGACAACCAGTTTTACATCATAGCCATTGAAGCCTTTCAGAAAGCCCCGGGCTGAGCCGATTTGGCCCCGGACACGGCCAATTGCCAGCTCTATTCGTGCGTGTGCGTCTTCAATCGTGCTGTCCTGATTGACCGCATCGCAAACAGTTTGAAGGGCAAGAGCGGTATAGCGCATTGATGGGTTTCCTTGGGCGAGAACGGGAGCAGCTAAAGTCGCCGCTCCGGCACTGAGAAGAAGTTCACGGCGGGTCATGAGGCGTCCTGAAATGTGCGTATACTATCAGCGGCGGTCATTAGCTTTAGGCCTGTGCTTGTAGCGAGTGCATTGAGGATTTTACGTACGGCATGTATTCGAAACGGCTGCCCAAGCACATAGGGGGTCATCGTGAAGGCGAGGGCGGCGGCGCCCTCTTTATCGTGCAGGTCGACGCTATACTGCGCCGCTTCGATAATCTGCTCAGCCCAATCGTCTTCGGATTGCGAGCGATCAAGCAAGAGTTTGAAATCGCCAAGCTCGCCATAGTGGGGCAGCGCGGTGATCGAACCGTTTGCTGTTCTCATAGCAAGCGGACGCTGGTCGGCCTCCCAGTCGAGTACAGTATTGAAACCTGCCTCAGTGAGGAGATCGAGCGTGCGATAGCTCTCGTTTCGCGCCGGGCTCATCCAGGTCGTGGCATCTGGGAACACTGATCGCGCATCGGCGATGAGCGCTCGCTCTTCAGCCTCGCTCAGGCCATCATGATGAATATGTGCGGTAGATACACCGTGGGCCGCGACCTCGTGCCCGCCCGCTTTAATGGCATCGATGAGTGGCGGATAGCGTTTTGCAATCTCGGCATCTACCGCGAACGTGGCCGTCACGCCCGTTGCCGAAAATTCGCGCATTAGGCGAAAAATGCCGATACGGTTGCCGTAATCCCGCGTCGTGAAATGGCGCAGATCCGGATAGGGCGTCTTCATCGCGCCGGGGTGTTTGAACGGCACGGAAGGCGGGTTCAGAGGAAAAAATTCGACTGGCACAATGATTGTGGCGATCGCTTTGGTCCCATCTTTCAAGTAAACCGGCGCGCGTCTGTCGGCAGGCTCCCAGCCATAGTGCGGGTTATCCATGCCAGGCTTACGGTGTGGGTAAATCAGATAGTCATCAGGCATTTTGCTAGGAGATTGGGACAAAGCCGGTTCCTCCCGTCGCGACACCTCGGGCTGCGACATCCGCCAATGTCTGATCCCAATAGTTCTCGCAGTAGAATTCAGCGATCTCTGCGCCCGTTGTGAACCAGACATCATCGCGGTGGCTGCAAATATGCCTCAGCGCCTCTTCAAACACGCGCAGGCGATGCGGTTGGCTGACCAGATAGGCGTGCAGTGGGATACACATCACGGTTCCGGACTGTTCGCCTTCCTTCAGCAACTGATCGAAATGCTTGATCAGCAGATCTGTGTAGCGCTGCGGGCTCCAACCCTGGACCGAATATGTGATGACATCATTCACTTCCAGCGAGTAGGGCATCGACACCAGCTTTCCGGTCTTGGTCTTGATCGGCTGGGGCTGATCATCCTGGAACAGATCGCACGTATACCAGAAATCATGCTCGGCGATCAGGTCCAGCGTATGCTCGGTATGCGTCAGCGCCGGGGCGAGATAGCCGCGGATACGTTTGCCGGTTGCACGTTCAACTGTTTCGATACTGTCTGTTAGTACCGCCACTTCCTGCTCTGGCGACATGCCATACGAATAACGCGTGTTATAAATGCCGTGGGAGAAGAACTCCCAGTTTCTTTCGTTCACGGCTTCGATGATTTCCGGGTGGTGATCAACAAGCCCCACCGAGAGCGAGATACTCCCGCGTAGATCATACTTGTCGAACAGATCCATCAGCCGCCAATGACCGACCGTATTGCCCCAGGTGCGCTGTGAATAGGCGACGACATCCGGGTTGCCACGTGGCCAGCCGGGACGCTTGTTATTATGTGGCGGCTGAAATTCGTAATACTCTATGTTTGGTGCGATCCAGAAGGCGAGCTTCTTGCCGCCCGGCCAGACGATCTTGGGCCGTCCTTCATAGGGCCAATAATCATAGAGGTTGGGATCAGCGTGCATCAGCCCTGATACCTCGCAATCGCCTCATGTACCTCGCTGACCGGCACAACGTCGGCATATTTGATCAGCAAGTCGGTCAGGTTCGCAAAGTGATAGCTCTCATGCTTGTCGGCGACGCATTCCTCCGGGACGATGGTGCGGTAGCCATAACTTAAACTATCAACCGCAGTAGCGCGCACGCATCCTGACGTTGAGCCGCCGGTAACAACAACCGTGTCGACCTTGTGCCATGTCAGGAAACTGTTGAGCGGCGTTTCAAAGAAAGCGGACGGCATACGTTTGGTGTAGACCGCATCCACAGCCGGATCGATGGTCAAACGATCATCAAACGCGGTGCGCTCTGAGCCATATTTGATATTCTGCAGGCTGTCCGGCGTATCCGTTCGCGTGCCCCAGACGCCGGCATCAGCGGCATTGTCCATATAGGCAACATGCGTCCAGATCACTGGCAGACCTTTTGAACGTGCGGCGTTTGAGATGGCATCAATATGCTCCATCTGACGAGGGTCCGTGATGTAGGCGGTCTTGTAGAGATCAGGCCGTGTGTACGCTTTTTGCGGGTCAACATTCACGATAGCGAGCTTGTCGCCAAACCCGAACCGCGCGCGCATAGGGTTGGAGCGAACCTCTTCGAATATCTCACGCGCTGTTTTGTCTGAGGTTACCATGGTCGGTTGGGACATATCGTGGGTCATAGGAATTCCGCTTGCATTCTATCTCTCATTCAAATGATATATCTTTTTGCGCAAGTCTAGCCAATTGGAGGAAGTTATGAAGAGTTTTATTCTGGGTGCGATACTTGGCTTGGCAGGCGGGGTTGGTATTGCTGCTTGCGTTGGCGTTCAGCCGCAGATCGCGCAAGGACAAGAAACTGCGCCAGAACCACCAGCTTACATGATCGTGCTTGGTGAAGTGCATGACCGCCCGGCCTTTATGGAAGGGTACGCAGCCAAGTTACCGCCCATCTACGAGCAATATGGGGGTCACTATATCGCAATTGGGGGAGGTCCAGGCATCGAAGTCCTCGAGGGTGACTATGCCCCGCCGAGCTATGTGATCAGTAAATGGGAGAAGGCGCAGGACGCGCGGGATTTCTGGAACAGCCCGGAATATGACGCGCTCAGGCGCGCACGCATCAACAATAATTGGGGCACATTCGACGTCCTATTGGTGAACGGTCTCCCAAACCCTGCTGCCGCTGAATGAAGCGTGCTGCCTCAGGTGCGGCAGATTTACAACATTGCCGCATTAAATGACCGGACAAAGTTGGACATCTCGCGCAAAAGGTATATCATTTGTGCGGGAGATAAAAAAAGCCCGGTCAAAAACAATGCCTAAATTTGAGGAGATTTTGGTGATGAAAAAGAATTTGATAGGAACAGCGGCGGCTTTTGCCATCGCAGCCGCATGGTCTGCACCAGCGGTCGCGCAAGACTCAGGCGAAACGGATGCGCGCCGCCTAGGCACAGTAACCGTCACATCGCAGCGCACCGAGGAAAATCTGCAGGATGTCCCGATTGCCGTAACAGCGCTTTCGGCCGTCCAGCTCGAGGACAAGCAAGTCGCGGATATGCTTGATCTGCAATTTCAGGTCCCGAACATCAACCTTGCGACAAATACGGGTACAGCCAACGCGGCCCGTATTTTCCTGCGCGGTGTGGGTGAGGATGAAAGCCGCGGCGCGGTCGATCAGGCGGTCGGAATCTATGTGGACGGAGTTTATATCGGCCGTTCCGTAGGTTCACTCTTTGACGTGGTTGACCTGGAGCAGATCGAAGTCCTGCGTGGCCCACAAGGCACGCTTTATGGCCGCAACACGATTGGCGGCGCGATCAAGCTGACATCGGTCAAGCCACAGTTCGAGAATAGTGGTGACATCCGCACAACGATTGGCGACAATGGCCGCTTCGACCTGCGCGGTACCGGAAACATGCAGCTTGGCGAGAATACTGCTTTCCGTGTCACTGGCCTACTGCGCGAGCGTGATGGCTTCCATACCGTCATTCCGAATGGCGGCAATGCCGGTCAGGGCAAGGACGTTGGCCGCCTGCACATTGCGTCCTTCCGCGCCAGCCTCCTGCACAATTTCAATGAAGACTGGAGTATTTTCGTTGCGGCGGACTCAACGATTGATCGTTCTGATCCAATCCCTGATTCAGCAGCGCCGCCAAATGATGCCGACAATAACCTGTTCACCATCGAACCTCTGGGTGCCACCGTATGTCCGCCAGGAAATGGCCCTTTCACCCCGATTGGGTGTTTCACGGCCTATGACCAGCGGGCTAAAACGCAAGGCATTTCTGCGAATATCGAGGGCAATCTGGGTAATTTCACCTTCAACTCTTTGACCGGATACCGGCAGTTGGATGATGAACTGTCGACCCGCATCGGCTTCCCGTTCACGCAGATGACCGATCAGGATCAGCTCAGCCAGGAATTCACCTTGGCGTCCAACCATGACGGTCCCTTCAATTATGTTGTCGGCTACTATTACTGGAGCGAAGACCTTCAGCTGGACTCGGTCTTTGTCTTCCCGTTCACCCTGAACTCGTCGACTGATTCCCATGCGATCTTCGGGCAGGGTACATATGAAGTGAATGACCAGTTGTCTCTGACAGGCGGTCTGCGCTTCACATCCGAATCCAAGGACTTTGACGGCGAGGCACTCTTGTCCGGTTTGTCACGGACCGATTCAGCTGACTTCGATAATGTCAGCTATACAATCGGTGCCGATTATCGCTTCAATGAGTCTGTTCTGGGCTATGCCAAGTTCTCAACTGGCTTCAAGTCGGGCGGCTGGTCGCCGGATGCGTTCAGTCCAGCAGCTGTGTTCCTGCCTGTCCGCGAAGAAACGCTCGATTCGTTTGAGATTGGCTTCAAGTCGGACCTGTTTGACGACAGTCTTCGCCTGAACGCCGCCTACTTCTTCAACGACTATACCGATCTTCAAATCGGGGCGACGGTGCCAGGTCTCGGCTTTACCCGGTTCAATGTTGAAGGTGTTGAGATCCAGGGTCTTGAATTCGAGGCAACCTTGCAAGTGACCGACAATTTCCAGCTGAACGGTAATCTTGGCATCCTCGACGGGGAGTATACCGATCTTAGCACGTCATCGGCGGGCGGCTTGACCAATAGCGGCGCCACGCCAGCTTGCGGCGGCGTTGTTTCAATCGATTGTGCGAAAACACTCAGCCTCAAGAACGCGCCGGAATACAAGGGCAGCATTGGTGCCCTATTCAGCGTGCCAATGGGCTCAGGTGAGCTGATCGCCTCGGGTGACATCAATTTCGAGGATGAGAGCTGGAGCCTTGTTGCCAACAGCCCGGATCATGCCCTGATCGATGTGCCAACCATCATCAATGCCCGGATCAAGTATCAGTCCGATGCTGGCTGGTCGGCGGCAATCTGGGGCAAGAATATCGGTGATGAGGAATATTACCGTGCTTCCTCGGCTGGTTCCTTCACAGCCTATGCCTCCGAACCAGCAACCTTTGGTATTGATCTCGGCTACGAATTCTAAGCCAGGACCAACTGACTACCATTTAGAAGCCCCGGCCTCGCGCCGGGGCTTTTTTATCGACTCGTGTTTTGATCCGGCTATGGCAGTATCAGACACGTTTGCTTCAAAACGTCTTATCGACTTGCGATTTCATGCCTGTGATGGAACAAGCCGGAAAGATAATGTGCGCAATCCGGGTCATGTGTGGAATAAACATGTCCGAACTGCGGATCAGGAGGAATAAATGCGCCAGGTCAGTCACTTCATTAATGGTCAGATGGTTGCTGGCTCATCCGGCCGGTTCAGCGATATCTACAACCCGAACACGGGTGAGGTTCAGGCGCAGGTTGCCCTTGCGACGGAGGCCGAAATGGCAGGCGCCATTGAGGCTGCCGAGGCAGCGTTTCCGGCCTGGGCGGCGACCAATCCACAGCGCCGCGCCCGCGTCATGTTCGAATTCAAGCGCCTGCTGGAAGCGCATATGGACGAATTGGCGGAGTTACTTTCCTCCGAGCACGGCAAGGTCATTGCAGACTCACGCGGCGATGTGCAGCGCGGGCTTGAAGTCGTCGAGTATGCCTGCGGCATGCCGCAGGTCCAGAAAGGCGAATATACAGGCGCTGCCGGGCCTGGCATTGATGTCTATTCGATGCGCCAGCCACTTGGGGTTTGTGCTGGGATCACACCTTTCAATTTTCCCGCGATGATCCCGATGTGGATGTTCGCCATGGCGATTTCGGCCGGCAACACATTCATCCTCAAGCCATCCGAGAAAGACCCGTCCGTGCCGATGCGACTGGCGGAGCTGTTCCTTGAAGCTGGCGCGCCGGACGGCGTCCTGAATGTCGTCAATGGCGACAAGACCGCTGTCGATGCCATCCTGGATCATCCCTCGATCAAGGCGGTGAGTTTTGTCGGCTCGTCAGATATTGCGCAGTACATTTACAGCCGCGGCACCGCCAACGGAACACGTGTCCAGGCCATGGGCGGGGCCAAGAACCACGGCATCATCCTGCCGGATGCGAACATGGATCAGGCGGTGAAAGATATTGTCGGCGCGGCCTATGGATCTGCTGGCGAGCGCTGCATGGCATTACCGGTCGTCGTGCCGGTTGGCCAGAAAACAGCCGATGAGTTTATCGAGCGGATTTCCGATGAGGCGCGCAAGCTCAAGGTCGGCATCTCGACGGATGCGGACGCCCATTATGGTCCGGTTGTCTCCGCCGCCCATAAGGCCAAGGTCGAGGACTATATCCGCATCGGGGCAGAAGAAGACGGCGCGGACCTGCTGATTGATGGCCGCGGTTTCGAACTGCAAGGCTATGAGAATGGTTTCTTCATCGGCCCAACCCTGTTCGACAATGTAAAGCCCGGTATGAAAACCTATGAGGAAGAGATCTTCGGCCCCGTGTTGCAGGTTGTGCGCGCCGAAAGTCTTGAAGAAGCCGCCGCGCTGCCGAGCAACCACCAGTACGGCAACGGCGTTGCGATCTTTACCCGCAATGGCCGCGCCGCTCGTGACTTTGCCGCTTCGGTGAATGTCGGCATGGTCGGCGTGAATGTGCCGATCCCGGTGCCAGTCAGCTACCATACGTTCGGGGGTTGGAAGCGCTCGGCCTTTGGCGATACAAATCAGTATGGCACTGAGGGGATGAAGTTCTGGACCAAGATCAAGACCGTCACCCAGCGCTGGCCCGAAGGCGATATCGGCGACCAGGCCTTCATCATTCCAACCATGGGGTAGGCCATGCAGCTTAGCGAAGAACAGACCATGATTGCCGACATGGCGTCGGCTTTCTCAAAGGATCGCCTCCGACCCAATGCATCGGCCTGGGAGCGCGAGGAACGGCTTGACCGCGATACGCTGAAGGCCCTGGCCGAGCTTGGCTTTGGCGGCATCTATACGGGCGAAGAGCATGGCGGCTCCGGCCTTGGTCGGCTGGACGCTGTGCTGATTTTCGAACAGCTTTCGAAAGGCTGTGTCAGTCACGCCTCCTTCCTGTCGATCCACAATATGGCGACCTGGATGGTAGACCGGTTCGGCGATGCTGAGCTTCGCGCGAAATACATCCCGCAGCTCACCCGCGCTGACCTGATTGCCTCCTATTGCCTGACCGAGCCGGGCGCAGGGTCAGACGCTGCCAGCCTCAAGACCTCGGCCACTGCTGACGGCAATTCGCATTATGTCCTGAACGGTGCCAAGGCTTTCATTTCCGGCGGCGGCTTTTCTGATCTCTATCTTGTCATGGCGCGCACGTCGGATGATGGTGCGCGCGGCGTATCGGCATTTCTGGTCGAGAATGGCACACCGGGTCTCTCCTTTGGCAAGAAAGAAGAGAAGATGGGCTGGCGTGCCCAGCCGACCACGATTGTGAATTTCGATGAATGCCGCATCCCGGCGGAAAACCGCATTGGTCCTGTTGGCGAGGGTTTCAAATACGCTATGGCTGGGCTGGATGGCGGACGGCTTAACATTGCCGCCTGCTCGCTTGGCGGGGCACAGGACGCGATGGACCGCGCCATGGCCTATGCTGACGAGCGCAAACAATTTGGCAAATCTATCTCAGCCTTCCAGGCGACCCAGTTCAAGCTTGCCGATATGGAAATCGAGCTACAGGCTGCCCGCGCGCTGCTCTATACAGCTGCGACGCGCCTCGATCAGAAAGCCTCTGATGCCACAAAAATGTGCGCGGCGGCCAAGCGTTTCGTCACCGATACCGGGTTCAAGGTGGCCAATGATGCGCTGCAGATTCATGGCGGCTATGGCTACCTCGCCGACTATGAAGTCGAGCGTATCGTGCGCGACCTCCGCGTGCACCAGATCCTTGAGGGCACCAATGAGATCATGCGTGTCATCGTCTCGCGCGAACTGATGAAAGGCTAGGCCATGACAAAGATCGCATTCATCGGCCTTGGTAATATGGGCAGCGGCATGTGCGCGAACCTCGTCAAGGCTGGCCATTCGGTGCGCGCGTTTGACCTGAACCCGGAGGCGGTGAAGCAGGCAGAAAGTGTCGGCGCCAGGGGCGCGGGCAGTCTTGGCGATGCCGTCCGGGAGGCTGATGTGATCGTCACCATGCTGCCTGCGGGCAAGCACGTCCTGTCAGTCTATTTCGGTAATCAGGGTGTCGCGGCTGAGGCCAAGCCCGGTGCACTATTCCTCGATTGCTCAACCATTGCCGTTGAAGATGCCCGCGCGGCTGCCAAACAGGCCGAGCAAGCTGGGTTCACCATGGTCGACGCCCCGGTCTCAGGCGGCACGGCGGCGGCATCTGCCGGGACGCTGACCTTCATGGTCGGCGGCACCAGCGATGGCTTTGCCCGCGCCAAGCCTGTGCTGGAAGCGATGGGCAAGACGATTGTTCATGCTGGCGCATCCGGCAATGGGCAGGTCGCCAAGATCGCCAATAATATGCTGCTCGGCATCTCGATGATTGCGACCTGCGAGGCCTTCAATCTGGCCGAGAAGCTCGGACTTGATGCCCAGACTTTTTTCGACATCTCGTCCAGGGCCTCCGGCCAGAACTGGTCCATGACATCCTATTGTCCGGCGCCCGGGCCTGTACCGGCTGCGCCTTCCAACAATGACTATAAGGCCGGGTTTGCCGTTGACATGATGCTCAAGGATTTACGGCTCGCCGCAGATGCTGCAGACAGCGCTGGCGCAGAGACGGTATTCGGCGACAAGGCAAGAGATATCTATGCCGCGCTCAGCAAGGACGGTTTCGGCGCCCTTGATTTTTCCGGCGTGATGAAGCGCGTGAAAGCTGAGATCTAGTCAATCGATTCCGGCGTGACATAGTCGCCATCGACATAAATCAGCGGATCGACCTCGCCATGGGTGAAGACGTCCTCGACTTCACCGATAAAGATCGAATGCGTCCCGAAGGGCATTGACGAGACATTCTTGCAGACAAAGGAGGACTGGGCATCGACCAAGCGCGGCGCGCCATTATGTGCATCTGCCCACGTGCCGTCCTCAAACCGTTCCACACCGCGCTTGCCGCCGCTGCAGGCAACCGCCAGATCAACCTGATCGGTGCGCAGGATATTGATACAAAAATCGGCACCAGTCTGCAGAACCGTATGCAAAGTGGCGGCCTGATTGACGCAAATCAGCATGCTTGGCGGGTCAAGGCTTAACTCGCTCACCGCTGTTGCCACCATGGCATAGGGCCGCGTCGCATCGGCGGCTGTGATAATCACAACAGCCTTACCCAGCCGCCGTAGACCGAGGCGCATTTCATCAGCAGAGACTGCGTGTTTCATTGCAACGTCCATTCAGCGCATCCAACAGCTATCGCAGCTAGCCTGCGACGTGCAAATTGCAAGCCGGTCGTACGGGTCAATCGCTCAGGCGCTCAACCGGGACTTCAAATCCGCAAATATCAAGGATTTCAGGCGGTTTGCGGTAGAAGAACTCGTCATCGCGTACGCGTTTGGCTGTCTTGGCGTCTTCAAAGGCCGGGCTATCGCTGATCATCACTTGATAGTCCGGGCGCTCATCCTGGGGCAGGTCGGCTGCAACCGTCATGGAGATGATTTCGTCGCCGGTATCCGGGGCCTGGATCACACCACTTTCAATCGCGCGATCACCGCGCTGCAATTTCTGGATATATTCAAAGCCATCAATCACCCGGCCAAAGACGGTCAGGTTGCGGTCGAGATAGCGCTGCGCATCAAGCACAATATAGAATTCTGTTCCGCCAGAGTCTGGGTCGGTATCACGCGCCATGGCCAGCGCGCCGGGACAATGGAGCAGCCATTCACGGTCGAAATTGTAGGACCTGCCAACCGCAAATCCATCAATATGACCAACTTCTTCAGCGAACAGGTCGCCATTGCCAAGCGGGACAAAGGCCGCATCCGAGACCGGACGGTCATTCTCGTTTTCCAGGCTGGCAAAGCCTTCAATGACCGTTTCGTCTTTCAGGCCGCCTTGTGCGACAAAGCCATCAATGACCCGGTAGAAATACTGGCCATCATAAACGCCGTCACTCGCCAGTGTGCGAAACTGTTCGGCATGGCCTGGCGCAAAATCCGGGTTCAGCTCGATCGCGATCTCGCCATGGACGGTTTCGATCAGGACCAGATTTTCCGGCGCAAGCGGGCGCCAGATCGGTGCCGTATCAATATCCACAAGTGCAGGTTCCTGAGGAAAGGCCACAGGTGCTGCTGCGCAAGCAGTGATTGCGGCAAGGGAAAGTCCAACAAGGCTACGGATCAACATGAGGGGTCCTCCGGGAAACAAGCTCAGGGCGTATCACAGAACGAACCATGAGGAGGCGCGGGCTGCAACGCGTTGATACAGCCCTGCACCATGTGCCGCTGCCTAGGCCGCCGCAAGATTGGCGTTGGCAAAGTCCCAATTAACCAGATTGTCGAGCCAGCCTGCCATATAGGCCGGGCGGGCATTCTGGTGATCAAGATAATAGGCGTGCTCCCAGACATCCATGGTCAGGATCGGGGTGACACCGGCTTCGGTCAGAGGCGTCTCGGCATTGGCCGTCTTGCGCACTTCCAGCTTGCCGTCTGCCAGAACCAGCCAGGCCCAGCCAGAACCGAACTGTGTCGCGCCAGCTTTCGAAAACTCATCCTTGAAGGCCACATAGGAGCCAAAATCTTCCGCGATCTTGTCAGCAATTGCGCCGGTTGCCGCGCCGCCGCCACCTGGCTTCATCGAATGCCAGAAAAAGGTGTGGTTCCAGACCTGCGCCGCATTGTTGAACACGCCGCCATCTGAAGAGCGCACGATATCCTCAAGCGATTTGCCAGCATGATCCGTGCCTTCAATCATCTTGTTCAGATTGGTGACATAGGCATTATGGTGCTTGTTATAGTGGTAGCTGAACGTATTGGCCGACATATGTGGCTCAAGGGCATCCGGGGCATAGGGAAGGGCTGGAAGTTCAAAAGCCATGTAGAAAAGTCCTCCTGAGGGGCATCTGTGAATATCTGTGCAAGCCATGCCATACATATTGGCGGCCTGTACAGCCAGATCGGTTGAAATTGCGCCGGGACAAGGGGTTAAGGCCCGGTCGCGTCATATTGTCGGAACAAATGAGCCTATGTATCCGCTGTCAGCACCGCGATCAGCTCAACCCATTCCAGAACGTCATCACCGACGCCCTCGTCCTCCAGGAATGTAATAAAGGCTGGCAGTAGCGCCTCAACGCTGCCGCACTGGTCGGCAGCCGCTTTCAGCGCGGGCCAGGCATCCTGCTCGAAATCCTGTGCCAGATCCTCGAAATCCTCGATCATGCCCGGCACTTGCAACAGGGTTAGCGGTCCGGGATCATCATCCAGTTTTTCAGAGAAATTCTTCAGCCGGTTGATCGTGCGATAATTGGCGATACTGAAATTGCTCAGGATGCGCTCGCTTTTCCATTCCACCCATTCCGGGGTGCAGGGCTCTGGGCCGGTCGCGCATGCCCCAAGGACTGCAAGTCCGGCGAGCGCGCCAAAACATCGCGTGATCATTCGCCGGCCTCTTCGACCCAGGCTTCAACCTCACCCTTCAGCTTCAGCGTTAGCGGGTTGCCCTTGCGGTCCACCGCCTTGCCAGCAGCCACCTTGATCCAGCCTTCGGAGATACAATACTCCTCGACATTGGTCTTCTCTTCGCCATTGAAGCGAATGCCGACGCCCTTGGCGAGCAAGTCGGCATGATAGAACGGGCTGTTTGGATCGACGCTCAGGCGGTCAGGGATCGTATCTGTCATCGCTTCGCTTTAAACCAGGCCTTACCGTCTATTCAAGCAGATCATGTAGCTGCGGCGGCGCGGCCCGGCGCCATGACATGGTCAGCGCCGATAGGACCGTTGCCCTGTCGGCGCTTGCGAGTGTGATCGTGGTCGCGCCTTTGTCACCCCATTTGTTCGGGACTTTGGAAAAGATGCCGGGTTCTGCCACGATCAGCATCTCCTGCTCTTCGACACTCAGAAACACATTCGCCGTCTCATCGGCCTCGAGCAAAGTCGCTATGATCTTGCCGCGCGGCGCATCGACGCGAAAGCTGGCCCGGTCAAAATGCGGCTTCTCAATCGCCTTGGGCAGGCCAAGCGCCAGTGTTCGAAACTCTGCTACAGAAACCACGGCATATCCCCGACCTCAAAGATCAGAATACGCGCGGACGCTCCACCTTGTCGACATGCAGACCGCATTCGGTCTTGTCCAAACCGGCCCACCGACCGGAGCGGATATCGGTCAGGCTTTCAGCCGGCTTGGTGCATGGCCAGCAACCTACTGACGGATAGCCTTGGCCAACCAGAGGATGGCGCGGCAGGCGGTGGCGGTCGAAATAGGCCTGGACATCGCCCTGCGTCCAGCTTGCCAGCGGGTTGACCTTGAACCGGCCATTGGCGTGCTCAACAACCGGCAGAGATAGGCGTGCCCCGCCATGGAAGCGTTTGCGACCTGTAATCCAGGCATCATAACCTTCGAGTGCAGGTTCCAGTGGGCGCACCTTGCGCAGGGCGCAGCAGGCATCCGGATTGTCTTTCCACAGCGTATTTTTTGGGTCCTCTGCCTGGCGCTCGCTTTCTTCTGGCGCAATCTCACGGACATTTGTCAGGCCGAGCTGGTCGATCAGCTCATCCTTATAGTCCAGCGTCTGCGGGAAATGCATGCCGGTCTCAAGAAACACGATGGGCAGGTTTGGATCAACTTCAGCGATCAGCGAAAGCATTACTGCGCTTTCAGTGCCAAAGGATGAGACATAGGTGATCTCGCCCAGCCACTCGCGTAGCAGAGAAGATCGCAGAATGGTTTGCGCAGAAGCTTCGCGCAGCTCCTCATTCAAACGAACCAGGCGCTCTGCAACCGTTTCTTCAAGCGTAATTCGGATATCCGAATAAGGCATCTGGTCAGGCTTTCTCATGCCGCCTTGCAAACACAGATCCATGTGCATCCGCAGCGGGCTGATAGAACGCTGAATACTCTTCCAGCGCTTTCAACACATCAGATAGGTCAGCGCGGGCCGTCTCGAAAGCATCGAAGCCTGAACGGTTCATATAGAGAATCTGATCTCTCAGCACGTGGCCGACCGCGCGCAGCTCTCCGGTATAGCCCAAACGACGCCTCAATAGCTGTGCCTGGCTGTAGCCGCGGCCATCGGTATATTTCGGAAAACTCACCTCGATCAGGCCAATTCGGTCCAGAAATGGCGCCAGATCATGTGGATCATCGTCCGGTTCCAGACGTACCCCAATTTGCGTGTTTCGGGCCAGTAGAGTTTCGGATTCCTGCACCAGGTGGGCCAGCGGCAGTGTCACGCAACCTGTAACAGGTATTGCAGTTTCACCCTCTATATGGGTCCACATATTCTCGGCTTCGGCGCCATCCTTAATCAGTGGCATAGACAGCCTCCTTGAACGGGTCGTGGCCGGTGCGGGACAGGGTATCGATGAATTTTTCATCTGCTGTGCTGCGCAGTTGGCGATAGGTGTCGACAATGCGTTTGACGGCGCCTGGCACAGCATCATGCGGCAGGGCAGGGCCAACAATGTCGCCGATGGCGGCTTTCTCGTCGGCGCGGCCACCTAAAGATATCTGATAGTATTCCTCACCTTTCCGGTCGACACCGAGAATACCGATATGGCCGACATGGTGATGGCCGCAGGCATTGATACAGCCTGAGATATTGATGTGCAGCTTGCCAATATCCTTCTGATAGGCCGGATCAGCAAACACTTTCTGGATATCCTGACCGACCGGAATGCTGCGCGCATTGGCGAGATTACAATAATCGAGGCCCGGGCAGACGATCATGTCCGTGATCAGGCTCTCATTCGCTGTCGCAAGGCCTGCTGCATCCAGCTCGCGGTAAACCTCATAAAGATCATCCAGCGCAATATGTGGCAGCACCAGGTTCTGTGCGTGGGTGACGCGGATATCGTCAAAGCCATAAGTCTCGGCGAGATGTGCCGCGACCATCATTTGCGCATCGGTTGCGTCGCCCGCCAGCCCGCCAATCGGCTTCAGGCTGATCGTGGCCGAAGTATAGCCTGCCACCTTGTGCTTGTGCAGGTTGACGTCCGCCCAATTGGCAAAGGCCGGGTCGGCTGCCCTGGCGCGTTCAAAACCGTCGCTGGTCGCCGGCTTGTCTGCGAAGGCAGGCGGCGCAAAATAGGCATGAATGCGATCAATCTCGTCCTGCGGCAGGTCGATTTTTTCGGCGCTGCGCTGGGCGGCAAACTCTTCGTTCACCAGCCGCGCGAACTCGGCCTCTCCGGTCTCCGAGACCAGAATCTTGATCCGCGCCTTATACTTGTTATCGCGGCGGCCAAAGCGGTTATAGACGCGCATGATCGCCTCGAGATAATCCAGCAAGTCGGCTTCCGGCACGAATTCATTGACCAGGGCGGCAATGTGCGGTGTACGCCCCTGGCCCCCGCCAACATGAACCTCAAACCCAATCTCATCGCCGCGCTTGCGTATGTGCAGGCCGATATCGTGAACCCGGATCGCTGCGCGATCATGCTCTGCCGCCGTCACCGCGATCTTGAACTTGCGCGGCAGGAAAGCGAATTCCGGGTGGAACGTACTCCACTGGCGGATGATCTCGCACCACGGGCGCGGGTCCATGATCTCGTCCAGGGTCGCCCCGGCAAAATGATCGCTGGTTGTGTTGCGAATACAGTTGCCGCTGGTCTGGATGGCATGCATCTCAACTTCGGCAAGTTCGGCCAACACGTCCGGAATATCTTTCAGCGCGACCCAGTTATACTGAATGTTCTGGCGCGTCGTCATATGACCATAGCCGCGATCATAGACCCGCGCGATCTTGGCGAGCTTGCGCATCTTGGCGCTGTCGAGCTGACCATACGGGATCGCCACGCGCAGCATATAGGCATGCAGTTGCAGGTAGACGCCGTTCTGCAGGCGCAGCGGCTTGAACTCGTCTTCCAGAATGTCTCCGGACAGGCGACGCGCGACCTGGCCGCGGAACTGGTCCACGCGTTCCTTGACGATCTGCGCGTCGAATTGATCATATCTGTACATCTAAAGCGTCACCCCTTCTTTGGGCATGGCGTGGCCAATGCCGACCGCGGTTTCAGTGCGGCCAACCCAGCGTTCGACATTCGGAAATTCGGAAAGATCAAACCCGCCTTCATGCGCGACGCGTGTATAGGCGACGAGGGCAATGTCTGTGCAGGATAAGGCAGTTCCAACCAGCCAGTCGCTCCAGGTCAGCTGCATGTCCATGACGCCGAGCGCCCTGCGTCCCTTGGCCATTAGTTGCGGGTCAATCTCATCATCCGGCAGGTCCAGATAGTGTTTCTTGAACCGGCGCACCGCGATGGCGGTCTCGTGGGAATATTGCTCCCAGAACAGCCAACTATTCATTTGCGCCCGTTGAAACGCGTCGCTTGGAATAAGGTCAGACCCCTCGGCCAGATATAGCATGATCGCGTTTGACTGCGGCAAGACACGGCCATCCGGCCAGCGCGCCAGTGGCACTTGCCCGACCGGGTTCAGTGCCAGGAAGTCTTCGCTCCTCGTCCCACCATTCAGGATATCAATCTCGACCCAGTCATGATCGATATCGAGATAATCGGCCGTCCAGCGCGGCTTCTGGCAATTGCCGGAAATGCTATCGCCATACAGGGTCAGTTTGGTAATCGCACGCGATGGCATCAGATGATCACCCCATAGGGTACGGTCGGACCCTTGGCACGAATGGTCTCGCGCAGGGTCTCACGTCCGGCAATCTTGCCGTCTTCGCTGACCTCCATGAAGTATGGATCGGTGATCAGGTCTTGCTGGGTGTTGGCGAGCGCTAGAGCAGCTTCGGCTTCGTCGCCGGCGAAGACTCCAATCTCGCTGGCATCATCGCTCCAGCTTCGATCCTGCCTCATCCAGACCACTTTCCCGGTCAGCGTCGCCCAGGCGGTAATCGTCTTCGGTGTTTCCGGTTTCAGTTTCGGGCGCACAGAGGTCATGCCACGGACTCCAGTTCAAATCTTGCCAGCGCCTCGGCCGGTATCGCGCTGACCTCGCCAATGATCAGCAAGGCAGGACCCTTGATCCCGGCGCGGTCAATCAGTGACGGCAGTTCAGCCAGCGTGCCGAAAACCTTGATCTCATTTTCGCGGGTGCCGTTTTCGATGACAGCAACCGGCGTTGATGCAGCGCGCCCGGCATGGATCAGTTTTTCTGCAATTGCAGCAGATGTGCCGACACCCATGAACACGACGACAGTTTGATTCTCACGCGCCAGGGCTGGCCAATCGAGGTCGGGGACACCGCCCTGCTTGGCGTGGCCGGTGACAAAAGTCAGGCTCTGGGCGTGGTCACGGTGGGTCAGCGGCAGGCCAGCTGACGCGGCGCACCCCAATGCAGAGGAGATGCCGGGTACGACCTGCGCTTCGATGCCCGCTTCGCGCAAGGCTTCAACTTCCTCGCCGCCGCGCCCGAAGACAAATGGGTCGCCGCCCTTCAGGCGCACAACGCGTTTGCCGGACTGTGCCGCCTCAATCATTAGCTCGTGGATCTGGCCTTGCGGTACGGAATGGTTGGCTTTGGCCTTGCCGACCGGAACGCGGTCCGCATCGCGCCGGACAAGATCGAGGATCTCATCGCTGACCAGGCGGTCATGGAACACCACGTCGGCATTCTGGATCAGGCGGAACGCTTTCAGGGTCAAAAGCTCCGGGTCACCAGGGCCTGCGCCGACAATGTGGACCGGGCCGGTTGTCGTCTCGCCTTGGCTGAACGTGGTCAGCATCTCGTGCAGCGCAGCCTCGGCGCCTTTCAGGTCACCGGCCAGCGCCAGTTCGGCCGGGGCGCCATTCATCGCGGCTTCCCAGAATTGGCGGCGCTGCGTGCTCACCGACAGGGCCTTGGCGACTTCAGGTCGGAAGGCCTTAGCCAAAGCCGCCAGCGGCCCGATATTTTGCGGGGTCAGCGCTTCCAGCTGTGTGCGGATTTTCTTGGCCAGAACCGGCGCCGCGCCGCCTGATCCAACCGCCGCGACCAGGTCGCCGCGATCCATGATCGACGGAACGGTAAAGTCGCAAAGCTCGGGTCGGTCGACGACATTGATCGGCACGCCATACTGCCGCGCCCAGGTCATGGCCCGCTCGGTATTGTCGTCAACGCGGCAAGCAATGATGGCGAACTTGGCGCGGTCCAGTGCCTGTCCGGCCTGATCCTGCGGCGCGATGGTGATCCGCCCTGAAAATTCCTCGGCGAAACCTGGCTCCAGCTCCTTGCCGACAATCACGGTGATATTCGCGCCCGTCTTGGCCAGAAGGCGAACCTTACGCCGCGCCTCTTCGCCGCCGCCAAACACGACCACATGCGCGTCATCCATATAAAAAAAGGCTGGAAACAGCCGCATGGGCGCTTACTCCCGAGAGTTTAGAAATTGCGCCGCACAAATGGGCTTGAGACCCCGCTCCGGCAAGCGTATGGCTCTTACTCCATTGTTTAGAGAAACTATAGTCAAAATCTGCTTAGAAGCGCGCCATGTCCGACCCCACTGATCGCCTGCCCCCGCTGAATGCCCTGCGCGCCTTTGAGGCCGCCGCCCGCCGCCTGTCTTTCACCAAGGCCGCTGACGAGCTCAACGTCACACCGGGCGCGATTTCGCAGCACATCCGCCAGCTTGAAGACTATGCTGGAACGCCGCTATTCAAGCGGACCGGGCGCAGCGTCCTGCTGACCGATGCAGCGCAGGCCGCGCTACCCCTTGTCCGCGAGGCATTTGACCAGATCGCCGAGGCCGGCCGCATCATGCAGGCGCCAGCGCGCAAGGGCCGGGTCATGGTCAGCTCCGCGCCGAGCTTCGCCGCCAAATGGCTGGCCCCGCGCCTTGATGGGTTCCACAGCGCCCACCCGGATGTCGAAGCCTGGGTCAGCGCGGATAGTGGCATTACCGATTTCACCACTGCCGATGCTGACTTCGCCATCCGCTATGGCGGCGGCGATTATGATGGCCTGAAAGCAGAAAAACTGCTCGATGAGACGGTGCTGCCAATCTGTTCGCCCGCGCTGCTCGAAGGCCCTGACCCGATCCGTAAACCGGCTGATCTTGCCAAGCATACGCTCATTCATGATGTCTCGGCGGAGGTTGATCCATCCTGCCCGGACTGGAATAGCTGGCTGCAGGCGCGCGGCGCTGGCGCTGATGTCGATGGCACGCGCGGGCCGCGGTTCAATCAGTCGGCTTTGGCCATCGAAGCGGCTGCAACGGGCCGCGGCGTGGTCCTTGCCAAGCGTGCCATTGCCTCGGCCGATATCGCTGCCGGGCGGCTTGTTGCGCCCTTTGCAGATGGCTCAATCAGCGTCGATTATGGCTATTGGCTGGTCTGGCCGAAAGGTCGCCATCTCTCTGAAGACGTCCGCGCCTTCATCAAATGGGTCAAAGCTGAAGCGCATGCGAGCGAAGTCGCCGGGGTTTAGGGCGGCCTTATCCCTTTAGCGCAGTGCCGAGCACGCCCGACAGCGCTTCGAGATAGGCAGCAAAGGCCTTGCGCCCTTCAGCCGTCAACCTGATCGTTGTCAGCGGTTTGCGCCCGACAATGGCTTTTTCAATCTCGATATAGCCAGCATCTTCCAGTTTGCGCATCTGGATCGACAGGTTGCCCTGCGTCACCTTCAGTGCGGTCTTCAGCTCGGTAAAGGAAGCCACTTCAGCGTTGGCGAGATAGGCCATCGCCCCAAGCCGAAGGCGGCCATGAATCACATCACTGATTTTGTCGATATCATAATCGGACATGTCGCGGCCTTACGGCTTTCCGCCCGGGCTGCGAAGCATGACATAGCCTGGAAGCGCCATGCAGAGGAGCAAGCCAACGCCCAGAATGAGAACATAATGAGCTGGTTGATCAATGAAGAAGCTGAGGACGACCGTCGAGACGAACCATCCGACGGCCGTCAGTCCATACCAGGCCCGCCTGCGAATAATCGATGCAGCGAACCAGATCGCGCCCTGAAAGGCACAGACCACAACAGGAAACAGTAACCAGACCGACCAGTCGTTTCTCTGGTAGGCGACCGCCCCGAAAACCAGTGCCAGAATGAGATTGGCAATACCGCCGCCGGAAAACGCCGCCTCAATGGCACGTCTTGCTGTGCCGGTGCCGAAAGGTTGGGCACGGTTTCGCCAGAGATAGTAGAAATTCACCATCAGAAACAAGATGGTTGGGAGGAAACCAATCGCCATCCAGACAAGTGGTGATGCCTCAATTTCCCAAATCAGAAGCGCTCCGTTCAGGAAACATTGCAGGCCATAAAGCAGTCCAGCGGCGAGATAATTGATGCCCAAACCGCGATTGTCGAAGCCGCCATCCTCAACCAGCGCCCGCATGAAGGCGAGATCGCCCTCGGCTGTTTTCTGATCAATCATTGTACTGCCTCCGCGATTAGCCGCTTGTGGCGGGTGCGTTTCTTTCCGTTCAACACCCAGCCGATAAAAGTATAGCGCACGAGAAGCTCGTAGCTCGCCAGCATCAGGGGAATCGATAGTGCGAGGATCATGACGTATTTCACCTCGGCGGGCCACGCCCATTGCGATACCCAGACCTGCAGGGCCATGATGATGGGCAAGTGGATGATATAGAGCCAGTAGGACGCATCGGCGATATAGCGGCGCATGGGGCTCTCTTTCGCCCAGATCTTCATGCACAGCCCAATCAGACCGAACGTCCAGAGCCAGATCGAGAGGGCATAGGCGACCGGGTAAAGCTGCGTCGCACTCTCAGGCAGGGGTTGAAAATAAGCGACCCTCACGCCGACCATGGACAGGCAATAGCCGGTCAAAACCACTGCGCCCGCCAGATAGATCGGCCAGAGCCTCGTTGCCCGAACAAGATGCTGCGGGTCGCGCTGCATCAGCCAGCCAAGTCCAAACGCGCCGCCATAAGCAATGGTCGCGGTCAGGTTGGGCACAAATCCGTAGTCCGGTGTCGGAATACCGAAGAAGGGGTGCCAGTTCGCATGGTTCATGAAGGCGACTGCAGTCGGGAGTGCGATGAGGACTGGCAGAAGCCCAATCGGCGACAGCCAATTCAAAACGCGGTCGCTAAGCGTTCCGAGCGTGCTCTTCAAACCAATGAGAGACAGTAGTGCTCGGCCCGCCAACATACCGGCATAGAGCAGCAGCAGGGCATATAGAAACCAGAGATGCGTTAGTGGAAACGTCTTCAAGGTCATTGGCGGTGGCGGCGGTGCATTCTCCGGCATCGTGCCGCCATTCGCGGTAATCATTGCCCAGATCGCGACGGCAATGAAACCTGCCATGATGATCGGCCAGAATACGACCATGGGAATACCGATCCGCTTCAGGCGGTCCTGAACAAATTTCCCGGTTCCGAGACGGTAGGTCTGCATGCGGCCGAAATATCCTGCCAGCAGGAAGAAAATCGTCATGCGAAAAATGTGCAGGGTGAAGGCGGTTCCGGAGATCGCGCCGGACCGCTGCGTATCCATGACCAACCAGAGCTGATCACCTGGAAAGAAAGAGAAGGCGGCGTGAAAAACGATACCGAGCAATAGCGCGCTGCCGCGAACGGCATCCAGGCCATGCAAGCGTGTGGGAGGGGTGTGAGACATGGTTTGATCCTCAATTCATGCGGATCTCATACCTCATAAGGTTTATAATGTAAACTGGTTTATAAATTTCCATTCCCACGCCTCGTGCCAATGCCGTCATTCCGGCTGAGTGATTGGCAAGAATCATTTAGACAGGGTCCATGTCGAAACTCTATTTCACCTATTCTGCAATGAATGCTGGCAAGTCGGCGATCCTGCTTCAGGCTGCCTACAATTATCGCGAGCGCGGGATGGAGGTCATGCTATGGACCTCCGGCCACTATAGTGCCGAGCCTGAGGCCGAGTTTGGCGAGATTGAATCCCGCATCGGGCTTAGCCAGCACGCCCATCTTTATCGCGGCCAGACGGATCTTTATGCCGCGATCAGCCAGCAGCATGCCGAGACGCAGCTCGGCGCCATCTTCCTTGACGAGGCGCAGTTCCTGACCAAGGCGCAGGTCTGGCAGCTTGCGCGGATTGGTGATGATCTTGGCCTGCCAGTCCTCTGCTATGGCCTGCGCACGGATTTTCAGGGCGAGACGTTTGAGGGCTCGGCCGCGCTTCTGGCGCTCGCCGATGATCTGCGCGAAGCCCGCACGATCTGTCATTGCGGCCGTAAGGCGACCATGACCGCGCGAATGGACAAAAAAGGGGGCGCCCTCAAAGAGGGCGCCCAAGTCAGTGTGGGTAAAGAGGTTTACGTCTCTCTTTGCCGCAAACACTGGGAGAAAGCGTTAGAGCGAACGGCTTAGTCGGCTTCAGAATTGCCGTAATAGCGTCGCTCATAAAGGTCCGCGCCGACCTCTTTCGAAGCCTCAACCAGCGGCGCGTACGGAATGTCGGTCACGGATACGATACCGGAATTGTAATTCTCGCCATCATAGGCGCGGCCAGTAATCGGGCCGTCCATATACTGGAACATGTGCACGCCGACAAAATGCGGTGCCTCAATAAACGAAAACATATAGTCCTTGAACTTGCGGCCGCGATCTTCCTGGTCAGCCGCGAGCACAATGCCGGGATGCTCATGGCCGGCATCATCGGCGCCAAAGCTGAACTCACCGATCAATGACGGCCGATCGACTTCGTCGAGAATTTCCCAATGCTCAGGGCGGTAGCCATCTTCATAGAGATTGAAGGAGAGGATGTCGGACTCTTCGGCGGCCGCGCGAACGATTTCATCCGGCCGGCCCCAATCGGCCATACGGGCCCCAAGATAGAGATGGTTCGGCATGACCGATTTGGTGGCCCGGCGGATCGTCGAGAAATATTGCTTGCCATAGGCATAGAGCAGGTCGGAATAATCCTGGCGCTGTGCTGGCGTGGTGAAGCCCTCATCGACGCCGGCATCGAATACGTCCCATGACGCGATATCTGTTTCCCAGGCCGCGTTCAGTGCATCAATCGTCTCATACTTGTCTTTCAGGATTTGCGAGAAGGCCGCCTTGGCGGGCTTGTCATCGACACTTTCCTTCAGCGTATTCAGGACCAGACCATAATACAGATAGTCATTGTCCGGGCGGCCAAAGCTCTGCTCATTGTCGTAGAATATGCCCATACACCAGGGGCTGGCCTGCATCTGGTCACGGACAAATTCTGCCGACACCACAGCGCGGTCATAGAATACCGGGTCGAACGGATCTGGCAGTGGATGCCAGAGATCAAAGCCACTGGTCAGGGTTTCAAATTCGCCATTGATATCGGCAAAGGCGATGAATGGGATGCGGGTGTTTTCGTAATATTCCGGCTCCGACCAATTGCCGAGCGAGGTATACCCCCAGTCAATCATCCGCTTGATGGTCACATCGCGCCAGGTGTCCATATAGGACTTCTCATAAGTCTCGCCGTAGCGGCGCTCGAGATTGGCGCTGTAGAAGCTGTAAGTCTCTCCCCGTGTGAGCGGACCGGCCACAACAGAGCGCCGATAGCCAAAGTGATCCCCAAGCGGATCATCATAGGCTGGCAGCCATTCGAACATATCAGCGCGCAGGTCAGATTTCAGCTCACGCGTTGGAATGGCCTCTTCATTGACCCGGTTCAGCGGTTGGTCGTCTTCGGATATGATTTCATTGACATCGCGCTCACTGATCAGGTCGTGGTCAAAATCATAGCCGGTGACGGTTGAGGAATTGGACAGGCGGATAATGTCGATGCCCGTCGAGAAATAGAGATAGCCTTCAGGATCGACCAGCCACCACTTGCCATCGACTTTCTCGGTTCGGAAAAAGCCGGTGGCCTCAAGCTGTGGCCCATCTTTCCAGCCATGGAACTTGCTGCGCCCTGGCAGTGGCTCACCGACAAGTGCCGCCATCTCGGTTTCTGCGATGGCGCGTAGCTCCTCGTCAGAGCTGACCTTGGTCGCATAGTCGACCTTGGCGTTCTGGCCGAACTTGTCGAGAATACCGACCAGGAAATTGGGATCGATTTCAGGGTTCGGGCGCAAGCGAATATTGTCGATTGTGAATTCACGGTCGGAGAGATTACCGGACACGGAAAGTGCGACCTGAGTGATCCCATCGAGGTTGAGTTTCTTCTTCCCCCAAAAGGAATAGACCTGACGGTCATCGCCGTCCCAACTCTCCGGGTTGGCGCGCAAACCGGACGGGAAGTTGAAATCATTGATTGCCGTGCCGTCAGCCTGCGTCTGGTCGTGACCATCCATCTTGCCATAGACCGTGCTTGCCGGGCCAACCGGTATCACGAAGCCGCGCGTATAGCCGTCACCGCTAATGTCAGACATGTTCAGATCAATCTGGACCGACTCTGACCCTGTGCCAGAAATATCAAAGGCGAAGTTGAAATCCTTATAGGCGCTCCAGTCCCAGGGTTCAGATGGGAGCAGGGCAAGGCTCGCGCTCCAATGATCCTTGGAGTTCAGAACAACTTTCAGCGCCTTGCCGCCATCCGCGCTGTCGACAATTTCGAGCGACCCATTGTTTACCTTCACAAAGCCCGGCACAGCGCCGTCTTCAAAGTCGGCAAGCATGATGTCGCCCGGTAGTGTTGACGCGGCCTCAGGCGTTTCCGGCATATCAGTAGCGGGCTCAGCAGGTACCGTCTCGGCGCACGCCGCCAGAGCAAGTGCTGTTGACCCGGCAAGCCATATCCTGAGTGTTGGTCTTTTAATACGGTGGATCATGTAAGTCCTCCCATGGACATTTGTTGTGCCTTGAGGCCGCGTTTGGCACGCTTTTCTGGCTCATATATACACAGGAGAAGTGCGTCGGTCATCTTATTTTGTCAACAATCAACAAGATTCGAGTGGTCGTGTCGCACGCGAAAAATCGAACTTTGCCCCCATTTCGGCCATAATGAGCAGTTACTCACATAGACTGGAGACAATGGAGGTTCCAATGCGCGACCGCACCCGTGGATGGATTTCAAGCTTGATCCTTGGCCTGGCGACCCTTCTGGCTTTTGTCGGCATCGGGCTTGCCGCCAATTCGCAGAGTGAAGCACCGGGCTCGCCTTTGATTGACTATCAGGGCTTTGAGGCGCTGACAGACGAAGTCTTCGAAATTCGCAATCAGCGCTTGATAGACATTGCGAGCTTCAACGCCATGAAAGCCGACCCTGACACAATCATTCTCGATACGCGCAGCGCCGCAGCCTTTGACATGGGTCATATCGAGGGCGCGATAAACCTGCCTTTCTCCGACTTCACAGACGAGAAACTGGCCAAAGTGATCCCGTCCATGGACACGCGTATCCTGATCTATTGCAACAATAATTTCATGGACAATATCGAGCCGGTGCCGGTCAAGCGCGTCGAACTGGCGCTGAATATCCCGACCTTCATCAATCTCTACGGCTATGGCTACGAGAATATCTATGAACTGGGCGACCTGCTCCAGACCGGCGATGCAGACGTCAACTGGGTCTCGGCTTTCGACCTTCAGGAAAACTAAACCGCGTATTCTACCTATTGAATTCGCGGGCATTCGCCTGCAAATGGCCGCCTGAAGAGTAATTCCGGGCTGATGGAGGCCGACTTGACGATGACTGCAGCGCCAGAGGCGGCCGCGCCAAAAAAAGTGAACCCGAATGCGCCGACAGAGGAAACCGTCCTGTCGGTGCATCACTATACTGACCGGCTGTTCAAGTTCCGCATCACACGCCCGACCAGTTTCCGCTTCCGCTCTGGCGAGTTCATCATGATCGGTCTGATGGGCGATAATGGCAAACCGCTGCTGCGCGCCTATTCGGTTGCCTCGCCGAACTGGGATGACACGCTTGAATTCTACTCGATCAAAGTGCCGGACGGCCCGCTGACCTCAAAGCTCCAACTGATCAAGGAAGGCGACAAGGTCCTGCTCGGCAAGAAGCCGGTCGGCACACTTGTCCATGACGCGCTTGTGCCGGGCAAACGGCTCTATTGCTTCTCGACCGGGACCGGCTTTGCGCCGTTCGCCAGCGTCATTCGTGACCCGGAAACCTATGACAAGTTTGACGAGGTCATCGTCACTCATACCTGCCGCGATGTTGCTGAGCTCGCCTATTCGAAAGAGGTGGTCGAGAGCTTTTTGAGCGATCCCGATATTGGCGAACTGGGCCGCGGCAAGCTTCGCCTCTACCAGACCTGCACGCGCGAAGCGTTCGACAAGGCCGGGCGTGTGACCGACCTGATCCGCTCCGGAAAACTGTTTGAGGATCTTGGCGTTCCGCGTCTCGATCCGGTAACGGACCGCGCGATGATTTGCGGCTCCATCGATATGACCAAGGAACTGAAAGGCCTGATGGAAGAACACGGCCTGAAAGAAGGCTCAAACGCTGAACCGGCCGACTTCGTCATTGAACGCGCCTTTGTCGGCTAGTTTTACAATCCTCAAACGCGTCAGTCATCCTTCGACTTCGCTCAGGATGAGCGTTATCCTCGCTTGATGCAATTTTTCGTTTACATCCTTCGATGCGCTGATGGCGCATACTATGTCGGCAGTCATCGCGGGGATGATGTCATGGTCAGGGTTCATGATCACAATCATGGAACAAACTCTAAGGCCTACACATACTCAAGGCGACCTGTTGAGTTGCTTTGGAGCGAGGCATTTGATGATCCACACGACATGGTCGCTGCTGAGCGTCGGCTCAAAGGTTGGAGCAGAGCAAAAAAAGAAGCTTTCATAAGTGGTGACATTGAGCGTTTGAAGCGCTCTCCAAATCCAGAACTGCGCCACCGGATTCCGCTAAGGGTTTGTATTACAAGCTGACAGGCCAGAAGAAACCGGACTCATCCTGAGCGAAGTCGAAGGATGAAGCGAACGACCGGACCCTTTGATCATACCAACCATTCCAAATCCTCAGATTGACACCGCATAGCGCGCAGCCTGATCTTGGGCAAATGATCACTGTCCGGCCCTTCATCTCGTCCGACGCATCCGCTTTCCGCGAGCTCAACCTCGACTGGATCCGGCAATATTTTGAGATCGAGCCCGAAGACCAGGCCCAGCTCGATGACCCGCAGCGCCATATCCTGGACAAGGGCGGCCGTATCCTGATCGCTGATCATGATGGCGTTCCGGTCGGAACCGTCGCTCTGGTCAACGGCCACCAAGCCGGCACCGTCGAACTCATAAAGATGTCAACACGATCAGATCTGCGCGGGCAGGGGATCGGCAAGGCGTTGATGATGGCCGCGCTCGAAACTGCGCGCGACATGGGCGCGTCCCGTATATGGCTGGAAACCAGCACCAAACTGGACGCCGCCATCGCGCTCTACACAAAGTCGGGGTTTCGCGAGCTGAAGCCGGAAGAATGGGGCGATACGCCCTTCAGCCGCTGCAATTGCCAGATGGTTTTGCAGCTATAAATTCAAAAGCCCTCATCCTGAGCAGAGCTGAAGGATGAGGGCTGAAGCAATACGAGATCATCCTTCGACGTCGCTCAGGATGAACAAGCGGGTCAGAGCTACTTCCCGAAAGCATAGACCAGCGAAACGCGGCTGATCGTGTCAGTCGCCTCAAACCCGTCTACAGGATCGGTGTCATGGCGCACTTCGAACGAGACCCGCGCCGACAGAGTATTGGTCAGGCTCGCCGTGATTGCTGCGACATTGCCAAACTGCGTCGAGGTTTCGGCATACAGCATACTGGTATCATTGGTGAAACCGACATTGTCATTGAACTGGTAGGCAAAGTTCGATTTGGCCGTTGCACCAAAGGACTCCTCGGTCATGGCTGGGGTCAGAACCGTGAGGGGTGAGTTGGGATCAGCAACGGGGCGGATCTCGTCGATCTTGAAACCCGGGCCACCACGAACGGTCCAGCTGAGCGCATCGCTGTTATAAATTTCGTAGCCAAGGCCGCCGCCGACAAAGGCGCGGGACTCAAAGCCTGAAAACTCGTCCTTCTCGTAAGACAGTTCACCGAAGCCGAACAGTCTGTCATTGATCTGACGGTCCAGGTTTGCACCCAGGAAAATCCGGTTTCTGGTCTCGACTTCATCAGTTTCGCCATAATCGATTGCGGCGTTGACACCGGCCGCCCAGACGCCCCAATCGCGGCCAAGGTCAACTGCCAGACCAAGATCGGTGGTTTCAGTATTACCGGTCGAAACCCCGGCGCTCAGGGAACCCTCGCCGGTCCAGGTTGCGTCTTCGGCTGCAAAGGCAGGCGCTGCGCCTGCCACAAGAAGGGCAGCGGCAGCAAGTTTAAGGTGTTTGATCATGATTGTATTCGCTCCTGTTGATCGCAGCGCGCGACATGGAGCCAAAAGCCTGAATTCAAAATGAATTTGGTGCAGTCTAGCTGCCAACCTGACCTCGGTGTCGCAATTTTGCATCAGCCAGCACACAGGCCATCATGGCCTCAGCGACAGGCACGGCGCGAATGCCAACACAAGGGTCATGCCGCCCCTTGGTGCGGACATCCACCTCTTCGCCGTCTCGTGTCACTGATTTGGTCTCGGTCAGGATCGAGCTGGTCGGCTTGATTGCGAGCCGCACGACAACATCCTGTCCGGTTGAGATACCGCCCGCAACGCCGCCATTATTGTTGGAAAGAAAAGCAACCTTGTCGCCTTCCATGCGCATCTCGTCGGCATTCTCTTCGCCGCTGAACGCGGCTGCTGCGAACCCTGCGCCGATCTCAACGCCCTTGGCGGCATTGATACTCATCATCGCCCCGGCAAGTTCGCTGTCGAGCTTGCCATAGACCGGCGCGCCCCAACCGGCGGGAACACCGCTGGCCTGCACCTCGACCACGGCACCTGCCGATGACCCGGCTTTGCGTGTGTCATCCAGAAAGCTTTCCCACTGTTTTGCCATCGCAGCGTCCGGGCACCAGAACGGATTGTTCTGTGTCTCGGCCCAGTCCCAGTTCTCGGGGTCGATCATGTGCGGGCCGATCTGCACCACCGCGCCGCGAATGATAATCTCCTCGCCCAGAACCTGCCTTGCCACGGCACCTGCGGCGACCCGTGCTGCTGTTTCCCGCGCCGAACTGCGACCGCCGCCGCGATAGTCGCGCACGCCATATTTCTGATCATAGGTATAATCGGCATGGCCGGGCCGGTAGCGATCGCGGATTTCGCTATAGTCTTTCGAGCGCTGATCGACATTTTCGATCATCAGGCTGATCGGCGTTCCGGTCGTGACCGCGCCATCCGTGCGATCATCTTCAAACACGCCGGACAGGATTTTCACATGATCCGGTTCCTTGCGCTGGGTCACGAAACGGCTGGTGCCGGGCCGTCTTTTGTCGAGGAAGCTCTGGATCAGCTCTGGCGTCAGCGCCAATCCGGGCGGGCAGCCATCCACCACACAGCCGAGCGCCGGGCCATGGCTCTCGCCCCAGGTGGTGACGCGAAACAGGTGTCCAAATGTATTGTGCGACATACAGGATTGTCCGTGGTTTCAAATCTAGCGGTGTCCTATATGCAATCTGGAGAACAAACAAACTCTTAGGATCAAGCCATGAGCGACGAAACGACCGCGATCCCGCCCAGCCCAAGCGCAACCGATTATGCCGGCCATGGTGACCGCCCGCTGATCCCGGAGGCGAGCGAGCCTTATGCGCTGCTGAAAGCCTGGCTGGCTGAAGCCCGCGAGCATGAGCCAAATGACGGCAATGCGATGACGCTCGCCACTGTCGACGCAGATGGCTTGCCAGATGCCCGCATTGTTCTGCTCAAAGGCGTCAGCGAAAAAGGCCTCGCCTTCTACACAAATTATGAAAGCGCCAAGGCCGAGCAATTGATGACCCATCCCAAGGCCGCTCTGGTCTTTCACTGGAAAAGCCTGCGCCGTCAGGTCCGGGTGCGCGGCGAGATCACCAAGGGCAGCGCCGAAGAGGCCGATACCTATTTCGCCTCCCGCGCCGCGCAAAGCCGGATCAGCGCCATCGCCTCTGACCAGTCGCGCCCGATGCCGGACCGTTCCGTGTTCGAGAACCGCATCGCAGAGCTTTCATCAATCTACGGCGATGATGACGATATCCCGCGCCCACCGCATTGGGGCGGCTTCTGGTTACAGCCTAGCCAGATCGAGTTCTGGCAGGACCAGGCCTTCCGCATGCATGACCGGCTGAGATTGCAACGAAGCGGCGCAGGCTGGACCGCAACCCGGCTGTATCCCTAGCTTAGCGCAGGGCCGCCGCCTTCAGGCTCAAAGATATGTCCCGCATTTGGGTTGTCACGATCGATAATCTGTTCTGGTCCAAGCGCCACGAAATCGACAGCGCTATGCGTGCGCAGATACATGGTCAGGCTGAAATTATCTGGCGGCGGCATGTCGGGCGCAAGTGACGTCTGGACCGAGGCCTGGAACGTCAGATCATTGCCGCCGGTTGATTCAGCCTTCAGCACTTTCAACTTGTCATCGGCCGCTTGCATCCGGGCCTTGTCGCCGTCTGCCAGTCTATAAGTATTGATGTGAAAGCCGGGGCGCATCTCACCTTGCAAGAGTTCGCTTTGCACGCCGCTCGACAGTTCCAGCACAAATGTCTCGTCAATCGGCACAGAGCCATCCGCCATAACGACCTTGAACAGCCAACGCGCCTCGCCCTCTTTGGCACGGAACTCGTTGCGCAGGCGGATCGCGACTTCGAGATTCGCCAGGTCGTTTTCAAACGGATTGGTTGAGGCGACAGCTGCGCCATTGCTCGCCGGCGCGCGCGTCTCAGATGCTGGCGCTGGTGCAGGTGTCGGCCGCTCAGCCGCAGGCGCAGGACTAGATGCCGGCGCAGGACTTGGCGAGGGGGCAGGATTTTGCGTCGGCGCTGGCGAAGGCGAAGGGCTTGGCGATGGAGCAGGTGATGGCGCCGGACTTGGCGCGGGTGCTGGTGATGGCGCTGCTGGGGCCTGTACGGGTGCAGGCGCTGCACTTTTTCCGCACGCACCAAGCGCCGCTGCGGCTACGCTGATAAGAAGAAGTCTACGCATATTCATCCCTCATGTCTTGTTCCCTCAATAAGGCCTGCCGGCTGTCATTGGCAATCACCCAGCTTCACCCTGACCATTGCAAGACAGCCTGAGCCCGCCTAAAGCGCGGGGCATGAGCCTGAAACTTGCCATATGGGATATGGATGGCACCATCGTGGACAGCCGCGAGGTGATCCAGACCGCGATGGTGCGCGCCTTTGAGGGCGAGGGTCTCGCCCCGCCCAGCTATGACCAGACACGCCAGATTGTCGGACTTGGCCTTGAGGAGGCGATTGCAAAACTCGCCCCTGAGCATGATGACATCGCGGCGCTGGCGGAGCGCTACAAACAGGCCTTTGTGCTGCGCCGGACAGAGCCGGAATTCAAGGAACATCTTTATGACGGCGCGCAGGAAACACTGGAGCGCCTTGCCAATGATAACTGGCTGATTGCGCTCGCGACCGGCAAGTCGCATCGCGGTATCCGTGCCATCTTCGACATGCATCCGCTAGAACAGTATTTCGATACGATCTGGTGCGCCGATGATGGCCCCGGCAAGCCGCATCCGTTCATGTGCGAAGAGGCGATGAAGGCACTTGGCGCTGAGGCACATCAAAGTCTGATCATCGGTGACGCCATCCATGACATCGCCATGGGCCGCGCGGCGGGCATTCGCGCCATCGGTGTCGACTGGGGCTTTGGCGAGGCGCACGAGCTTCACGCCGCTGGCGCGCACGAAGTACACAGCGCGTTCGAGACACTGAATGACAGCCTCGACCAGTTTGCCGACGCACTCATCAAATGACCGCCAACCCCAAACGCTTCTACAAATCCGCCTCTGTTGAGCAGTCCGGCGAGATCTGGGCAGTCACCCTCGATGGTCGTCCGATAAAAACCCCGGCAAAGGCTGATCTCAGCCTGCCGACTGAGGCACTGGCAGAAGCCATCGCTGCGGAATGGAATGCGCAGGGCGAGACCATCGACCTGCCATCGATGACGCTGACCCGTCTGGCCAATGTTGCACTTGACCGGACACCAGAAACCCGCGCCGAACTGGCCGATGAACTCGCACGCTACGCCGAAACCGATGTCACCTGCTTTCTGGCCGAAGGTCCGGCAGCCCTTCGAGACAGACAGGACGCAGCCTGGCGGCCCTGGCGTGATTGGGCAGGGCAGGCGCTCGGCATCATGCTGGTGCCGGTCGAGGGTCTGATTGCGTCGCCGCAACCTGCCGCGTCACTCGAGGCGGCAAAAGCCCACGCGCTTGGTCTGGATGATTTTCGCCTGACCGGCCTTGCCTGGGCCTACAGCCTGTTTGGCTCAGCCATCCTGGCGCTTGCGCTTGAGCAGGAGCAGCTGAGCGGCGCCGATGCCCTGACCGCATCGTGTGTGGATGAGGACTGGCAGGCTGAACAATGGGGCGAAGACGAGGAAGCAAAATCCATCCGCCTTGCCCGCGTCCGCGACGCTGAAGCAGTATCAGCTTGGTTTCAGGCACTTTCGGGCTAGTCTATCCTTCATAAAAAGAAGGACAGGGCCCCATGATCATCGTTCATCATCTCGAAAATTCGCGTTCACAGCGCGTCCTCTGGCTGCTCGAGGAGCTTGGCATTGAGTATGAGGTGAAACGTTATGAGCGCGACAAGCAGACCATGCTGGCACCGCCTGAATTGCGCGCCGTGCATCCGCTCGGCAAGTCGCCGGTGATCGAGGACAAGGGCATCATCGTCGCTGAAACCGGCGCGATTTTCGAATACCTGCTCGAGACCTACGATACCGGCCACACGCTGTCGGCGGCCAAGGGCACACAGGAGGCCCGCGACATCACCTATTGGCTACACTATGCCGAGGGCTCGGCCATGGCGCCGCTGCTGATGAAGCTGATCTTTGCCACTCTACCAGACCGCGCGCCCGGCCTGATGCGGCCCGTGGTCAAGAAAATCGCCAAGCGCACGCAGGACAGTTTCATCGATCCGCGCATCATGGAACATGTCAGCTATTGGAACGGTGCGCTGGCCAAGACCGGCTGGCTGGTTGGCGACAAGTTGTCAGCTGCCGACATCATGATGAGCTTCCCGGCTGAAGCCGCCAAGATCCGTATCGATCTTTCCGGACAGGCCAACGTCCTGACCTTTGTCGATAATTGCCACGCCCGGCCTGCTTACCAGAAAGCTCTCGAAACCGGCGGTCCCTATGCCTATGCGTGACAACTATCTGGTTTGAGAAGCCAGCCCTAATCACCTGTTAATCCACATGAATGTCGCTGAAACGCGGCACTCACGCTGGGTTGCGTGTGGCTGTGTTTGTCTGCAGCCATGATGAACCGCATCATGACTACCCGAGTAGCCGCGCTAGCCCTAGCAGCGCCCCTGCTCTTCACCGCGCCAGCCTTGGCTGACAAGGCGCATGGCAAACGCTCTGGTGCCACCATTTCGGTCCAGACCGGTAATGGCGCCATCACCTATTCGACCCGGTCGAACCGGATCAGCTATGCCGGTTATGGCTATCGGGATCGCGCTTATGCCCGTGATCGCTACGGCCGTCCGGAGCTTGAGCGCCAGGCCAAACGTGCCTGCCGCCGGGCGATTGCCCAGAAGGCGAGCTATATCGGTTTCCGCGATATCGACTTTGACAGCCGAGGGCGTGCCTACCAGATCGGCCCACGCGGCTTTGAGGTGACCTTTAACGAGGTCGAGTTTGAAGGTCGCCGCCGTGACTTTGAACGCCCTGTGACCTGTATCGTACGTCAGGGCCAGGTTCACCGGGTCGATGGCATCCCGCAGCCGGGCCGCCACCATCGCCGCCATAACGGCTACCGCTACTAACCCATCCCGAACTGCAGAAAGCAGATGACGGTCCTGCCTCTCCATAACCTTGGGGCAGGGCCGTCTTTTACTTGTCAGCGTGCGCTGCAGCATTAATAACCCCTTCAGAACGCTGGAGGAATGAATGCAAGACGTAATCGACGCCCTGGAAGCCCGCCGTGAACAAGCCCGCCTCGGCGGCGGCGAGAAGCGCATCGCCCGCCAGCATGAAAAGGGCAAGCTGACCGCCCGCGAGCGTGTCGCGCTCCTGCTCGACGAAAACAGTTTCGAAGAGACCGACATGTTCGTCGAGCATCGCTCGCATGATTTCGGCATGGAAAAGCAGCGCATTCCCGGCGACGGCGTCGTTACCGGCCACGGCACGATCAATGGCCGCCTGGTCTATGTCTTCTCCAAGGATTTCACCGTGTTCGGTGGCTCGCTCTCGCTGGCTCAGTCGGAAAAGATCGTCAAAGTCCAGAAAGCCGCGGCGAAAGTCGGCGCACCCGTCATCGGCATCTTTGATGCTGGCGGCGCGCGCATTCAGGAAGGCGTCGACAGTCTGGCGGGCTATGCCGACATCTTCATGGAGAATGTCCTCTCCTCCGGCGTCATCCCGCAGATCAGCGTCATCATGGGCCCGTGCGCCGGCGGCGATGTCTACAGCCCGGCGATGACCGACTTCATCTTCATGGTGAAGGATACCAGCTACATGTATGTCACCGGCCCGGACGTGGTGAAGACCGTGACCAATGAGGAGGTCAGCCACGAAAGCCTTGGCGGGGCGTCTGTCCATGCCACCAAGTCCGGCGTCGTCGATGGCGCGTTCGAGAACGACATCGAGGCGCTGACCCAGATGCGCCGCCTGATCGATTTCCTGCCCGGCTCCAACCGCGACAAGCCGCCAGTGCGCCCGACCTTCGACACCATAGAGCGCCAGGATGAAAGCCTCGACACGCTGATCCCGGCCAATCCGAACCAGCCCTATGACATGAAGGAGCTGATCGAGAAGACCGTCGATGAGGGCGACTTTTTCGAGATCAGTCCCGCCTTTGGCGGCAATGTCATTTGCGGCTTCGGGCGCATGGAAGGCGCGCCCATCGGCGTCGTCGCCAACCAGCCGATGACGCTGGCCGGCGTGCTCGATATTGACGCCAGCCGCAAGGCGGCGCGCTTCGTGCGTTTCTGTGACTGTTTCAATATCCCGATCGTCACCTTCGTGGACGTCCCGGGCTTCATGCCGGGCACCAAGCAGGAATATGGCGGCCTGATCAAACACGGCGCCAAGCTGCTCTTCGCCTTTGCCGAGGCGACTGTGCCCAAGGTCACGGTGATCACGCGCAAGGCCTATGGCGGCGCCTATGACGTGATGAGCTCCAAACACCTGCGCGGTGATGTGAACTATGCCTGGCCGACGGCCGAGATCGCGGTGATGGGGGCCAAGGGCGCGGTCGAGATCATCTTCCGCCAGGATATCGGCGATGCCGACAAGATCGCGGCGCATACGAAGAATTACGAAGACAATTTCGCCAATCCGTATGTTGCGGCCAAGAAGGGTTATATTGACGATATCATCATGCCGCACTCAACCCGGCGGCGCGTCGCCAAGGCCCTGCGAACGTTGCAAGGCAAACAGCTCGAAAACCCGTGGAAGAAGCACGACAATATTCCGCTTTAGGAAGTGGCGCTTAAGTGAACATTGGTAGAAGACACCAATGCCTCCTTGGGGTCAGGCGCGAACGTAAGCTCTATAGGCCCTCATCCTGAGCGAAGTCGAAGGATAAAGGGCCGTGCTTCCCAGACGCCCGCCTCACCCTTCGACTTCGCTCAGGATGAGTCTCAAAGGGGCCAACCTTCTGCTCTCGCTCCCTCCGACGCCGAAAGCTGAAATTGGCGTACTGCCCCTTGAGGTCGAGACATGACCCAAATGTCGGCTTTCAGAGCTTTTCGAAGAAATTGAAAACTGCATATCAATTCAACACTTTCGTTTAATGCGTACATTGCGTGAAAAATTTTCATGAGCGCAGATAGCAGTTCGAGCAAAAAATGTGTTATGCGCGGCATTCCTACGCAAAGCCAAGCCAAGCAAAAATGTGGTCTTTGATAGCGCTGAAAATCACCGGCCAAGCGCTAAGCCAGCGACCAATTAACCGCCCAACCAAATCAAAAATACTGTCGCCCTCGATTGGCACCGTGCCGACAAAGAGCGGACCAAAAAGAAACCCCAAAACAACCAGACCCCAAAACATCTCAATAATAAACGCTTTGAGATCTTGCCAACCCTGCCTGCGCCTTGAGGTCCTGTACACCCAATTTATCCTTTCTCGCGGATCGGTTGGCCCGTTGCTCCAATCGCGGGCAAGGGCCCTCATAGAAGGCAACAAACGTTCAAAGTCTGGGTTTGATTCCGCGAGAGCTTTTATTTTCTCATAGACGGTTAGCACCTGCTCATCGGAGTAATCCGCGATGAGGTCAGCACCGTACTTCTGCTTAAATGCTTCCCGCGTTTGCTGGACTGTTTGGGTTGTGGGCTTGTTCATCTTACTCCTACGCTGGTTACAACAGAGCTAGGACCCATGAATAGCATCGTCTTCGAATGCGCTACGGTGACCAGGAAATCCCAAATGCCTAGAACACGTTCAATTCGTTTACCAATCTCAAATACCACTCAATCAACCGCTGTGGCAAGTTCGCTCCAGCCTGCAGCAATGGTCCAGTCGAACAGAGAATTGTTGTGGAGGTTTGCACCTTTTCACCATTGAGTTGACGCTGCGGCGCTGCCAACATCAAACTGGCTCCGAACCGGGGTATCTGCCTCGGGTTTCGTTTGGCCAACACGTTTCAGCATAGCACCAAAACCACCTAAGCCCATGGACAGGCGGCCGATCCCGGAATGAGTCGAGGATGATCATCATGTAGGGGCCTTGGTCGGAAACTGACGCCTCTCAATGCGAAATGTCTCCTCCGACGCCGAAACCAGACATTCCAATTGATGCATTGTTGAGCGGAGCCAAATCGTCCTACACTTCCGCCCATGGCCGAACCCGAAACAAACCCCGCCGAAAGAGACGCGGCTGGCGTCAAGGTCTGGCCGCCGGGTGTGCCGCTGGTCATCCTCATTCTTGGCGCGCTGCTGCAGCGCTTTGCGCCCTTGCCGAATGGCTGGATGCCTGCCTCGCCTTGGTCGAGCATTCTTGGCTGGGGCATCGTTATTGCCTCGGTCTATTTTCTCGGCTTTCAGGCGGTGAAGACGATGCGGTCGACCGGCCAGTCGGAAATCCCCTACAAGCCCTCGACCGAGATTGTTGATCGCGGCCCGTTCGGTTTCACCCGCAACCCGATGTATCTGCAAATGGTGCTCGCCTGTCTCGGTTTTGGCATTGCCTTCGCTAATCCGTGGCTGCTGATCGGGACGCCGCTTTGCGCGCTGGGGCTCTATGCGCTCGTCATCCGCTATGAGGAGGCGTATCTGACCCGCAAGTTCGGACAGGCCTATCTCGACTATCAGGCGCGTGTTCGCCGCTGGCTTTGACGGCTTGGTCTGACCCGCCGCCTATCCTCGCCGACGCGCCATCAGGTATTGGCAAAATGGCCGATCTATCCGCCCCCTCTCGGAATGGCCCTATACTGAACCTCGATTGACCCTTTTGTGACCCTGCTTCTGGACCTTTGCTTTCGCCTGATGACCCTGCGTGTGCTTGACCCTCGACACTACCGCGACGTGCCGGTCTGGCTCTGGCCTTATGTGCTCTGGCAGCTTTTCTGCTTGCAGGGCTGGATGGAGGAGACCGGGCATCAGGCCCTGTTTACGATTTGCCCGGCGACGGGCCGTCTCGACATTCTTTACACAACCGAACCGCTCTGGCCGCAGCGCGGCTGGCAGATGGATGAAATCTATGACGGCCTGCCCGACTGGCGGCTGTCCGACAGCCTTGATGATGGCGGGGCCAAGCTCAACCTGCTCAACCGGATTGGCGTCTATGTCTCGCGCGACCCCAGCCTTTGCATGGAAACCTTGGGCGCTGTGCCCCTGACCGAGCTGGCGCAAAGCACCACCGACCCGCCATAACCGATTGCCCTCGCCAAACCCTTCGGGCATGAAGGCGTATGGCGAAACAGTCTCAAACGATTACCCTGATCGGTGCCGGGCGAATGGGCTCAGCGCTGGCGGGCGGCTGGCTGAAAGCTGGCCTTACCGGCGCAATCCACATTGTCGATCCGCGCGTCTCGCCGCTGGTGCAGTCCTGGGCCGATGACAGCAAGATCGTTCTCAATGGCGAGGCGCAGCCTGCCGACATTCTCGTTGTTGCCGTCAAGCCGCAAATGTTTGCTGCCCTCGCGCCAGAGATCGAGGCGCATATCGGGCCGCACACGCAAGTCCTCTCGATCATGGCGGGCATTCCGCTGGCGCAACTGGCTGACAAGCTGCGAACGACAAAGGTCGCCCGGGCGATGCCGAACACGCCGGGCCTGATTGGCAAGGGCGTCACCCTTCTCTGCCTGCCGGAACAGGCTGGGCCCGAGGTTGAAGCGGATATACGCGCCCTGCTCGAGCCGCTCGGCACAGTTGAAGGCCCGATCTCCGAGGCGCTGCTACCTGCAGCAACTGCCGTGTCAGGCTGCGGCCCGGCTTATGGTTTCCTGCTCACCGAGGTGATGGCCGCGGCGGGCATGGCGCATGGCCTCGATCCGGATATGGCGATGCGGCTCGCGCGCAAAACCGTCGAAGGCGCTGGTGCGCTGATGGAGCTTTCCGAAGCAGATGCTGCGACGCTTCGGCAGAACGTGACATCTCCGAACGGCGTGACCCAGGCTGCGCTGGAAGTCCTGATGGCCGAAGAGGCGATGCCGTCAGTTTTCCGGGAAGCCATCCGCGCTGCGATTGCCCGCGACCTCGCTCTGGCGGAGGAAGCCAAATGAACGCGAGCCGGGAAGAGATTATCCAGCGCGGCGTTGAGGCAGCGCTCAAGCTTGCTGAGATGCGGCCCTGGGACGAAATCACGCTGCAGGCCATCGCGGCGGTGGCGGAGATCGAGCTCGCCGAGTTTCACGGCGTCGCTGACAAGGCGAGCCTCTCATCAAGTGTGGAAGGCTTTCTCGATACAGCGATGAGTGCTGGCTCTTTCGAAGAAGACGAAACCGCGCGAACGCGCTTGTTTGATGTCCTGATGATGCGCTTCGAGATGATGGAAGACCATCGCGACGGGGTGATGACTTATCTGCGCTGGCGCGATCGTTCAGTGGCGGGTCTTGGTTCGCGCTTCAAGGGCCGGGCCGAGACTGCCAAGTGGGCGCTTGCCTGTTCTGGCCTCGACACGCAGGACGGCGTTTCTCGCGCCGCGCTGATCGCTGGCCTCGCCTGGGCGGTATCTGTGGCTGAGCGCGCCTGGCGCCAGGAAACATCAGAAGACCTGACCCGGACCATGGCCGCGCTTGATGCTGAACTGGTCAAGATGGAAGACCGCGCCGCACTGCTGAAGCGGAGGAGACGCCGGAGGTCAGAGGAAGAAGAGGCTGAGGCCTAGATTTCCTGATTGTACGCACCGATCTCTTCGTACTTGGCGAGGCGAGGTTTCACCTCTTCGCGGAACAGGCGGATCATGTCTTCTTCCGATTGCATGCTCTCAACCACAACCGCGAATTCCGGCTTGTTGGAGCTGGCGCGCGCCAGCACCCAAGAGCCATCTTCCAGCGTGACACGGGCCCCGTTGACGGTGTTGACATCGACGACCTTGCGGCCAAGGATTTCTGTCCCGAGCAGGCTTTGATATTCGGCTACGACTTTCTCAACGACATCATACTTGGTTTCATCGGCGCAATAGGGCGACATGGTCAGTGAAGTATAGGCGACGCCAAGCTCGCCTTTCAGGTCAGCCATCGATTTTCCGGGATTGCGGTCGAGCATTTCCAGCACGGCTTTGGCGGCGACCAGGCCGCAATCATAGCCAAGCCCGATCGGTTCGCGGAAGAAGAAGTGACCGGACTTTTCAAATCCTGCGAGGGCATCAAGGTCGGTCGTGCGGCGTTTGATATAGGAATGACCGGTCTTGTAATAGTCGACGGTCGAGCCGTTTTCCTTGAGCACAGGATCGGTCTTGTAGAGGCCGGTCGATTTGACATCGACAACGAATTTCGCGCCGGGATACTCGCGGCTGAGATCGCGCGCCAGCATCAGCCCGATCTTGTCGGCATAGATTTCCTCGCCTGTATTATCCACAACCCCGCAACGGTCACCGTCGCCGTCAAAGCCAAGCGCAATGTCGGCGCCATGCTCGCGCACGGCTTTGGCCATGGCGTGCAGCATTTTCTCGTCTTCCGGGTTGGGATTGTATTTCGGGAAGGTGTTGTCGAGATTGCAATCCATCTCGATCACCTCGACGCCCATAGCGCGCAGGGCATCCGGGGCGAAAGCACCCGCTGTGCCATTGCCGCAAGCCGCAATGACTTTGAGTGGACGTTTGATCTTCACGCCCTCGGCAACGCTGGCAATATACTTTTCGCGCTGGCCATCAACACGGTAATGGCCGCCGCCTGCGCGTGGCTGGAAGTCGCCATTCAGCACGATCTCTTTCAGGCGGCCCATTTCTTCCGGTCCAAAGGTCAGCGGGCGGTTGGCCCCCATCTTCACGCCGGTCCAGCCATTCTCATTGTGGCTGGCAGTGACCATGGCGCAGCACGCGACGTCGAGGTCGAACTGGCTCCAATAGACCATCGGGCTGAGGGCCAGGCCAACATCAAGCACCTCGCAGCCGCCTTGCGTCATGCCCAGGATCAGCGCGTTCTTGATCGGCTGGCTGATCGAGCGAAAATCATGTCCAGTGACGACCTTTGGCTCGACACCAAGCTCATGGAACAGCGTGCCCATGCCAAGACCGAGCGCCTGCACACCGGTCAGGTTCAGCTCGGGTGCTTTTTCATGACCAATACCGTTAAACCACCAGCGCGCATCATATTCGCGAAAGCCGGTTGGTTTGACCAAAGGCAGGATCTCGAAATCGAGTGTGTTAGGGGCGATGTCGGCGCGGGGAGTCGGGATCATGAAGGCTTCCTAAATGTCGAGCGTTTGGTGGCTGTGTCTCACCAGATGCCCAAGCAATAAGCAAGCCAAACCTTGGCGGTTGTTGCGATAAATTTGCCTCTGATTGCCTTGCCAGCAAAGTGGCTGGTCGATTGTTCCTGTTGCAAAAAAACCATTTCTGCAAAAATTTCCGAACTGTAACCTAGTCTATCTCATATAGAATACTAAATGGTGCGTCGATGGGCGGCGAAACCGTCGTCTGGGTTTTAGTAAGGAGAATAATATGCGTACTTCTAAACTTATCGCTGCGGCGGCGGCTGGGTTCGTGTTTTGTGGCGCGGCAAGCGCCGAGGGTTGGTATGTCGGTGGGTCTGTCGGCATCAATCAGCAAAGCGACTCTGATAATTCCGGTTCAACCGGCGCCTTCACGACCGGCAACCTGGGTGACGGCTCAACCCTCGATGTTGCCGCTGGCACAAGCTATGGCTGGACCACGGAATTTGATAATGGCACCAGCTTCTCGGGCGAGATCGGCAAGCGCTATTCCAGTGGCCTGCGCTCAGGTGTCGAGATTGCCTACAGCCAGGCGGATGTTGATACGCATACCGGCGTCACCCTTGGCGGCGGCAGCATTGACGGCGTCGATGCAGCAGCCATTGCAGGCAGTGCAACCCCGCTTGGCGTAACTGTGGCTGAGGTTGTTGCCGATGGACAAGGCGAGATCACCCAGACAGCCGTGTACGCAAACCTCTATTATGACTTCAACCGCGATGCCGTGCTGCAGCCTTATGTCGGTGCAGGTATCGGTTTTGCCGATGTGAACGTCACCTATAGCCCATCAGGGATTGGTGTCATCGATGATGGTGAAACCAAGCTCGCCTATCAGCTGAAAGCTGGCGCGACGTGGATGGTCAACGATGCCTGGGAAGTGTTTGGTGAGTATGCCTACCGCGCCACCGAGGACATCGAGACCAATAATGATCTGTTTCCGGGGTCGCTGGATATTGAAAACCAGCAGAACGTGTTCTCAATCGGTGCACGCTATCGCTTCGGCGCGATCAGCTAGCCGCGGCTAGGAAATTTGCGATCCAATGGCCGACAAGGTCATTGTCAATCGGGGCGGCCAGGCTTTGCTCGGCCGCCTCGACCTGTTCTGGGGCAAAGCGTGTGCCCTTGCGGATATTGTAAAGCGCGCAGGAAAAACCGGGACTGAATTCCGGATGGCCCTGAAAGCTGATGGCGTTCTGTCCCGGATAGGCGAGCGCGGCATATGGCGTGAACGCGCTCGCTGCGATCAGTTCTGCGCCCGGCGGCAATGTGTGAACCTGATCTTGATGGCTGACGCCCAGGCTGAACGTGTCACCTGTATAGCCGTCCATCCAGTCGGGACGGGCTTGAATATCGTAACCGTGTCGGCCAATGCCCCAGCCCTTTGGCGACTTGGAGACTTCAGCGCCGAAGGCGTGGGCGACAGCCTGATGCCCGAAGCAGATACCGACCTGTGGCACTTGCGCCGCGCCTGCCCAGCGAATGAAATCCATCAGCGGGGCCATCCAGGGTGTCTCGTCATAGACCCCGGCAGGCGAACCAGTGATCAGGATCGCCTCAAGGTTTGCCGGGTCTGGCAAGGCTGCCCCCTGACTCAGCGCAACCGTTTCAAAGCTCATGTCAGGCGCGTGCGGTGATAACAGAGCTTCGAACATGGCCGGATAATCTGGCCAATCAGCACGGATCGCCTCAGGCGCCTCGCCTGTTTCAATGATCGTGAGCTTCATGCCGGCGGGCGATTGAGTAGCCGCATCATCTGGATCAGGCCGCCCGTGACGAAGAAAGCGAGCCAGAGCCAGAACAGGCCCATTGTATAGCCCCAATCCATCACCGGGGCGCGGCTGCCCTGAATGTACATGATTACGCAGAGCAGGCTGCCAATCACCATCCAGATGCCCATCCATGTCCAGCTTGGCCGCCGGAACCAGCCAAGAAACAGCACAATCGGGGCGGCGATCACGAGCAAGACAAGCGCGAAGATTTTCATGGCCCCTCCACCGTAAACTCTTCGATCCAGTCATCAATCCGGTTTTCCATGGCCGTCAGCGGCATCGAGCCTTCGCCAAGGATGATCTCGTGGAAGTCGCGAATGTCGAATTTCTCGCCCATGGCGTCTTTTGCGCGCTGGCGCAGTTCAAGGATTTTCAACTCGCCAATCTTGTAGGCTGTCGCCTGACCCGGCCAGCCAATATAGCGGGTCACCTCGGTCTCGATGTTGAGCGGGGCAAGCGCTGTGTTTTCGACAAAGCAGGTTTCGGCTTTCTCCCGGCTCCAGCCATACCAGTGCAGGCCGGTATCGGCGACAAGGCGGCAAGCGCGCCACATCTCATAAGAGAGCTGGCCGAACCGCTCATATGGATTGCGATAAAAGCCGGCTTCTCCGGCAAGCTTCTCGGCATAAAGCCCCCAGCCTTCACCGAATGCCGTGGCATAATAAGTCTTGCGGAACTCTGGCACATCCTGAAGTTCCTGCGCGAGCGCGATCTGCAAGTGGTGGCCGGGAACCGCCTCATGCGCAGACAGGGCCGGCAGCTCGTAAAGCGGGCGCTGGTTCAGCCGGTAGGTGTTGACGAGATACTTGCCCGGCTTGCCGCTGTCCTGATCGCCGCCAGAATAGCGCCCGGTCGTATAGCCCGGGGCAATCGCGGCAGGGACCGCTTCGACCGTGTAGGGCAGGCGGGGCAGGGTGCGGAAATAGCGCGGCAGGATGCCATCAAGACGTTTCGACATTTCTGACGCCTTCTCCAGCAGGTCCTCCGGTGTCTTGGCGTAGAAGCTTGGATCGGTGCGCAGGAATGTCGTGAAGGCCTCGAAGTCGCCTTCGAAATTCACGTCGATGAGAACCTGCTCCATGTCGGCGCGAATACGCGCAACTTCGCTCTGGCCGAGCGTATGGATCTGCTCCGGCGAATAACCTGCGCCGGCTGTATGGTGGCGGATGGCAGCGGCATAAGCGGCCTTGCCGCCGTCTAGCGACCCGATGCCAGGCTGCGACCGAGCGGCGGGTGTATATTCGGTTTCCAGGAAAGCCAGCAGGTTCTGCGCCGCCGCATTAGCCCGGAAAACCGCTGCTAACCCCTCTGTCTGCAAGCGCTCGCGCGTTTCGACGTCCATGTCATCCGGAAGGGTGTTGAACGGCGCGTAAAGTGCGCTCTCAGCAGGATTGTCGGTGATCTGCTCGCGGACCTGATCGATACTGGTCTCCAGTGGATCCCTGTAGGCGGTCCACCCGGTTGCCATGCCCCGCTGCATGTTGACGATATTCTCGTCGAAATAGCGCGGCACATCATTCACACGGTCAATCCAGGATTCGGCGTCCTCCACCGTGCTGAGCCGCAGGCTGTAGGACGCGAAATACGGCTCTGAGAAAAAGCCCCAGTCGCCATTGAGGGGGATACGAGCGGTATCGAACGTGTGCTGGTCGACCGCCGATTGCAGCAATGCCTCCAGGATCGCAGCATCGGGCGTACCACGCGTCTGCTCGATTGTGCCCAGCACTTGCAGCATATCCTCGGCCTCGGCAGCGCGGCTGGCGATAAAGTCCGGCGTGACCGTGCCCCAACGGCGCGGCGAGGTATCTCGGGCACGGGCTTCAGCCTCCGGGCTACCCGCTTCGGCAAAGGCTTCGTACTGCGTGACGATATCTTCAAGCGTGGCCTGATCGGCCTCGGCAAAACTGAAAGCTGCCAGCAGCATAGATGACGCAAGGACAATTGTTCTGATCATAGCGTGATGACACCTCCTGACGCGTTGACAGCCATTACAACCCGCTTAATTAGGCGCGTAAAGCGACCATGTGCGCGATCAGGCGGAGACTTCATATATGGCAGGACCGGGTTCGACAGATTCCAGACCGCTATCGCCCCACATTCAGGTGTGGAACTGGCACGCCACCATGTATGGTTCGATCTTTCACCGCGTCACCGGCGTCGGCCTTTATGGCGGTGCCTTCTTGATCGGCGCCTGGTTGATTTCTCTGGCCAGCGGACCGGAAACCTATGCAATCGTGCATGAGATTATCTTCTCGCTGCCGGGGCAGCTCATTCTTTTCGCCTGGTCGATGGCAGTTCTCTATCACTTGCTGAATGGCCTGCGTCATCTGATCTGGGATGGTCCTGGCGTCGGCTTTTCGCCGAAAGTGGCGAGCCTTTGGTCGCTGACTAATTTTGCGCTCGCAGTCGCAGGCGCCGCAGGCCTCTGGGCCTATGCTTCGCTGACTTAAGGAACGCCCTGACATGTCTACAAGTCTGAAATCTGTCCGTGGTCTTGGTTCTGCCGGGTCAGGCACCGCACATCACATTCGCCAGCGCGTGTCAGCCATCGCGCTCCTGTTTCTGGTGCCGTGGTTCATCTATTCGATCATTGACGCCTGCCAGGCGGGCTATGAGGGCGCGGTGGCCTGGGTCTCTCAGCCGGTCAATGCAATCCTGCTGGTGCTGACCATAAGTGCGGCGCTCTACCACATGCGTCTTGGTATGCAGACCGTGATCGAGGACTATATCGCTAAGACAGGCACCAAACAGGCCCTGTTGATACTGAACACGTTCGCCACTGTTGCGCTGTTCGCAGCCACCGTCCTTTCGGTGCTGAAAATCTGGATGACGGCAGGCGCCTAGGCGCTGGTGCGGAGAGGATAGAAGATGAGCGATTACGAGTTTGTCGATCATACGTATGATGTTGTGGTTGTCGGCGCCGGTGGGTCTGGTTTGCGCGCCGCCCTTGGCGCGGCTCAGGCGGGCCTGAAAACAGCCTGTATCTCGAAAGTCT
>CAYGKE010000005.1:0-88230 GCA_964350465.1 uncultured Hyphomonas sp.
CGAGACCGGCACCTGACCCTTCTGACAGGCATAGCCCGCCATGAGCATATTGGTGTAGATCGCGTCATTGAAATAGAGAATGGCCAGAGCTTCGGCATCGAAGCTTTCAAACTCATGGGCCTGACGTTTCACACGCGCTGACAGCAAGTCGGCATCGAACTTACGTGAGCGATCGCGAATGAAAGCACTGGTCGGAGTGACATCGCTATTGGCATAGGCGCGGGTCTTGTCCGCATCCATCAGGTTCAACGCGTCGCCACCGGCCGCAACAACGAGATCGCAGGCAATGACGCAGTCTGCGCTGGCAGGCGGCACACGGCCCGTAGAGATCAGATCAGGCTCGCGGGCAAAGCGTAAATGGCTCAGCACCGGGCCACCTTTCTGGGCGAGGCCGGTCATGTCGAGACTGGTTGCGGCATTGCCATCGACATGCGCGCCCATGGCAAAGATGGCGGCGACTGTGGTTACGCCGGTGCCACCTACCCCGGTGAACAGGACGTTCCAGGCGCTATCGAGCACAGGGGTTTCTGGTAATGGCAGGCCATTGGCGTTGATCTCCGGCCGCGGCAGGTCAGCCGCCGCGAAATGACCATCCTTGATCGTAATGAAGCTCGGGCAGAAGCCGTTGACGCAGGAAAGATCTGTATTGCAGGTCGACTGGTTGATCCGGCGCTTGCGACCAAGTTCGGTCTCGACCGGCTCCACCGACAGACAGTTCGACTTGATCGAACAGTCGCCGCAGCCTTCGCAGACCTCAGTATTGATCATCACACGGTAGCGATCCGGCGCACGCAAACCGCGCTTGGTGCGGCGGCGCTTCTCGGTGGCACAGATCTGGTCATAGATCATCACCGACACACCCGGCGTCTCACGCAGCATTTTCTGAACGCTGTCCAGATCATCGCGGTGATAGATTTTCACATCGCGCGGCAGGTCTTTGATATTGGCGTAGCGCGTCGGATCTTCGGTCACGACGACAATTTTCTGAACCCCTTCTCCGCGCACCTGCTGGGCAATCTGCTGCGGCGTCTGACCCGACTCGACATGCTGGCCGCCCGTCATGGCGACAGCATCATTGTAGAGGATCTTATAGGTGATATTGGCACCGGACGTGACCGCCGCGCGGATCGCCAGCGAGCCGGAATGTGAATAAGTGCCATCGCCGAGATTGACGAACATATGGTTTTCTTCTGTGGCGAAATGCTGGCCGATCCAGGCAATGCCCTCACCGCCCATCTGACTGGTCATGTCCGTGTTGCGGTCCGGCATGAAGTTCGCCATATAATGACAGCCAATTCCGGCCAGCGCGCGCGAGCCCTCGGGCACCACGGTTGAGGTATTGTGTGGACAACCTGAGCAGTAATGCGGGGTGCGCACGGTCGGCGTCGCATTGGTCCGAGCGGCTTCTCCGGCGCGGCCGACCCGGTCGAAATAGGCATTGGCGCGGGACCTGTCCCAGCCGTCTGGCAGCACGCCCATCAGCGCACTGGCCATTTCAGGTACAGGGATCGACGCAACTGAGGAGAGGAGCGGCGCGCCATTAACCGTCCTTTTGCCCTCGACAATTGGGCGTTCGCCATCTGGCAGTGTGTAAAGCGCGGCGAGAAGCTGCTCTTCGATCAGCGGACGCTTGTGCTCAATCACCAGAATGCGCTCAAGCCCCGAACAGAAAGCCCGGATACCTTGCGGCTCGAGCGGCCAGGGCATCGCCACTTTGTAAATCGTCACACCAAGATCGGCGGCCTGTTCCGGCGACAGACCAATCGCCGCCAGCGCTTCAAAGACGTCGCGTGCCGCCTGACCGGTCACCACAAGGCCAATGCGCGGGCGCGCACTTGGCAGGATCACGCGGTCAAGTTGATTGGCCCGGACCCAGGCCTGCGCGGCTGGCAGTTTTACCGTGCGTAGCCGGCGTTCCTTGTCGAGCGGCGTGTCAGCGCGGCGCATGTGAACGCCATCAGCCGGAAACTCGAACTCAGGCGTAACGAACTGCAAACGGCCAAGGTCAACATCAATCACCGATCCGGAATCCATCGTATCGGCCAGCGCCGTGATGGCACTCCAGGCGCCCGAAAAACGGCTCATCGCGAAACCATGCAGGCCATAGTCGAGCACATCCTGGATCGAGGCCGGATTGAGCACCGGAATCTCGGCATCCTGCATCGCGAATTCGGATTGTGACGGCAGGGTCGAGGATTTGCACATATGGTCATCGCCAACCACCGCGACGACACCGCCATGTGGCGAGGTGCCTGCGGCATTGGCATGTTTGAAAACATCACCGGTGCGATCAACGCCGGGCGCCTTGCCATACCAGATGCCAAACAAGCCATCACGCTCGGCTCCGGGAAACAAGCCAAGTTGTTGGCTACCCCAGACAGCGGTGGCGCCGAGGTCTTCATTGATGCCCTCCCAGAACTGGATGTCATGCGCATCGAGGCGTGACTGCACCGAGCGCAATTGCTGGTCATACCCACCGAGCGGTGAGCCGCGATAGCCGGAAATAAAGCCCGCCGTATTCAGCTCCTGCTTCAGGTCGAGGCGTTTCTGATCAAGTGGCAGGCGGACCAGGGCCTGAATGCCGGTCATATAGGCTTTACCCTCGACAAGATCATATTTGTCGTTCAGCGTAACTTCACGGTGTTCCATCGCCAGCTCCAGATTCGGACTTAAGCAACTATATCCCCCGAATTTGGCGAAAATGCTTGCCTTTTTTTCTCAAAACGGTGTAATATTGGGAATATCATTCCTAATGACGCCAATTTGGGGAATTAAATTGCCAGAACAGCTCGATTCCATTGACGCCAAAATCCTGAACCTGATTCAGGTCGATGCCTCGCTTTCAGTCGCCGAGATTGCGGACAAGGTCGGGCTATCCTCTTCACCATGCTGGCGACGGATCAAGCGTATGGAAGAAGCCGGTATCATAACCGGCCGCGTAACGCTACTGGAGCGGACCAAGCTGGGTCTCGATTTCGAAGTTGTCGCCAATGTCAAACTCGCCTTGCCGAGCAAGGATAATCTTGTCGCATTTGAGGAAATGGTGGGGGCCTGGCCAGAGGTCATGGAGTGTATGACAGTGACCGGCGCAGTTGATTACATCATTCGGGTCAGCACCACCGATATGCATGCCTATGACAGGTTCCTGCGCGAGAAATTGCTTGGCTCTGGCCTAGTGTCGGATGTTCAATCACGCATCATTATCAATGTTGCCAAGCGCACAACCGCGCTTCCCCTTGGCCTGATCAGTGACTTTGTCCCGGCCGGCTAATCAGGTGATTGACTTCATTGCGAGATTCTGGACCCTGTCGGCATGATGCTCCGCTCTATCTGCCTGGCGCTTTTTGGCGGCCTCTTGACCGCCTGCGGGGAGACGTCTGACCCGCCCACCAGACCAGCCGTGGTTGCCGATGTCATTGAAGCTGCAGAGACCGAGGCCCCAAAGCCAGAACTGATCTATGACGGTGACCTGCAGAGCTTTGTCCGCGAAGCACGGCTCGCCAATGATATTATTGGCTACGGGGCGGTGATCGCATCGTCCAGCGGCCTCGAACAAGTCGCAGTGTCGGGCCTACACCGCGCCGATGGCAGCGACTTGGTTCAAGACAGCGATGCCTGGCATATCGGGTCAAACACCAAGGCACTGACAGCACTCCTATATGCTCGCCTCGTCGCCGACGACAAAGCCGAATGGGGCGCGACCTTGCCAGACTTGTTCCCAGATCTGGCAGCCGACATGGACCCCGCCTGGAGCAATATCACAATCGAGGACCTGCTCGCCCATCGCTCCGGAATTGGACAAGTTGGCGGCCTCTGGTTACTGGCTCGGCGCAGTGACGAAAACACCCCGCAACAACAGCGCCTGGCAACCGTGACAGAACGGCTCGCCAACCCGCCTCAAGGCACGCCCGGAAAGTTTGAGTATAGCAATCTTGGCTATATCGCCGCCGGTGCCGCGATCGAAGAGATGTTGAGCAAGGCGGCAGGAAAACCTGTCAGCTGGGACGAAGCAATTGAAGCGATCGTCTTTGCAGCAGCGCCAGATGAGGCGGCGCGAACAGGCTGGGGCACCGGCCCGCCATTGGACGGACTACAGGGCCACCACAAGACGCTGCTCAAAGGCATGCAGCCGGTTGGCACAGGGATCGCCGCCGACAATCCAGAGGCGCTCAGCCCAGCCGGAACCCTGCATGTGCCACTGGCCAGCCATGCGCTTCTGCTCACCGAATTCTTGAAGACGCGGCCTGATTTCCTGCCGCTGGACATGCGCGAAAAGCTCTGGACACCTTATCCTGACGATAGCAGCACATATGCACTTGGCTGGGGCATCTATGACGATCCGGACTATGGCCGGTTATGGACACATAATGGCTCGAATACGATGTGGCTGTCGACGGTCGTTATCGCGCCCGATCTCGACCGGGTCATCATCCTCAATGCCAATCAGCATACCCGCGATATTGCGGCTCTGAACTGGTCGGCCGCGCTCGAACTCCTGCGCCACGCCAAGCTCGAGCGCGATGCTCAGCTCGGCTTGAAATAGGTCACATGACCATCCGCTTCGCCAAGGATACGGGCCTCACCGCCGGGCCAGACCTGCATATGGGTGACCATCTGCGCGGTATCTCGTGCCCCGCCAAAAAGCCCCTCAGGTTCATAGCAAAGCCATGCCAGTGGCGCTTCGGGCGTCGCCGTCTCTCCCGCCGATCGTATGGCGTCCATGATCCGAGCGATCTGATCCTTTGGCGGATAGACAAGGAATACGGAATGATAGATCACGGTTAGACCTGATACAGGCCGTGTGGCCAGGCGTGCCTCTGTCCATGCGGCGGCGTCGGCCTGCTCAACCAGAGTACCGGTGCCTTGCGCCAGCTTGATTGCCGCCTCCAGACGCAAAAGGCGTTCGGCCTGATCCGGCCACGTATAGCATTTCAGCTTAAGCGCCTGCGCCGGGTCGTGAATGTCCAACGGCTTGAGGTCGCAGGCGGCGCGGCTTGCAACCTTGATACTGGCATCAAGATGCGCTGGCGGCGCGCCCTTCCAATCGGTGCTGATCTTGACCGGGCCAGACCCAGGGCGCGACCAGGTTTCGGTCTCATAACTGAACCTGTCCCAGTTCTGGTTGAGGCCTGCACTGGCGCCAAGTTCCAACAGGTGCATGGGCGTATCAAACTTTGCCGCAAGCTCCAGAAACCCTGGCAGGAGTGCAATCGCGCGGCGCGTCTCATTGGTTTGCGGCGGGTGCTGGATAAAGGCTGCCACAGTTTCGAGATTTTCGGAGAGATAGGCCCGCGCAAGCGACCACACTTGCGCCATGTCCCAGTTCGGCTTCGCTGCTGGATAGATTGCCGCGAGCGCCGGCGCCGCGCCGGACAAGACCGCATGATGTAATGCCCCGGTCAGGCGTAAGCCAAGCGCGTCCTTGCGCGGATTGGTCGGCCAGTTGGCGGTCAGCTTATGCACCGGGCCGCCTGCCCTGAAATCGTCGGCAAATGCCAGTAAGAGTTGCGCCGTGAACGGCGAGCCAAGCTCATCGCACCACCGCGCCTGTTCAGCGAAGTGATCGACAAGCTGGATCGGGTCTAACAGGACCTAAGCCCGCTCAACACACATGGCGATGCCTTCGCCGCCGCCAATACACAGCGAAGCCACGCCTTTCTTGGCATCGCGGTCTTCCATCGCTGCCAGCAGCGTGATCAGAATGCGCGCGCCAGAGGCCCCAATCGGGTGACCCATGGCACAAGCGCCGCCATTGACGTTGACGATATCATGGCTGAGGCCAAGTTCTTTCATTGCGATCATCGGCACGACCGCAAAGGCCTCATTGACCTCCCAAAGCTCAACCTGGTCTTTGGTCCAACCCGCTTTGGCAAGCGCCTTTTCCATCGCCGGCACAGGCGCGGTGGTGAAATTTTCCGGTTCATGCGCATGGCTGGATGAGGAGACGATTGTTGCAATCGGCTTCAGACCGCGCTTGTCAGCTTCAGACTGTTTCATCAGCACCAGCGCGGCTGCACCGTCAGAGATCGCCGACGCATTCGCGGCCGTTACCGTGCCGTCCTTGCTGAAGGCCGGACGCAAGCTCGGAATCTTGTCAGGGCGAGCTGTACGCGGCAGCTCATCGGTATCGACCGTGATATCGCCCTTGCGCGACTTGATCGTAACCGGCGCGATCTCGCGCTTGAACTTTCCATCAGCGGTCGCCTTCTGCGCGCGCGCCAGGGTTTCGAGCGCATAGGCGTCCTGCTGCTCACGGGTGAACTGATACTTCTCGGCAATCATGTCGGCAAAATTGCCCATTGGTCCACCAGCATACGCGTCGGTCAGGCCATCCAGCGCCATATGATCTTTCGAGGTCATGTCACCATATTTGTGACCCTTGCGCACATCGATCAGATGCGGCGCATTGGTCATGCTTTCCATGCCGCCAACAATGACGATATTCGCGTCGCCAGAGGCAATCGCGTTACGCCCCATGACCGCCGCTTGCAGACCAGATCCGCACATCTTGTTGATCGTCGTCGCCTCAAGCCCCTTATCCATGCCGGCCTTGAACCCCGCCTGGCGCGCCGGTGCCTGACCCTGTCCAGCAGGCAGGCAATTGCCCATGATGATCTCGTCCGCCTCGTCAGCGCCAAGCTTGGCTTCCGCTACAGCCGCCTTGACCGCAACTGCGCCAAGCTCATTGGCCGACATGGCAGAGAGGTCACCCAGCAGGCCGCCCATTGGCGTGCGTGCCATACCAACAATTACAACGGGATCAGTAGCGGACATGGAAAACCCTCCTAAGGCGTTTGACTGTTTTATTTTGCAGTTGCGAACAAATGCGCCAGACCAAGCCCCCGCGTCAAGTCACATGACTTATCGAAGCGCCGATTTATCGCGCAGCGGGATCGCTATCCTAGCGGACGCGTTGTGGATCGGTCCGGTCCAGCACGACAGCGCGTTCCATGATGTCTAGCAATTCATCATCAATCTCGTCGGCACTCCCCACCTTGACATGGCGCAGGGCCTTGCCGGTGCCCTCGATGCGATCGGTATAATCATCGGCGAGTCGTGCCCCTTGCCAGAGCTGCAGGTTGCAACGGGTCCCATGCGCAATGATCGAGAAGATGCGCTCATTGCCGGTCCAACATGGAAAACCCCATGCCAGTTTTGTCGAGAGGCCAGGCCAATGGCGATCAATCGTTTCGTTCAGCGCAGTGGCAATCTTCGAGGCATTGCCGTCTAGGCTCTGAAAATAGTCCATAACCGTTTTTGGCTTTGTCTGCGCCATGACCCTTGCCCCGCTGGTTGACCTATCCGGCATAAGTCAGGGTGCGCCGCACAATCCAGCGCAAAAACAAAGGCTGGGAAAATTCGCAATGATTTGTCCGATAACGAACAAAAAACGGGCGACCGTTTCAGGCCGCCCGCTTTCATGAAAAATACTTCCAGTTCGCTACCAGATCCGGATGCGCTCCTCTGGTGGCAGATAGAGCGCGTGGTCTGGGCCAACACCAAAGGCCTCATACCATTCATCAAAGTTACGTACGATGCCATTAACGCGGTAGCGCGGCGGCGAGTGCGGGCCGCGGATCAGCTGCTGGCGTAGCGCCTCATCGCGGTACTGGTTCCGCCACGCTTGCGCCCAGGCCATGAAAAACCGCTGATCGCCAGTATAGCCGCCCAGAACAGGCGCTTCCTCATCCGCGCTGACTTCACCATCGCCATTGGCATCCAGGCTCATCCGGTAGGCCTTGTACGACATTGAAAGACCGCCAAGATCGCCGGTATTCTCGCCGAGGCCAAGCCGTCCATTGACGCAGGTCTCACCATCATCCAGCGGACAGAAACCATTATACTGACCCACAAGTGCATCCGTCAGACCGACAAAGGCATCCTTGTCGTCCGGCGTCCACCAGTCGCGCAGGACCCCGTCACCATCAGATTTGGAACCCTGGTCATCAAAGCCGTGGCCAATCTCGTGTCCGATCACACCGCCAATGGCGCCGTAATTGACCGCTGGGTCCGCTTCGAGATTGAAGAATGGCGGCTGCAGAATGGCGGCCGGGAACACAATCTCATTGCGGTTCGGCGAGTAATAGGCGTTGACCGTTTGCGGGAACATGAACCATTCAGTCTTGTCGATTGGCTCGCCAAGCTGGCTGATCATGTCGTCATAGGCCCATTCATTCGAGGCCATTGAATTGGCAAGCGCACTATCACCAACGCTCAAGCCGTCATAGGTCTCGAACTTTTCGGTATAGCCAATTTTGGGCGTGAACTTGGCGAGCTTGTCGCGCGCCTCAACCTTGGTTTCCTCACCCATCCAGGTCAGCTGGTCGAGATTATCGGCCATGGCCTTGCGCAGGTTGGCGACAAGCTCGTCCATGGCTGCCTTGTTCTCGACCGGGAAATAGCGTTCGGCATAGACTTTTCCGACCGCTTCACCAAGGGCGCCCTCGACGGCTTGAACACCGCGCTTCCAACGCGGACGCTGTTCTTCCTGCCCGTTGAGTGTGCGGGCATAGAAGTCAAAACTCGCATCATCGATCGCACTTGGCAGTACGGCAGCGTTATTGGATAGGAATTGCGCGACAAGATAGGCTTTCCAGTCATCAAGATCAGCACTGTTCATGACCTCGAACAGACCAGCGATGCCGCCGCCAGAGATTTTCTCAACCTGCTCCTCGGTCAGGCCAAGCTCTGCAATCTCATCTGCATCAGGCGTCACCTGACGGACAATGAAATGCGCCTGATCGTCAATCTTCAGGTCGGCCAGCATGGTTGCCGCCGGGAAGTCACCGGCCATGGCCAGCATGTCGTCCTTTGATACCTTGTTATAAGTCAGGTTGCGATCACGCCCGACCGTGCGGTCCCAATGGGCTTTGGCAATTTCGGTTTCAAGTGCCAGAACACGCGCTGCTGCATCGCCTGCATCCTCATATCCAGCCTGCTCCAGCAGGAAGGTCAGATATGCAAGATAGGCTTCGCGGTGTTCGACATTCTTGCCCTCGTCCTTGAGATAAGTGTCGCGGTCCGGCAGGCCGAGGCCGCCCTGACTCACATAGAAGATATAGCTCTCCGTGTCCTTTGAATCGACATCGACCCAGCCGCCGATCGGCGAGGCATAGCCATTGGCGGCAAACACTTTTGCAAGGTCCTCGCGGGTCTCAATGGCAGCGATCCGGTCAAGATAGGGCTGGGCTGGTGCCAGACCCGCTTCATTGATTGCATCGGTATTGACGAACGCATTGTAATAGGCCGCAACCTTGCCTTCGAGGGTTGCAGGGTCGGGTTTGGCTTCGGCCAGGTCATCAATGATGAACTTGACGCGCTGCTCTGACTTTTCGCGCAGCAAAGTGAACGAGCCGTAGCGCGTGCGGTCAGCTGGCATCTCGAATGTGTCGAGCCAGGTGCCATTAACGTGCTCGAAGAAATTGTCGCCCGGATGAACGGAAGGTTTCATCGACTCCAGGTCGAGGCCAAACTCACCCCAACTGTCGCGCGAAGCGGTCTCAACGACGCGCGTATCGGACTTGGCCGTCTCGGCGACCTCCTCGACCATTTCTTCAATTGTTTCCACCGCCTCGGTGACGGCTTCATCTGCTTCGACATCACTTGTCGTCTGCAGATTGGTACAGCTTGCCAGGATCGCGGCCGATGCCCCGATCATAAGATAGCGTTTCATACTATTCTCCCACTTTGTTTTTGGGCTTGTGCCCCAGTCGTACTATTCCGCTGGTAGAGGTGACGCTCCGCGATCACCGGGCCTGACGACTTCTTCGTCATCGACATTGGCGTCGCCCGTATAGGACTCACCAATACCGCGATATGGTCTTCCACCCCAGCTCCAGCGGAAGACACGGCCAATCTCGACCCCGACAGCATACATAGCCGGGACAAGGAAAAGGGATACGAACAAGGCGAATGCAACCGCACAGCCAAGCGCCACCAGCATTGGCTTCAGGAACTGCGCCTGCATCGAGCGTTCAGCCAGTAGTGGCAGGATACCAACAAAAGTCGTGACCGACGTCAGCAGGATTGGCCTGAATCTGGCGACGCCGCCATCGATCAAAGCCTGCACAGCGCCAATGCCTTGCTCTCGTCGTCGATTGACGAAGTCGACAAGGACCAGGTTGTCATTGATCACAACCCCGCCAGCTGCGGCAATCCCAAAGAATGAGAACAACGCCATCGGAACGCCAAAGAACCAGTGCCCGAAGACCGCGCCGGCATAGGCGAACGGGATTGCCGTCATCAGCAAGAGCGGCTGCGAATAGGATCTGAATGCGATGGCCAGGACGATATACATCGCGCCAAACGCCATCAGCGATAGGCGGGCAACCTCAGCGAGGAATTTCTGCTCACCCTCAAAACCGCCAGCATTGCCGCGCACGACATCGGGGAATTGCCGCTCGAAATCAGGCCAGAAATTGATGTTCATGTCCTCAATGATGAGGCCGCGGCCACCTTCGCCGAGAACATCAGCAAACACAGATACCGAGCGCACCCGGTCACGCCGGATAATCCGATTGATACCTTTTTCGTAGGAGAAAGTTGCAACCTGATTGATTGGAATCTCTCGTCCATCATTGGTTCGAATGCGCAGATTGTCGAGACTGTCGAGATCACGGCGGGCGGATTTCGGCAGGCGCACCATTACCCGGACATCTTCACCATCGCGTGGCAGTCGTTGCACTTCTTCACCAAAATAGGCCTGACGGATCTGTCGCGAGACATCCGCCAGTGTCACACCCAGCGACTCCGCGCCAGGCTTCAACTCGATCTGCAATTCGTCAGCTGACGCTGTCAGATTGTCACCGATATCGTAAGTCGAAGCATAGGTCGCAATCTGCGCTTGCACGACAGCAGAGGCTTCACGCAAGCGATCAAGATCAGGATGATTGAGCGCAAACCGCACACCGCTGTCTTCTTCATTCTGTGTGAAATCGAAATTGACTTCTTCGGCGTCCTGGATCGGCCCGACCTTGGCGCGGATGCGGTCAGAGATATCCTTGGTCGCAATGGTCTCGGGGCGTTGCTCGGGCTCGGCCAAGCCAATCCAGGCTTGAACTTGCCCATTGCTGGCGACGATCGAGGCGTCTCGTATCAAGTCATGTTCAAGCTCTGACCACTCGCTCTTCAATTCAAGCTTGGCGATTTCAACCCCCTCACTCAATTGGTCACGGACCTGCAGGATGCGCGAAAAGGGCGTACCGTCAGGCATATCAATTGTAACCTGAACCAGGTCACCTTCGATTTGCGGCATCAGGCTGAATGGCACATTCTTGGTTATATTGTGCGCTGCAAATGCCAGGAAGAAGATGCTGAAAAAGGCAGCAATCGTGGCATAGCGATACTTCAACGCCAGTTCCAGAGTGGGCTTATAGATATTGTTTGCAAACCAAATGAGACTGTCTGCAATACTCCGCTGGATCGACGCCAGACGACCGCTCGCGCCATCAAACGTCTGCTTTTTCAGATGGCTCAGATGAGCCGGAAGAATGAATAGACACTCGATGATCGAGAAGGTCAGGGAGGCGACGACAACAAAGCTGATCTGCTGGGTGAAGTTCCGCTCAGGTCCCGAAAGAAAGGCCCAGGGGAGGAAGGCAATGATAGTTGTAATGACGCCGAAGATAACCGGCTTCATCACCATCTGCGTTCCGACTATCGCCGCATCAATACCCTGCCGCCTGCCGGTTTCGACTTCCTTGTGTATGTTTTCGCCGACCACAATGGCATCGTCGACGATCACCCCAATCACCAGCAGCACCGCAAAGGTCGATAGGACATTCCATGAGACGCCGAGCAGCGGCATCAACATGATGCCGCCCGCAAACGCGGTCATGATGCCGATGGTCACCCAGAACGCTACAATCGGGCGCAAGAACAGGATCAGGACCAGCATCACCAGGAAAGCACCTTGCATCGCTGACGTCGCGATCAGGTTCATGCGCGCTTCAAAGGCAACCGAATTGTCCCATAGAATGTTGATCTTGACCCCTTCTGGCAGGATGTCATTGGCCGGATCATTGGCGCGCTCGATATAGTCGCGAAACCCCTTGGCGAATGTATCGATATACATCTCGTCCGGCTGCACGACGAAGACAAAGGCGGTTTGCCGGTCATCATAGGTTGCCTTGAGGTCGGCATCGACGAAGCCATCAATCACTGTCGCAACATCCTTGACCCGAATGGTGCCCTGATCGCTGGATTGGCGAATGATGATATTCTCGAACTGCTCCTGGGAATCGGCGAGATTGCGGGTGGTCATGCTGACATCACCCACCGCAGATCGCACCTGCCCACCCGATGAGTTGATCGACGAATTGCGTACGGCCTGAGCGACCTCACCGAAGGACAGACCAAACCGGCGCAGCCCTTCTTCGGACACTTCAATCGAGACCTCTTCGTCAAGAACGCCCTGGACCTGGGCCAGGCTGCCGCCGGGCAATTTGGCGATATCGTCGCGCACTTGGTCTGCCAGGCGTTTGAGCAGAAGCGGATCAACGTCGCCATGCACCGTCATGCCGAAATACCAGTCGCGCTGTTCCCAACGCTGCACCTGCGGCTCGAAGGCTGCAGGTGGCAGATTGTTGATCTGGTCGACGCGAAGCTTAATCTCGTCAACGAATACCTTCATGTCGACATCGTCGCGGCCGCGGATATTGACGAAGCCATTACCCTCGCGGGCCACAGATGTAATCCGGTCGAGACCGTCAATATCGGCGACGACTTCCTCGATCCGCGTTACAATCTGTTCTTCAACATCTTGCGGCGATGCTCCTTGCCAGGCGACTGACACCGTCGCGCCTGTGACCGGCACAACCGGAAACATCTGGCGCTGCATCTGATTGAACGCCATGAGGCCGCCAATGAAGGCGACGATCATCAATAGGTTGGCCGCAACCGCGTTGCGGGCAAACCAGGCAACTATGCCCTTCATCGTGAGCCTCCTTCACCAGCGGTCATCGCCGCCGCCGTCGCTGGCTCGCTATCATCAGAAGCCTCTTCGTCGTCTTTTTCCGGTTCATGCGTCTTGATCGTGCCATCGGGCATACGCTCAAGAATGGTAATGCTCATGCCGTCAAAGCCAGCCTGAATCGGACTGGTGATCGCCAGAGCGCCTTCCTCCACAGCTTCGCTGAAGAACCAGGCGCCATCAAGATCACTATGCACCAGACTGACCTCGTGAATACGCAGCGCGCTGGCTTCGACATCGCCGAGATAAATCTTGTTGCCACTGCGAATGGCGCCGCGGGGTGCAACTTTCAGGTTCTCAATGCTGGAGCCGACCACTGTCGCCGTCACGAACAGGCCGGGTGCCATTGGCGCGCCATTATCCGAGCCTGCACCATACGGGTCTTCCAGTTCTGCGATCACGTTGATCAGCCTTGTTTGCGTATTTACGGCCGCCGCTGACCGCGTAATCCGGCCAACCCATTGACGCTGCTGGCCCGCCACATTGGCAGTGAATGTAACCTTTGGGCCTTTGACGGCTTCGGTTTCCGCAAATGCCAGCGGAATACCAAGCTGGCCAAGCTGCGCATCGGTAATCGGCAGGGACACTTCAACGACATCCGTTGCAAAAATCCGTCCGAGCGACTGGCCGGGGCTGACAAACTGGCCAGCATCGACACTCTCTTCGCGAACGCGGCCGGTAAACGGCGCAATGATGGCGGTACGGTCCAGCGCCAATTGTGCATCAGCAAGTTGTGCCTCGGCTGAATCCAGCGAGGCCTGCGCTTCGGCCAGCTGCGGTTCGCGGCGGGCCAGCGGGCTGCTGTCCGTAATGCCAAGGTTCCTGATATCCTGTATCGCGATCTCAGCCTCAGCCTGTTCACGCGCAAGGCGCTGCTCGGCACTTGCCACACCTGAACGTGCCCGGACGACGCCCAGACGGTAGTCAGCATCTTCAAGGCGGATCAGAACCTGGCCCTTCCGAATGAAGCCCCCGTCAATATAATCAGGCGAGACATAGGCAATCCGGCCAGACAGTTGCGGGGCAACCACGATCTCGCGCTGCGGGCGGACCTCGCCCTGCGCATCGACGCTGAACGTCAAATCGTCAATTCGAACGCGCTCGGCAAACACCGACAGTCCCGCCGGTGCCTCTTCAGCCTGTTCAGGCTTGGGCGACAGGGCATTGAGAACGACAAAACCGCCAACCCCAATCACGCCAACCATGATCAAGGTAATTAGAACCGGGAATACTTTACCAAGAAATCTCTTCATGGGAGGAGGGCCTCTTCGGGACTATTTGCGCCCGCAAGGGTCGAGGGATCCGGTTCTGCGACCGGAAGTCCGCCCCCTAGGGCAAGGTGGAAACGCACACGATTGGATGCTCGCGCAGACCGCGCGGCAATCACATTACTTTCAGCGTTCAATCGCCGGGTCTGGGAATCGATCAGATTGAAAATCGAGACCAGACCATTTGTATATTGACGGGTTGCCAGCTCTTCGGCAAGGCGCGCCTCTTCAAGCGCGCGGGCCTGAGCGTCTTCCTGCTGCGCCAGCAGGGCATCTGCAGCGATTGCATCCTCGACCTCGCGCCACGCGGTCAGTGTCGCTGCGGCATAATTCTCGACCGCTGCCCGGGCCCGGGCAATCGCCGCATCACGATCTGCATCCAGCGCGCCGCCATTGAAGACCGGTGCCGTCAGGCTGGCGATCAAACGCGCAGCTACACGGGCCGGATCAAACGCGTCGGCGATATCCTGTTCCGTGGTTGAAACCGATCCGGTCAGGCGCAGACTTGGCAGCATGGCGAGCCGGGCCTGTTCAGCGCGCAGGCCAGCGGCGACCACGCGCGCTTCTGCCGCTGCAATGTCCGGGCGCCGCGTCAGCAACAGCATCGGCGTACTGCCTGCCGCAATCGGGTCGAGCGAGGCAATCTCGGCCGGAGCATCAATTTCGGCTGCCGGATAGCGCCCAAGTAGGACCTCGAGACGGCGCGTGGCATTGCCACTCGCTTGCCTGCGACCTGCGATGGCTGCTTCGGCAGAGGCCAGTGTCGTGCGCGCCGTGCGGACATCAAGCGCGTTTGTCAGACCGCGTGAGAACCGGCGCTCGGTCAAGTCGAGCGCATTCTGGCGCGCTTCAAATGTCTGAACCGCGACACGCTCCTGCGCCAGGGCTTCATTTAGATCGATCCAGGCAATGGCGGTCTGCGCTGCGGTTGACAGCCGCGCAGCTGCGAGATCCGCCTCGCCTGCGGCGAGGTCGGCCTCAGCTGCATCGATACTGGCTGACAATCGGCCCCAAAGGTCAATTTCCCAGCTGAGATCCGCGCCAACACCGAACGTTTCGCTATCAAATCTGGAATCTGTCGCGGCGACATAGGTACTCGTTCCGCCAGCCGAGCCGGATAGTGATACATTTGGCAGCGAGCGGCCATAAACACTGCGCGCCTGCGCGCGTGTGGCTTCGACGACGTAGTATTGCGAGCGGATAGATGGATTGGAATTCAGGGCCTCGACAACCAGGTTGACCATCACCGTATCGTTGAACTGGCCAAGCCAGTCAGCGGCTGGCAAGTCACCCGAAACGCCAGCTGCCGCCCACGCTTGCGGAGCGTCTGGCGCGACCGGGAATATATCAACCGGTGCGCCGCCGGGGCGCGGGACGCTGCTGCACGCGCCTAGCACCAAAAGGCCGATAACAATCCCGGATCGTTTCATTTGCAACCTCTACTACCCTTATTGCTTGGCTTTACGCCTGCCCTATATGACTGTCAACAAATAATTATCGTTTTTCAATAATGTTCATAATCACGACGCGGTTGCGCTATGGGCCTTATTCAGTGTACGCGCGGACACAGGATCTGGACCAGTATTCGCCTATGCGTATGGAACAATTATGACGAAAGAAACGGACCGCCAAGACCGCGAGCGCGATATTGTACGTGCTCGCCTGCGGGATTTCTTTGTCCTGACGATTGGCGGCATTGCGGTCCTGACCCTGCTGGTGTTCACCAACGCCATCGGCCTGGTTGAGTGGATTACCGGCAGCGTTGTCATGGTCGCCGGGTCTCTGGCTTATTATGTCGGCTCGCTGCCAGCCGGTCCGCGCCAGGTCACTGACGCCGCCAATGAGCATAGCCAACCGGAACCGCCCTCCCGTATAGAAGCGGTCACGCCGCTGCTTGCCTCGCTGCCTTTTCCGGCCTTTCTGATCGGCACCAATGGCCGCATCATATTTGCCAATCAAGGCGCCCAGTCGCTGTTTCGATTGAAGAATGCCACCGGCGAACTTGCCTCGGCAGCGATCCGGCAGCCAGAACTGATCGCCGCGATTGCCCGCGTCGCTGACAATGGTGCCATGGAACGGGTCGAGGTCTCCTTTGCTGACGAGTCTGAGACCTGGATGGCACACACACATGCCGGCCCGGACACAGGCACCGTCATTGCCGTTTTCCAGGACCTCACGGCCGTGCGTCAGGCGGAGCGCGCCCGCGCCGACTTCCTCGCCAATGCCAGCCATGAATTGCGCACGCCCCTGACAGCAATAGGCGGCTTTATCGAGACGATGCGTGGCCCAGCAAAGGACGACAAGGAATCCTGGGATGGTTTTCTATCCATCGTACAGGAGCAGACAGACCGTATGAAACGCCTCATCGCCGACCTTCTGTCCTTGTCGCGCATTGAGTTCAGCGAGCATCGGGCGCCCTCAACCCGCGCTGACATGACCGAAATCGTGAAACAGACCGGCCTCTCGCTTCTACCGATTGCAGATCAGGCCTCGGTTACACTGGACCTCGACGTTCCAGATGAGCCAGTACCGATTATCGCAGACCGTGATGAACTGGTTCAGGTGATCCAGAACCTTGTCAGCAATGCGATCAAATACGCGCCCGAAAACAGCCATATCAGACTCACGCTTGGCACGTCTGACTCGATGGCGGAGGCTGCGATGGACTGCGCCCGCAAGATGACTGGCGCGTCTCGCTCGACACTTCTGACCCCGCGCGCCTCGAGCCGTGTCCCGGCCATGTGCCTGCGTGTCGAAGATAGCGGTCCTGGCATCCCGCCAGAGCATTTGCCGCGCCTGGGCGAGCGGTTCTACCGCGTCGATGAGAGCCGGGGCGGCAAGATTTCCGGCACCGGCCTTGGCCTCGCCATCGTCAAACACGTCATGGCGCGCCACCGCGGCGGCCTTGCAGTCGAAAGCATCGAGGGCAAGGGCACAGCATTTGGTGTCTGGATGCCAACCATCAACACTGCCAATTCAGCATGAGCGAACTCCAGCGCGTCGCACCGCCCTATGACCCACCTGCGCCAGAACACCTCGTTACGCTTGCCGAGACCAGTGATCTTCTCATCATCAACAAACCAAGCGGCTTGCTCAGCGTCCCGGGACGCGGCGCCGAAAAGGCCATCTGCGCGCAATCCATTGCCGAAGCGCGGCATGGCCCCGCCCTGATCGTTCACCGGCTTGATATGGACACGTCAGGCCTGATGGTCCTGGCTCGCAATAAGCCAGCACAGAAAGCCCTGTCTGGCCTGTTTCAGACCCGCCGCGTCGCCAAGACATATGAAGCGATTGTCGCTGGGCGGGTTGAGCAGGACGCAGGCGAGATTGACTTGCCCATCGCTAAATTCTCCCGCCAGCGACCCTTGCGTCACACTTGCCCGGATGGCCAACCTGCCCTGACCCGCTGGAACGTCATCACCCGCGACGGCAACAGCACCCGGCTCGAGCTGGTTCCAGTCACCGGCCGTTCGCACCAGCTTCGCCTACACCTGTCAGAGATTGGCCACCCGATCCTCGGTGATGCATTTTATGGCGATGCCCACGCTGCGCCGAGACTGCTTTTACACGCTAGATCGATCGCCTTTCCTGACCCGGTCAGCGGCCTCGAACAGCGCTTTGATTGCGCCCCTGCCTTTTAAGTCAGCAACAGTTTACAGGGCGCGGCGAGACTGTCACATAAGTGTTGGCGTCGCGTAGTAAGAGCGCCGAACCTAGGTGATCCCGGACCCGCAATGCTTCAGACATTTGGACACTTGCCCATTGGATGGTTGCTTACCGCCATTCTGACGGCGGCAGGGTTTATTGCGTTCTACCTTGGGCGCACCGCCTTCAGCCCTGTTGGGCTTGGCGCATCAGCGACCGAGCGGCCCCATTCGCAGCCGAATTATCACGGTTACTTCCTCGCCATGTGCACGGTCGCACCGGCTGCCATGATTTTTCTGCTTTACCTGATTGTCGGTGACAATTTTGTCCGCTCGACGCTGATCTCGGAATTGCCGCAATGGGCCCGTGATGTGCCCGCCATCGAGCTCGAACAATATGTCGACCGGGTGCGCGAGCATGCGCGCATGCCAGACCATATCCTGACCGGTAATGAGCTGTTTGACGCCGCCCAGATACGGTTTGATCAATTGACCGGGCAGGTGCGCCTGATCGCCATCTCGCTGGCCATCGCTGCCGCCTTTGCCGGGTTCTGGCTTTCCAGGCGCTATATACAGCCGCAGTTCCGCGCCCGCGTCTTCGTTGAGTCCGGCATCACTGTCTTGCTATTCCTGTGCGCTGCCATCGCCATCGTCACCACGATTGGCATCGTCGCCTCGCTGATCTTTGAGACGATCCGGTTCTTCTCTGCCGAGGGCGCGCCGAGCCTTCTGGGCTTCCTGTTCGGCACCGAATGGAATGCCCAGACCGGCGAAGATTTCGGTGCCTTGCCGCTCTTCTTCGGCACCATCATGATCGCACTTCTGGCCATGTGCGTTGCCGCGCCGATTGGGCTGTTCTCTGCGATCTACCTGTCAGAATATGCCAGCGCCCGGACGCGCGCCTGGGTCAAGCCGCTGCTCGAGCTGCTGGCGGGTATTCCGACGGTGGTCTACGGCTTTTTCGCCATGATGGTCATCGCGCCAGCGGTGCGCGCCGCAGCGCAATGGTTCAATAGCCTGCCTTATGTACCCGACGGGTTTCTGGCGGCGCAGCCAAGCAGCGCTCTGGCGGCTGCCCTCGTCATGGGTGTAATGATCATTCCCTTCGTCTCCTCCCTGTCGGACGACGTCATCAATGCCGTGCCGCAAACCCTGCGTGATGGGGCCTTGGCAATCGGTGCAACCAAAGCCGAAATGGTGAAACAGGTTGTTCTGCCCGCCGCCTTGCCCGGTGTCATAGCGGCCCTCTTGCTGGCGGTCTCACGTGCGATTGGCGAAACAATGATCGTTGTCATGGCGGCAGGACAGAGGGCGCAGATCACCGCCGATCCGACCTCTGACCTGACCACCATCACTGTACAGATCGTATCGCTGCTGACCGGCGATACCGAGTTTGACAATGCCAAGACGCTATCGGCCTTTGCGCTGGGCTTTGCCTTGTTTGCCATCACGCTTGTCTTCAACCTGATCGCTTTGCGCGTGGTTCAGCGCTACCGGGAAAAATATGACTGATCAGGCACCCATCCAATCCGAAACGGTCAGTCCGTTCGCCAGCGAGGCCGCGCTCAAGCGGCTCAAGCAGCGCCACAATGCCGAGCGCCGCTTCAAGCTGTATGGCCAGCTTGCCATCGGGATCGCAATATCCGCCCTGTTCGTGCTGATCTTTGCGATTACCTCGCTGGCCATGTCGGCCTTCAGCCGGCACGAGGTTCAGTTTGACCTGAGGCTTGATGCCAACATCATTCTTGCGGGCAGCGATCTGGTAGACACCCAGTCGATCGAAGAGAATGTCAGCGGCTTCAATGCTCTGATCCGCCAGGACCTGCGTGAGACGTTTCCCGGTGTGGCGCAGACAGCGCTGATGCGCCGCGATCTTTATGGCATGGTCACGCGTCTCGCGGTTCTGCCAATGGCGCGCAAAACTGCCAAGAACCCCGAGATCATCGGTACCGAGCAGTCTTTCTCGCTTGCCGTCTCCGATGATCTTGATCTCTACCTCAAAGGCGGCGTGACCGGGCGCCGAACAATTGATGGCGGCACCCCGGGCCGACTCGGTCAGAACGAGGCTGGATACTATGTCCTTAGCGATGCCAGCGATGATCCATTCCCGGCCATACGCGAGGTCTTGCAAGCCGATACCAGCGCGCCGGTTCCAGCCATCCTTATGCGGCTGGATAATACATGGTTCAGACTCACTGAAATCTCCGGCGCTTCGGTTATCCTGACCTATCTCAGCGGCCCTCTGCCTGAAGCGGGCGAGAAGGCAGGCAGCGACCTGTCAGCCTTGGTCCTGTCAGTGCCGGAATCTGATCGCACCGTGTCTGATCGCCAGGTCTCGATGATTACGACACTTGAGGAGCAGGGCCGGATCGACCGCCGCTTCAACAGCGATCTGTTCACCAAAGCCGACAGCACCTATCCGGAGATTGCCGGCGCGGCGGCGGCCATTGTCGGCTCCTTCCTGACCATGCTGGTGACCGCCTTCTTTGCCATACCGGTCGGTATCCTCGCCGCTGTCTATCTTGAGGAATTTGCGCATAAAAGCCGCATCACCGATATGATCGAGGTGAATATCAACAATCTCGCGGCGGTGCCTTCAATTGTGTTTGGCCTTCTCGGGGCAGCGGTCTTTCTCAACGCGTTCGGGATGCCGCGCTCGGTGCCGCTGGTGGGCGGTCTGGTGCTAGGCCTGCTGGTGCTGCCAACCGTCATCATTGCATCACGCGCCGCTCTGAAGTCCGTGCCGCCATCAGTGCGCACCGCGGCGCTGGGCCTTGGTGCCTCCAAGACACAGGCGATCTTTCACCACGTGTTGCCTCTGGCGGCGCCAGGCATCATGACCGGCTCGATTATCGGTATGGCGCGGGCCTTGGGTGAGACCGCGCCGCTGCTGCTGATCGGCATGGTTGCGTTCGTCGCCGAAATCCCCAGCGGGCCGGGTCAGGAATCGACAGTGCTACCGGTCCTCATCTATAAATGGTCAACAGGGGCGGAGCGGGCCTGGGAGCCAATGACGGCTGCAGCGATTGTCATTCTGCTGGTCTTCCTGATCGTCATGAACCTCGCAGCCGTCTTGCTGCGCCGCAGATTTGAACGGAGATGGTAGCCATGACCGACACTGCGCTCGTCCCGGCTGAAAGCCAAACAAGCGATCTCAAGATCGATTGTCGAAATATCAGTGTTTTCTACGGTGAAAAACAGGCGATCTTTGATGTTTCCATGGGCATCCCGGACCGCGCCGTGACCTCGCTGATCGGGCCATCTGGGTGTGGCAAGTCAACCTTTCTGCGCTGCATAAACCGGATGAATGACACCATTGATGATGCCCGCGTCGAAGGTCAGATCATCATGGAAGGGGCGAATATCAACCACCCCTCGATTGACCCGGTCCTGTTGCGGTCGCGCGTCGGCATGGTGTTCCAGAAGCCCAATCCCTTCCCGAAATCGATCTATGATAATATCGCCTATGGCGCGCGCATCCACGGTCTCGCGACCGGCAAGACCGAGCTTGACGAGATCGTTGAGACCAGCCTCAAGCGCGCCGGGCTCTGGCAGGAAGCCAAGGACCGCCTGACCCAGCCCGGCACCAGTCTGTCCGGCGGCCAGCAACAGCGTCTGTGCATTGCCCGTGCGATCGCGGTAAACCCGGAAGTCATCCTCATGGATGAACCGTGTTCTGCGCTCGATCCGATCGCCACGGCGCGTATCGAGGAGCTGATCGACGAGCTGCGCCAACGCTTTTGCATTGTCATCGTCACCCATTCCATGCAACAGGCTGCGCGGGTCTCCCAGCAGACGGCCTTTTTTCACCTTGGAGAGCTGATCGAACTCGGCGATACTGAAACAATCTTCACAAAGCCGTCCAACAAACGCACGCAGGATTACATTACCGGTCGGTTCGGCTAAACTCCCTGCTCGGAGACTTCATGGAACAGCACATTGTCAGCGCCTTTACCGATGAGCTTGAACAGCTCTCTGCGCGCTTGCTGCGCATGGGCGGTCTGGCCGAGGCGATGATCCGCGATGCCTGCCGCGCAACTGTCACGCGCGACCGGGAGCTGGCCCAGGCCGTGATCGCCCGCGACCAGGAAATGGACGCCCAGGAAGCCGAATGTGAGCGCGAGGTTGTGCGCCTGCTGGCCCTGCGCCAACCCATGGCCTCAGACCTTCGCCAGGTCATTGGCGCGATCAAACTGGCCGATGCCATCGAGCGGCTCGGCGACCTTGCCAAGAATATTGCCAAGCGCAGCCTGGCCATTACGCATGAAGAAAATCGCAGCGCCCTGCGCGGGGTTGAACGTATGGGGCAGGCCGTTTCGCGGCAGCTGCGCACTGCACTTGATGCCTATACACGCGGTGACGCCGAAGCCGCGATGCGGGTTGTCGAGCAGGACGATGACATTGACAGCCACTATAACTCGCTGCTGCGTTCGACTCTGCTTTTCATGATCGAAGACCCGGAACGACTTGATGTTCGCTCAAATTTCCTGTTCATCCTGAAAAATCTGGAACGGATCGGGGACCATTGCTCAAATATCGCCAAGGTCGTGTATTTCATCGCGACCGGCGAGCGTGTGCGAACCAGACCAGAGCGTCAGGCTATGACAGCTGCAGAAAGCAAGGAGGTGACGCCTTGAAACCTTTCATCGTAATCGCTGAGGACGAGTCCTCGGTCTCTGAACTCTTGCGCTATAATCTTGAATCGGAAGGCTATGAAACCGCGACGGCGAGTGATGGCGATGAAGCCATGCTTCTGCTCGACGAACGCGTGCCCGACCTGATGCTGCTTGACTGGATGTTGCCGAAAGTCTCCGGCATAGAGATTTGCCGCCGGGTGCGGTCGCGTCAGGAAACCGCCAACCTTCCGATCATCATGCTGACTGCCAAGACCGAAGAAGCTGACCGGGTGCGCGGGCTCGAAACCGGCGCGGATGACTATGTCACCAAGCCGTTCTCGACCAACGAACTCATGGCGCGCGTGCGCGCCGTGCTGCGCCGCATTCGCCCGGCCCTGGTCGAAGATACAATCAAGATTGGCGATATCGCCATTGATCGCGGCACCCATAGCGTGCAGCGCGACGGCAAGGAAATCCATCTCGGGCCTACCGAGTTTCGCCTGCTTGAATATTTCGCCCAGCATCCCGGCCGTGTCTTCTCGCGTGAACGGCTGCTTGACGGCGTCTGGGGCTCGGATGTCTATGTCGAAGCCCGCACAGTCGATGTCCATATCGGCCGCCTGCGCAAGGCACTGATGCGCCATGGCGGCGATAATCCGATCCGCACGGTGCGCTCGGCAGGTTATTCGCTGCGTGAGACCTGAACACGGCAATCACCTCGAATTTGATTGCATTTGGAACAATTATGCATGACTTGCCGCCGTGAAGAGGATAATCATTCCCCAAATGGCTGGAGGACAGGATGCGGATTGGCGTACCCACGGAAATCAAGAAACAAGAATCTCGCGTTGGTCTAACACCCGAAAGTGTCGGCGAGCTGGTACGCGCGGGGCATGAGGTCAACGTGCAAGCCGGTGCGGGCACCGGATCCGGCTTTGCAGACGAGGCCTATACTGCCGTCGGAGCACATATCCTGCCGGATGCGGATGCAGTGTTTGAGGCCAGCGAACTGATCGTCAAAGTCAAGGAACCGCAGCCTGAAGAAACGGCCCGCCTTACCTCTGACCACACCCTGTTCACCTATCTTCACCTCGCCCCCGACCCGGTCCAGGCGAAAGGCCTGATGACAAGTGGCTGTCTGGCGATCGCCTATGAAACTGTCACTGACATGGAAGGTCGACTGCCGCTCCTGACCCCGATGAGCCAGGTCGCAGGGCGTATGGCGATGCAGGTTGCCGCCTGGGCCCTGATGAAAACCAAACGTGGCCGCGGTATCTTGCTGGGCGGCGTCCCCGGCGTCATGCCAGCCAAAGTCGTGATCATTGGCGGCGGGGTCTCTGGTTCGAATGCGGCAGAAATCGCTGTCGGCATGCGCGCCGATGTAACCGTCTTTGACCGTAACAATGCCCGCCTGGCCGAGCTCGATGCGCAATTCAATGGCGCGCTTAAGACGATGTATTCAACGCGTGCGGCGCTCGATGCCGCTGTGCGCGAGGCCGATCTCGTCATCGGTGCTGTGCTGATCCCTGGTGCGTCAGCACCAAAACTGGTCAGCCGCGAGCAGCTAAAGCACATGCGGCCCGGCGCGGTACTGGTCGATATCGCGATTGATCAGGGTGGCTGTTTTGAGACCTCCCGGGCGACCACACATGAAGATCCGATCTATGAGGTCGATGGCATCCTGCACTATTGCGTCGCCAATATGCCGGGCGCGGTACCGCGGACCTCAACCTATGCGCTCAATAATGCGACACTGCCTTTTGTCATGCAGATCGCCAAACTGGGCGGCCGCGGAGCGATCAGAGCCGATGCCCATCTCGCCAACGGGCTCACGGTCGCCGACGGGCATATCGCGCATGAACAGGTTGCCCATGATCTCGACATGGCCTTCAAACGCCCCGATTGGCTCTAGTGGCTAGGAAGCAGCCGCCTCACAGCTCTCAACACCGCGAACCACCTGATTGACTTTGAACTCGGACGTTCCGGTCAGCAAATAGGTTTCGCCGCTGCGGAATACATCATAGCAGCGCGGCCCGGACGGTTTGACAAAACAGGCGCGGGCATCCTCGGTCACGACCAGATTTCCGGCCTCTTGCTTGCCTTCGAATTCATTTCGAACATCGCCTTCAGCGCTGACACAGGTCTGCCATGGCAGGCCAGAACGCGCCGTCTCGCCAATCAGATGGGCCCCCAGAAACGTCGCGCGTATTTGCTCTGCCGAAAGCTTCACATAAGGCTCCGCTTGTGCCGGCAACGCCATGGCAAGGGCGATCAAAAAGCCCGAAAATACTCTAATCATCGCGCGTATCTCACAAAACTCGACTGGATCGACAAGACATCACATTCAGTTCCGAGGATCCATAAATAGACAGATATTGCTTCATATTCAGGGCCCAGCTGCCAGACTTTCGGTCAATTGCGCTATCAAATGGTATAGATTGACCAAGCAAGTGGTAAAGATTAGTAAGAATTCATTAGCATTTGAGGGCCATCACGGGCGAGCTTGAGTGGTTGCACCTGCTGTAATTCTTTACAGATATTGCGATTTAACTCATGCTATGTGAGACCGCGCCAGATTGGCGTTCATGAAGGGGAGTTACTCCATGTCACAGATTAAACTACTTATTGCTGCTGCCGCACTTGCGGGTCTTACAGCTTGCAATCAGGCCGAAGAAACAGCTGGAGACGTTGTTGATGATGCCGCTGCTGTTGTCGAAGACGCAGGCGACGCTGCTGCTGATGTAGCCGCTGACGCTGCTGCTGCAACAGAAGAAGCTGCTGGCGACGTTGCTGAAGCAGCCGGTGACGCTGTCGACGCAACTGTTGATGCTGGCGAAGCCATGGTCGAGGACGCTGGTGAAGCGATTGACGGCGCGATGGATGACGCTGGTGAAGCGATTGACGGCGCAATGGACGACGCTGGCGAGGCTCTGGATGATGTCGTTTCCGACGTCGAAGAAGAGGTTGAAGAAGCGACGCAGCCTGAATAAGCGCTGCTGCTCGATTTCAGAAATCCATAAAATCAAACCGCTCGGCCCTGCGCCGGGTGGTTTTTTTTACGCTAACACCCGTCCTGGATTCGTTGCCGCCTGCGCGCAAGCACCGAATTTCTCTGGAATAACTCATCCGGGCGAAGACGCCGGCTAAACGCAATCGTGTCGGTTTGCCGGTCAAACTGGATGCGAAACTCCTGCAGCACATCCTGGCCGAGGATCATGGCGGGTTGATCGTCAAGTCCGACATGCGCGAAAAACTCCGAATCTGTCGACAATACGCGCATGCGGCGAATCATATGGTTGCCGATTTGGAGCCGTCTTGCGATTTTCACGATCGCGCGCTGTTTGCTCAGGTCAGCGCCGAACAATTCCTGAGTCAGCGCCATATCGGTCCTCGTTCTCGCCCGCGCGGCAAGAACGGGATTGATCACCGTTACCTGCGAGCCGGTATCGATCAGCGCGATGGCCGATTTGCCGTTCATGGTGATATCAATGAAGGGCAGACCATGAATCTCGCGATAGTCCATCCGGCACGTCATCGATCGGGTCGGTCGCTTGGGGCTGCCATCATACGACTCGATCCAGCGTTGCTGATAGTCGATGTCCAGAACCCGGCCTTCAAACGCACTGGCAGGCAGGACGGTCTTGGGTCCGGGAAACTTGCGGCTATCATTCAGCGCCGCAGGCATCGGCCCAAGCTCGATGTTGCCAATCCGAAAACTCGGCACTTCAACGGCGGGATAGTCACGTACGCCGCCAATCCCGACAACCGTCACCATTTGAGAAATCGAGGCCGCATCCACCTGAGGCAACAGGTCCTGATCGACCATGGCATAGGTCGCGCCAGTGTCCACCGTGGCCAGCGTCATTACACCATTGACCTCAACCTCCAGCTGCATCTCGTCCTGTGAGATCGTCTGCGCGGCGAGCCGGCCATCCGGGGTTTCCGGCGCTGAACCTGCGGTTCCAGCCGTCAAGGCGATGATGAGTGAGGCAAGCCAATGGCTTGGCATGATGTAACTCCCTGTTTGAACCTCTTTTTCTGCGGATCCTTTCCTTAGTGTAGCACAAAAATAAGCATCTGGATCAGGCCCCCGCAATAATCTCTCTCGGCCCACTTCCGGCATGCCTCACATTCGCCGTATCGCAGCGGCATAGATCGTCTCAGGCAGGGCGCGAGCCGATGCCGTATGACATTGACACTTGAACCTGCGCAGGTGGCAGGCAACGAAGAGATATGGCGAAACCCACAGCTTCATTCAAAACTCTATCGGTCGCCGTCCTGACCAGCGCTGCGATCTGTCTGGCACCGCTTGCAAATGCCCAGAACTATGTTCGCGGGCAGGATTACCTGCGCGACGTGATTGATCTTGCCGAAGCCCTCGGGAAAACCCATGCCATGCGCGTTGTCTGCAATGGCAATGGCGACCAGTACTGGCGCAGCTACATGATCAGCCTGATGGAATATGAAGCCCCCTATGAAGGCGGCCTCCGGCGCTCAATGATCAATAGTTTCAATGCTGGCTATTCGACTGCACTGGCGGCTCAACCTACGTGCAACAGCGATGCTGCGAAGGCTGAAAAAGCCTACGCTGCTGACGGCCGCATCATCACCAATCGCCTGGCCACCTCGAATATCCCCGGTGCCTCGCTGCCAGAGCCAGGCGAAGACTAGCTACGAGCGCTCACGGGTCGTTCTGGCCTTGCCGCGGCCGAGCGCCAGCGCCTTGATCGCGCCGCGAAAGGTGCGCACTTCCTGCAGCGTCCATTGCCCACGAATGAAGGCGTTGCGGATATTGGTCTTCATCAGCGGCGTCTTGTCCACAGGATGAAAATAACCGGCTTGTTCCAGTTCATCTTCCAGGTGTTCGAACATCCGGATCAGGTCTTCGCGCGGTGCCAGCTCACCAACCCCTTCATTCAGCCCCTCAAACCGGCCTTCCTGCCCCTTGGCAGCGCCCCAGGCCGCACAGAATACGCCGACAGCCTGCGCCAGGTTCAGCGACGCAAAATCCGGATTGACGGGATACGTCATGATCGCATCGGCCAGCGCCACGGTCTCACTCGGCAGGCCGCTACTTTCACCGCCAAACATCACACCTGCCTTGACGCCGCGTGTCTTGATCAGGTCGACACTGCCGCCAGCGTCCGTCACTGGCTTTTCCATGCCGCGCGGGCGCGCTGTTGCGGCCAGAACCAGACCGAGATCGGCAATCGCCGCGTCAGTGCCGGTGAAGACCTGAACACTGACACCGGCCTCAAATGCCCCGGCCGATAGCGGCTCGGCGGCAGGGTTCGGCCAACCATCCCGAGGGCTCACCAGACGCAGGTCCGTCAGCCCGAAATTCAGCATCACCCGCGCTGCCGCGCCAATATTCTCGCCGAGTTGCGGCTGGTGCAGGATGATGACGGGTGCATTCATGCCGGTCAGGTGCCTGATCCTTCGGGGCCGGTCAATTGGCCCGTTCAGCGCCCGGCGCGATAGCTCGTCAACGCCATGACTTTTTCCCGCGCCGTGTCGAGATCCTGCTGGATGTGCGGCGACAGCGCCAGATCATCCTCGCTGATCATTGTATATTTGACCGTATTGCTCGCCATATCGCCGGACAGGGCGGTCACCAGATCGGTCAGCAAGCTATAAGCGCCGCGTGTCTTGCTCGGCAGCCGTGTCGGGTCTTTTGAGAACACAGCGGCAAAGCGTGAACAGTCGACCAGGTCGCCCTTGGGATTGAGATACAAAGTGCCATTGATGACCTGACAGCCCTCGGACCAGCTATTGATATCGCGCGCCATGCCGCTGCCGCCCCAGTGGATATTGATGCTCGCATTGGCCTCCAGATCACGGCCGAGATCGCTCGCATCGAACTTGCCATCCTTGCCAGCACGGATGATCAGGACACCCCGCCCAAGCGGTCGCATGGCGAGATAGGTCTTGCGGTGCCAGCCAAAATGATAGTCATGCTGGCCTGGCACGATATAGGGCGGGCCCAATGCGTGACTGCTCGCGCCGGGCTCCGTACTGCCCTGAAACTTGAACACCAGGCCCTTGATCAACAGCACAAATATATCGTCAAACTTGCCGTCAAACTGCCGGCGGCGGACACTAATCAGGTGAATATGGTCAGGGCTGAAGTCCCATTCACTGACTTTACGCGTGTCGCTCTCGCCCTCATAGGCGTTGACCTTGCCCAGGACGCGGCCAGGCGTCTGCGCGTATTTGCCTTTGATAGCGTTCAGCAGGTCCAGCCAATAATCGTACTCGCGCGGGCGCTGCTGCCAGTCCGGACGTTTCTTCTTGCTCAGCCAGCGCTGCAAGTGGTCATTTGTCTGAGGCCCAAACCGGCCATCAGGCAGGCAAGGCTTGGCGTCCATAGTGCGGACATATTCCTGAAACAGGCGAAGCGCGGACTGGGTACGATATCCGCAAATGCCGTCAACTTCGCCGCCCGGGAAGAAACCCAGCGTTTTGAGGGCCTGCTGCAGGTCAAACACGGTCATCACCGTCTCAGGCTGCGGTTCAAGGCGGATCTGCTCGACTCTGTCGAGTCCGTCCTTGACGTCACTCAGCGACACCCGCGTCATCCGCTTCAGGGCGTCCACGAAGACGGTCCAGGCGCTCTCGGGTACATTGGCATCAACGCAGCCAAGACAGATGATCCCGGCAGCCTGTTTGCCAAGCGCAACATGCTGCGGTTGACGCGGCGTACTCGTCTGCGGCGGGCGTTCAGCCCGCATCGGCTTGTCATGATTGGCAGGGGCGGATTGCGGCATCGGCTCCGGTTCAGCGCGAGGCGGCGCAGCTGGCACCTGCGCGGGGCGCCTCGCCTGCCCGAATAACATTCGCAGCAATTGCTGAAGGAAACTCATTACCGGCTCCGTCCTCGGTCAAAACGCTAGCGCAGGCATATCAGGCTTTCAACTCAGCGCCGCTTGTGCAACACGGCGACGATGGGACACACAGCCAGCTTTTGACCTGCTGGCCAGTCCTGCTATAGGCACCGCAATCCTCTTAAAAGGCAAAGGAAAACCTCCCATGGCAAAGATCAAGGTCGAAAACCCAATCGTCGAATTGGACGGCGATGAGATGACCCGCATCATCTGGCAGATGATCAAGGACCAACTCATCCTGCCTTATCTCGATATTGACCTGAAATACTTTGATCTCAGCATCCAGTCGCGCGACGAAACTGATGACCAGATCACTGTCGATGCGGCCAATGCAACCAAACAGTACGGCGTCGCGGTCAAATGCGCGACAATCACCCCGGATGAGCAGCGGGTCGAGGAGTTTGGCCTGAAGAAAATGTGGCGCAGCCCGAACGGCACCATCCGCAACATTCTTGGCGGCGTGGTTTTCCGCGAACCGATCGTCATCTCCAACGTGCCGCGCCTCGTGCCAGGCTGGACCCAGCCTGTTGTTATCGGCCGCCACGCCTTTGGCGACCAGTATAAGGCGACCGACTTCCTGGTCCCTGGCAAAGGCAAGCTGACCATGAAATGGGAAGCGGCAGACGGCTCTGACAGCCAGGAATATGAGATTTTCGACTTCCCGGAAGCTGGCATCGCCATGGGCATGTACAATCTCGACCAATCGATCCGTGACTTTGCTCGCGCCAGTTTCAATTACGGCCTGCAACGCAAATGGCCGGTCTATCTTTCGACCAAGAACACCATCATGAAAAAGTATGATGGCCGCTTCAAGGATCTCTTCCAGGAAGTCTTTGATGCCGAGTTCAAGGACGCCTTTGACGAGTTTGGCGGCGAATATCAGCACCGTTTGATTGACGACATGGTTGCCGCCGCGATGAAATGGTCGGGCGGCTATGTCTGGGCCTGTAAGAACTATGATGGCGACGTGCAGTCCGATACAGTTGCGCAGGGCTATGGCTCGCTTGGCCTGATGACCTCTGTCCTGATGACGCCGGATGGCAAAACGGTCGAGGCCGAAGCCGCCCACGGCACCGTCACCCGCCACTATCGCAACCACCAGAAGGGTGAGGCGACCTCGACCAATTCGATCGCGTCGATCTTTGCCTGGACGCGCGGCCTGCAGCATCGCGGCCGGATGGACAATACGCCAGAGGTCACGGCCTTTGCGCAGAAACTCGAGGACACGATCATCAAGACGGTCGAAGGCGGCCAGATGACAAAAGACCTCGCGCTTCTCGTCGGCCCGGATCAGGAATGGCTGACCACGGAAGGCTTCCTCAATGCCGTTTCTGAGAATTTCGAGAAGGCCATGGCCAGCGCCTAGGGCGCTCTACGCAACGCTAGACGAATAGAAACAGCGGAGCCGATCGCTCCGCTGTTTCCTTGTGCTTCAGAGGCTTTCCTGACCCCTATCCCGCGCGGCGATCGCGCCGGCTTTCGCGGCGATCCTGCCGGTCCTCGGCGCGGTCCAGCTTGTCCTCAAGCACGTCCAGCGGGCCATGATCAACCGCCTCGTCACGGCGGTTCTCGCGGCGATCGACCCGGTCCTCAAAGCGGTCGAGGCGGTCCTCGACCTTGTCAGCGCGCGAGCCTTGCTCAATCACACCGCGGCGCTCGAGCCGGTCGGTGCGATTATCAACGCGCTCGAGGCGTTCGGCTGGCCCCGCCAGCGCCACCGGCGCACCCAAGGCTACTGCCAGTGATACAGTCATCAGCTTAATCATGCGATCCTCCATTTTCTCTTCGCATGGAGGATCAAACGGGCATGCGCACGCATTCCGTCGAAAAAACTTCAATTAATTCAAAGATGAACAGGCGTTCAGGCTTGCAGTTCGATGCGGTAGCTCTCGATCACCGTATTGGCGAGCAGCTTCTCGCACATCTCTTTCACCCGCGCTTCGGCGTCGGCTTCAGCGACGCCTTCGAGGTCCAGCTCGATCACTTTGCCAATGCGGGCACTCTCGACCTCATCAAAGCCCATCCGGCCGAGCGTATCGGCGACCGCCTTGCCTTGCGGATCAAGCACGCCTGGTTTCAGGCCGACATGGACGATGGCTTTCATTTCGGACCTCCATTGAAATCAACGATCTCTGCGCCTTGCGCTGATTCCTTGATAATGCCGAGCCTGCGCGCGACCTCTGCATAGGCCTCCGTCACGCCGCCAAGGTCGCGCCGGAAGCGGTCCTTGTCGAGCTTTTCATTGGTTTCCATATCCCACAGCCGGCAACTGTCCGGGCTGATCTCGTCCGCCAGAATTGTGCGCTGCAAGTCGCCGTCAAAATGGCGGCCAAATTCCAGCTTGAAATCCACCAGCTTGATGCCGACAGCGGCAAACAGGCCGGACATGAAATCATTGACGCGCAAGGCGAGCGCGATGATCTCGTCCATCTCCTGCGGGCTGGCCCAGTTGAAGGCGGCAATATGCTCTTCAGACACCAGCGGATCGCCAAGCTTGTCATTCTTCAGGCAGAACTCGACAATCGCTCGCGGCAGCTGCTGACCTTCTTCAATCCCAAGTCGCTTCGACATCGTGCCCGCCGCAACATTGCGAACGATCACTTCAAGCGGGATAATCTCGACTTTCTTGATCAGCTGCTCGCGCATATTCAGGCGCTTGATGAAGTGGTTTGGAATACCAACGCCGTCGAGCCGGGTCATGATGAACTCGGAAATCCGGTTATTGAGCACGCCCTTGCCGTCCAGAACCGCGCGCTTTTCGGCGTTAAAGGCGGTTGCATCATCCTTGAAATACTGGATCAGGGTGCCAGGTTCCGGTCCTTCATAAAGGATCTTGGCCTTGCCTTCATAAATCATCCGCTTGCGCGACATACGAGCCTCCCCAGAGGTGTGGGGCGCGAGAATCAGGGCCGCGTCCCAATGAGTCGAAGCGCTTCCCTTACGCCAAGCCGGGCAGAGACGCAAAAGGGAAGTGCGGCTGCTGTGCTTTTGGCACTGATTATGCGGTTTTTCTTGTGTGCAAGCCACGATTGGGCAAAGCTTGGACCCATCATTCAGTAAGTTCGGATCAAATCGCATGTTGAAATCGCTTCTTGTCGCCGCAATCACCTGTCTCGGCCTGTCTGCCGCCGCCGCGCAGCCAACGGTTCTGTCAGGCGGCACAATCATAGATGTCGAAAACCCGGTCCTGATCACCAATCAGGACGTGATTGTCGAAAACGGCATGATTGTCGCGATTGGCGAGGTCGGATCCCTGCCGATAGCCGAAAATGCCGTGCGAATAGACATGACCGGCGCGATGCTGCTGCCAGGGCTCAGTGACAGCCATGTCCACCTGACCGGCCGCGCCGATGTGCATGGACTGCGCCGCCTGACGGTCTCGACCCCGCGTGCCACGATTAGCGGCGTCGTCAATGCCGAGAAGACCTTGCTGGCGGGGTTTACCACTGTGCGCAATCTCGGCGCGCCGGGCTTTGCCGACATCGACCTGCGCAAGGCGATTGAGGATGGCCAGATTGTCGGGCCCCGCATCATTGGCGCCGGTCAGGCGATTGGCATAACCGGCGGCCATTGCGGTGATGCCACCGTCCTGCCTTATGAAGATCAGGTCAAAGGCCGCGCCGCCGACAGTCCTTGGAAAGCGCGCCAGAAGGTCCGCGAGAACAAGAAATACGGCGCTGACGTGATCAAGTTCTGCGGCACAGGCGGCGTTCTCTCGCCCAATACAACCATCAACGCGCAGCAATTCTCGCTCGAGGAAATGACCGCTATTGTCGACGAGGCCCATGCGCTTGATCTCAAGGTCGCCGTTCATGCCCATGGCCCGCGCGGCATTCAGTCGGCGCTCGATGCCGGGGTCGATTCGGTTGAGCATGCCAGCATGATCACCGAAGCCAGTATTGCCCAGGCGATCCGTCAGGGCACCTATCTCTCAATGGATGTCTATGTCTCCGATTATATCCTGTCCGAAGGCGAAGCTGCTGGCATTCTGGAAGAGTCACTTGCCAAGGAGCGTCAGGTTGGCCGATTGCAGCGCGAGCGGTTCAAGGCCGCTGTCGAGGCCGGGGCCAATATTGCATTCGGCACCGATGCCGGCGTCTATCCGCACGGCCAGAACGCGCGCCAGTTCAGCAAAATGGTTGAGTGGGGCATGACACCAATGCAAGCCATTCAGGCCGCAACAATCGGCAATGCGAGGCTGTTTGGCCGCGAGGATGAAATCGGCTCGATCCGGGTTGGCAAGGCGGCTGACATCATCGCTGTCATGGGCGACCCGCTGGACGATATAACCGAGCTGGAACATGTCGACTTCGTGATGAAGGGCGGCGTGATCTATGCCAACCGTCTCGGCGCGGATGAATAGGCCGAAAATCCAGTACCGACAAGCTGATTCAGGGGATTTACCGACTTGCGCAGCAGGTCAAAGCCACCCTATATCGCTTTATTCAGGACGCCCTAGACCAAAGGCTGGAAAACATGAACTCATTCGATGATCGCAAGCGTGGCCAGGAAGCCAAATATGCCCATGACCAGAATACGGATTTCAAGGTCATGGCGCGGCGCAACAAGCTGCTCGGCCTGTGGGCCGCCGACCTGATGAACCTCACCGGCGCTGAGGCCGATGCCTATGCAAAGACCGTCGTACTGGCTGACCTTGAAGAGCCGGGCGATGAAGATGTCTTCCGCAAGGTGCGGGCCGATCTTGAAGCTGCCAAGGTTGATCGCTCCGACGCCCGCATCCGCGAACATATGGCTGAATTGCTGCCCATCGCGCGCGAACAGGTCGCCAAAGAAGCTTAGCGTACCTTGACGCTGGACCTGTCCGTCACAATTTCTGGCCTATCGACAGTAAGAGACAAGACCATGACCGAGACCACCGACGATATCCAAGCCAGCCTTTCTGAGGCCGTGAAGGCCAATGACGTACTGCTGTTCATGAAAGGCACGCCAACTTTCCCGCAATGCGGCTTCTCCTCGGTTGTGGTGCAGGTGCTCGACTATCTCGGTGTCGAATACCAGGCCGTCAACGTGCTTGACGATCAAGGTGTGCGCGAAGGTATCAAGGCGTTCTCGAACTGGCCAACCATTCCGCAGCTTTATGTCAAAGGTGAATTCGTTGGCGGCTGCGACATCGTCAAGGAAATGTTCGAGAGCGGCGAACTGCGCGACTTCATGTCCGACAAGGGCATCGAAATGGAAGCCGCCTAGCCACATCCTGGCAGAAATCCTGTTCAGGCCGCAGGCTAATTGAGCAGGAATACCGCGCCCAGCAAGACCAGCGGAATGACGCTCAGCCCGAACAGGTTGCGCGCGAAGACATAGCGTCCGACCCATTCGTCAATTTCGCTGTCACCACTCTCGGCGGTCGTCGTGACCATATCGACATTGCTGCCTTTGATCTCGGTCTCATCGCTGACAATGTACTTCTGCAGCGAGCCCTCAAATAACAGGCAGCCAAAATAGAAAACGGCGCTGAAGCCAATCCCGGTCAGCGCCACGGCAATGATAATCGGCGCCAATTCAGGCTGGGAAAACTGGCCCATTAGGTACAGGCTCAAACCCAGCACGATCGCGCCGACTATCACTGCGGTAACTTGAATATGCCTCAAACGGGCGAGGTCTGGACGGGACGGACGTACCGTCGTCATTGCGTCCTTCTCCTTTTCAAGCTCGCAGGACCAGTATAGCAGATTTCGCATGTCCGATCTACTCGCAACATCGCTGCCCGCCCCGAAAGTTGGCATTGTTTCACTCGGCTGCCCGAAGGCGCTGGTCGACTCAGAACGCATCGTCACGCGCCTGCGCGCTGAAGGGTATCAGATCAGCCCGGATTATGCCGGCGCAGACCTCGTCCTGGTCAATACGTGCGGCTTCCTCGACAGCGCCCGTGAGGAGAGCCTCGACGCCATCGGCGAGGCCATCGAGGAGAATGGCAAGGTGATTGTCACCGGTTGTCTTGGCGCCGAGCCAGAGGTGATCGAGCAGGCCCATCCGAAAGTCCTCGCCGTCACCGGCCCGCACCAGTACGAACAGGTCATGGACGCGGTCCACACGCACCTGACGCCGCCGCACAATCCGCATATGGACCTTGTGCCGGAAAGCGGCCTGCGCCTGACGCCCCGCCACTATGCCTATCTGAAAATCTCCGAAGGCTGCAACAATCGCTGCTCCTTCTGCATCATTCCGAAACTGCGCGGCGAACTCGCCTCCCGCCCGATCCACCACGTCCTGACCGAGGCCGAGCAGCTGGTCCGTGCCGGCGTCAAGGAACTCCTCGTCATCAGCCAGGACACGTCTGCTTACGGCCTCGACGTCAAATACAAGCCGGAGACCTGGCGCGGCAGCGAATACCAGACCCGCTTCCTCGATCTCGCCAGGGGGCTCGCCACGCTCGGCGTCTGGACAAGGCTGCACTATGTCTACCCCTATCCGCATGTCGATAAAGTGATCCCGCTAATGGCCGAGGGCGCGATCACCCCCTATCTCGACATCCCGTTCCAGCATGCCAGCGCGCCAGTGCTGAAAGCCATGAAACGCCCCGGCAATCAGGACAAGGTGCTGCAGCGTATCCAGAGCTGGCGCCGCGATGTGCCGGACCTCGCCATCCGCTCGACCTTCATTGTCGGCTTTCCGGGCGAGACAGAGGCAGACTTTGAAATCCTGCTCGACTTCATCAGGGAAGCCAAGATCGACCGCGCCGGCGTCTTCAAATACGAAAATGTCACCCATGCCGATAGCCGCGCCCTGCCCGGCCATGTCCCTGAGGAGGTCAAGGAGGAGCGCTGGCATCGTTTCATGCAGGCCCAGGCCGAGGTGATGGCGGCGCGCAATGACGCGCTGATCGGCGGTGTGCAGGACGTCATCATTGATGGTCCAGCAGGTACAGGCGGCCTGTTCGAAGCCCGCTCGAAAGCCGATGCACCAGAGGTTGATTGCCGCGTCTTTGTCACCAGTGACCAGGCCCTCACCCCCGGCGACATCGTCAAGGCTCGCATCACCGGGACGGATGATGTCGATCTCTATGGCGACATGGCGTGAGGCGCATAGGAGGCCCGATTTGGATCGTGAGAGCAATGTTCGCTCAGGGGGTTAATTGGGGCGTAATGACCCCGCTCGACCCATCGCCGCTTTCAGCGTGACCCGTCATCAAATTTTTGCCGCGCCTAAATTATTGATGCCAAAACACAGGAATGGATGTACAGAATCTAGGTCGTATTCAACGATGTCTCAGAAGGAATACGCGTATGAGCGGTCTCAAGAAAAAGGGCCCTGCGCGACGTGCTTCGAAACGAGCACGACAGACCCAATCCTCAAAAAGACCCGAGCTGGTCTCCAACAGTCGCCGCAGAAGCGCGCGCGATGGCGTGAAGCTGTTTTTTTTCGAACTGGATGAATAGCGCGTCAATCAGAACGCGGTGACACGGGTTCGGTTTAATGCCAACTCGTGCGCTCCAGGGGGCTGATGCGCAGCGTTCGCCCGGTTCTTTCCCTCATTCGTCGCAGAACCGAATTTGCATTGTAATGGAAAATTCGGAAGCGGCTTACCCGTCGCAACGCACAGGATTAATTCTTGGCAATTCTTTCAATTTCGATTGCCGCCGATTTGAGGCAGTGAGAAAATGCAAATGCCCTCGGTAATCGAAGGGCGCTCGCGTCACAGTCAAGAGACGCACTTTAAGGCACACTGCCATGGTTGATTTTAAACCAGCTAACCCAAAACAAAGCTCTCCTTCCTTTGACAAGCCCGCCGGCAAAAAGCCGTCGGTCACAAAGACGAAGCAACCAGCAAAGCCCGGCACAACAAAAAAATAGCAGGCTGAAGAAGTACTACCCCGAACACCGTTCGGGGTAGTATGGCTAGAAAGGCAAAACTAATTCACTCAATGGAACATTTAGAATTGATGTCTCTCAGCCTCCCCTGGCAAACAAACGGCGCCCCAGCCTCTCTTGTATGATGATGGGCGAAAGCTGGTGCCTTGGCGCTTGGTGAATGACGGGACCGACTGTGAATTGATGATAATCGCAAGTCAGTTCTTCGCCTGCGCTGATATCGCCAAGCGCGATGCCGATTTCAGGATTACTGAAATCGACATTGGGTTTCTCTGCGTGGTTCATGAATCGACCCTCATCTGAATCGAGCACCATTAACTGTGGGTCGCTGGGATGAGCGTACGTGTACCTTTCAAGAAACTCTTTGATGTGTTCCGGCTGCCCATTGACATAGTCCATCGAAAAAACCTGATCGAACTCCGGATCAAATTTCCAAACGATCTCTCCATGCGAAATATGGTTCGTCGTAAACACCCCTAAACCCTCAATCGCTGAGGGCGCGAGGTAACACCGCACTGTCATCATGCGGACTCTCCATGAATAGAACGCGCCGGCCACTCTCCGGACGCCACAACAAGAGGAAAAATCTCCCTCGCGCGAGCAGGACGCAATTTCGGCTAAGCCGCAAAACTGTTCGCTTGGCAAGCGAAAAATCGCTCTTGGCATTGATCAATGAAACAGACCTTTTTGGGCGCGGAGTCTGTGTGTTCTCGAGAATCCATTTTAGGGCGTTTTGAGCCGCTTGCTCATGACCGCTCCGATGGCGGAAGCAGACCTCGCCCTGACCCTTTTATGACCCGTTCCTGACCCTTTCTTGACCCGCTTTGGCTGGGCGTGCGGAGCGGGGACCGAGTTTCCCGGTCCAACCCCTTATCCGCAGGCGTATAATCGCGGCGATGGATTTTTCACCCGGCTTCTTTGCCCATGTCGCCCAGCAAGGCAGCGGCCTGCTCGCCAATGTCAGGGCGCGACAATCTTCATTTGCGGCCTGCCGGTCTGACGCGGGCCGCGGCGGCGCGGCTGAACACCGGGTTGCGGGCGTTGGAGGCGTATCTGCGGCGGCTGATCCTGCTCATGGCGCTGGTGCTCGAGCCTGATCTGGAGCCCGTCCATTACCCGCCGCGCCGACCGCGTGACCGTTCGTGCCAGCACCAACGCGCGCCCAGAGGCCTTGCAATCTTTACCGGCGAGCGCAATTTTCCGCGCGGCGCGGACGCCCTGTCCCGCAGCCTATCCCGCAAATCCCAGCCGGATCTGCCGCGCGGCGCAAAGATGTCCAGCGCCAGATATCTTGCCCGGATCGACCGGCTGAAAGCCCTGATCGAGGCACCGCAAAAACGCGCCCGGCGGCTGGCCTTTTACATTGCAAGGCGGCGCCATGGCCTGCTCGCCCCGCCCGGCATGGGCCGCACCGGCGTCCCGCGCCGTTATGGCACCGAGGTTTCGGCGCTTTATGATGGCATGTCGGCAGCGATCCTGAGGCGCTCACGCGCACGCCCGCCGCCGCTCGCGCCGGTGCCGCGCCTTGGTCCGGTGATGACCTGTTTTGACTGAGCCAGACCGCCCCGGCGGGATAAAACCGGCTGCAGACATCATCGGCATGGACAGATGTGGGGCCCGCGCCTCTCAGTCTCCCCTCTGATTCTACCCCTTGCCGTAAAACCCCGCCTCCTGTATGTGCGCGGTTTGGATTTTAGGTGCCGGTCAGCAATCGGTGCCGCAGACGAATAAAGAGACAAAGCGATGAAAGCCGAAGGCCACCCAGATTACCACTTCATCACGGTCGTGATGACGGATGGAACCGAATACCAGACCCGCTCTACCTGGGGCAAGGAAGGCGACCGCCTGGTGCTGGATATTGATTCCAGCTCGCACCCGGCCTGGACCGGCGGCACCTCGACCCTGGATCGCGGCGGCCGCGTGTCCCGCTTCAAGGACAAGTTCAAGGGCTTCATGTAAGTCCGGCCCTTCAAGGCAAGCAAGTTCAAGCCCTGGCCGATGGTCAGGGCTTTTCTTTTGCGGGGTTCATGATCTTCGTTGACTTATTGTTTTTCGATAAGTAAAAGGGAGAGGCGTTCAGGATCAAAGTTTAACTCTTTTGGAGATCAGCCATGATCCGCACACTCACTCTTGTTTCAGCCTCGGCCCTTGCTTTGGCCGGCCTCGCCTCGGCCGAGACCCAAACCTATGATGTCTCAGGCTTTTCCGGCATTGATGTTTCAGCCGGTATTGATGTCACCTTTTCCACAGGCAGCAGCTATAGCGTCTCGGCGGAAAACAAGAATGGCGACTTCAGCGATTTGAAAATCGAAACCAGCGACGATGCGCTCGTCATTTCGCGGGTCAAGAAAAACTGGACGAGCGGCTGGAACAAGCGTCAGAAATACGCGGTGACCGTGACCGCGCCGAGCTTGTCCTTCATAAACGCCTCGTCCGGTTCTGATATTACCGGCAGCGGCCTGAGCGGCGATCAGGTCAGTCTTTCGGTTTCCTCTGGCGCTGACATTGACGTGTCGGATATTGACGCCGTTTCGGTCAGCCTCGAATCGTCCAGCGGTTCTGACCTCAATGCCAGCGGGACTTGCGACAGCGTTTCCGCTGACAGCTCATCTGGTTCAGACATTGAGGCTTCCGGCCTTATCTGCCGTATAGGCGACGCGGATGCCTCCAGCGGTTCCGACATCGAAATTCACGCCACTGAAAGCGTCACGGCCGATGCTTCAAGCGGCGCCGACATTGATGTCTATGGCGGGCCAACGATCACTGATATCGACAAATCGAGCGGCGGATCTGTTTCGATCAAGAGCTAGGAAAAATCGAAGTCTTCCATTTTCAAGCCCGGGTCGGGCCAGCTCAGCGCCATGTCTTCCAGCGCGCCGCGAACCACCCGGGCAATCATGGCATTGCGCCGGGTGCGGCTATCAGATGGGACAATATACCATGGCGCATGCCGGGTTGAGCACCGCGTCACGGCTGTCTCATAGGCTGACATGAAATCCGGCCAGAGTTGGCGGTCCTCAAGATCGGCAGCGTTGAATTTCCAGCGCTTGTGTTCCTCGGTGATGCGTTCCTTCAGGCGCCCACCCTGCTCTTCATACCCGACATTGAGCATGAATTTCAGGATTGTGACATTGTTCTCGCTGAGATGTTTCTCAAAGGCATTGATCTGCTCATAGCGCTGTTCGATGACCTCAGCCGGCGCGAACTTCCGCACTTTGACGACCAGCACGTCTTCATAATGCGAGCGATCAAAGATGCCGATCCGACCCTTGCGCGGCACGGCTTCGTGAATGCGCCAGAGATAGTCATGCGCCAGCTCGGTCTTTGATGGCGCCTTGAAAGCTTCGACCTGCAATCCGAGCGGGCTGGTTCTGGCAAAGACATTGCGGATAACCCCGCTCTTGCCGGACGTGTCCATCCCCTGCAGCACGACCAGAAGTGCGCGATCACGATTGGCGTAAAGCTTGTCCTGCAACTCGTCGATGACGGCCGCATCCTTGCGCAGGCTGATCCCGGCGAGTTTCTTGTCGGGAAACAGGGAACGATCGCCGCTATCGCGGCCAGACAGGTCAAATGCCTTTCCAGGCGCAGCGATAAGGGTTTTTCGAACGGTATCAATTTGCGGCTGTGACAAGGGTTACCTCGCTGAAACAAAAGAAAAAGCCGGGCCATGACAGCCCGGCTTGGATACTAGTGCAAGCAGGAAACTGCTTACGAAGAATAGTATTCGACGACCTGAGCTGGCTCCATCTGGACCGGATAAGGTACATCAGACAATTCAGGCATACGGATATATGTCGCTGTCATCGCTTTTGGGTCGACCTCGATATATTCTGGCAGATCGCGCTCTGGCGAGCCAAGGGCTTCGAGGACCAGCGCCATATTGCGAGATTTCTCGCGGATCTGAACCACATCGCCGGGCTTCAGAAGGCAAGACCCGATATTGGTTTTCACGCCATTGACCATGACATGGCCATGATTGACGAACTGACGCGCCGCGAAAATTGTTGGAACGAATTTCGAGCGATACACGAACGAGTCCAGACGAGACTCTAGCAGGCCGATCAGATTCTCAGCCGTGTTACCTTTGCGGCGGTTGGCTTCGTCAAAGGTGCGGCGGAATTGTTTTTCGGTGATATCGCCATAGTAGAATTTCAGCTTCTGCTTGGCCATAAGCTGCATACCATAGTCAGAGACTTTGTTGCGGCGGTTTGGACCGTGCTGACCTGGACGATTTGGGCGTTTATTGACAGGGGACTTTGGACGACCCCAGATATTCTCGCCAACACGGCGATCAATCTTGTACTTCGCCGAGTGACGACGTGACATGAGCATTACCTAATTTTTGACGTGGACTGGTGGGCTCTCGGTCGATCCCACGATTACAACGGCAGTTCCACACCGACCCGTACTTAAGCGCTGGCTAAAACAGGATCAGGCCCGATAAGTCAAGTCGCAATGCACAGACTGGTCCGCCTCAATAGCCTTCAAGTTCGAGATAATCCGACATCACCCGTTTGTCGGCTTTTTCCTGTCGCCACGTGTACCAGGCAACGAACACCCAAGTGAGCTGAAGCACGACCCCGGAAGCCAAAGCGGCCCAACCGGGAATGGGACCGATATGCGCACGGTCAGTCAATTCTGCAAACGATGCGACATCTCTTGGGTGAATGGCGATCTTGGCGAAATAGGCGACGCCCTGAATAGCGAAAATCCAGCCATAATTGCGGCGAATACGTTGACCCAGCGCCCGCAGCGCTGAAATCCGGAACTGTGGACGCACATAATCATTCGATATGGGATGGCCCTTGTCCTGGCGCAGCGTCATTCGCTTGCCTTGCAGGATCGGCACGTAGATCGCCATTTCCAGCAATCGCGCGCGATATTTCCACACTGTGAAATAGCGGTAGCGCCTTGCCTCAAGGAACAGGAACATCACCGAAAGCAGCCCAACCAGAACGATCGGGAGCGGACTGGCGCGCTCATTTGCAAAACTGACCGAGAGTGCGATACCCGTCGAAACCACCGCCCAATTGGTCGTCATGTCGAGGCGCTGGCGCCAGATCGTCGAGCGATAGACCTCGGCGCGGTAGAGGTGGGCGAGGGCGCCCGCCTCAGCGCCGGACACTTCTGTCAGGATCGGATCTGCATCCGGGTCAGAATCAAAATCAGCCATGGTGGAATAATACGCAATTCAGGCCATTGGGCTAGCGCCGTTACGTGCGGTCGCAATAACCTAGGTCGAGTATAGCGCGATAGCCGCTCAAGACCTGCCGCACGAACCGCGTGTCATCGCTGATCGCCTCGGTCTGGATATGGCCGGTCAATCTGACCGCGTCACCGGTTATCCGCGCACGCCAGAACGCATAGCGGATATTGTCTGGATCGTCTGACAGCGCGACCGCATCACTTAGTAAACTGAGATCACAGCGGGTCATGGCAAGCTCAGCTGCTGCGTCGGCAAGGCCGGGACGCTCAAACGGGTCGGCACTGCGGGCAATCTCCAGCAGCGCCAGGTTGACACGCCGGGCATCCCCTGGCTGGGTCTCAATCAGGTGCACGCCTGCCGCTTTGAGCGCTTCACCGCGGCCAAAATGAAGCGGCGCGCGCTTCTGGCGGGCGAAATTGATCAGGGCATCAACCCCCTGGTCCAGAAGGATTTTCTCGGCCTTTTTCCAACCAAAGTCAGGATAGGCTGCTGTGCGACCCGCCGCAGGCAATGGCTGAACGCCCATGCGGGTTGCCCAGACCTGCATCATCGTATCACCGCCAGCGCGACGGGCAGTTTCAAGCAAGGCGGGTTTCAGGGCATCCTGTTTGGCAGGCTCAAGCGCACCGGTCGCACTCCAGGCTGCCTCAAGAATGCGGCTCGCTTCGTCTGCCGGGTCCGCCCCTGCGGGCAGGACGGGCGCGAGAATAACTGAACAGATGATGGAGAAGGCAAGTGATCTCATGGCCGCTGCATAAGCGCCAGTGCATGAATAGCCGATGAGCGCCCTGCTATTCGGCTGTGTCGTCAGGGACCGGGATACGCTCTGGTTCACCCTCGACATGGACGCGGAAGACGATGGCGCGGGCGCCGTCCGGTCCGCCGCGCGGCGCGTGGACAGCCTCGGGCGGGATGGTCATGGCTTCACCGGCCGAGACCAGGCGATCAGGCTTGCCCTCTTCGACATGCACAGCCGATCCTTCGATGATATAAACAAACTCTTCGCCGGGATGATAATGGCGCGGAACGGTTGCGCCCGGCGGAATAACAACATCTGATATGATCACCTCCAGCCCCTCTGCGACAGTGATCGGCCCGCGCAGCATCATGTTAGAACCGGGCGGCGGCCCATCTGCGCGGTGATCGTGCGCGGCATGCTGCTCATGCACGGAGACACATGCTGACAGGAGCAACGCTGTGAATGCCCATAGTGTTACGCGCATGTGTCTATCCTCTACCGCGATAAGGGACGACGCCGGTGTCAGGCACATAAAGCCCGGCCGGAACGTCGCCGGTCTGCCAGAATACGTCGATTGGAATGCCGCCGCGCGGATACCAATAGCCGGAAATTCGCAGCCATTTGGGGCTTAGAAGCGCCGCAATATCCTTGCCGATGCGCACAGTGCAATCCTCATGGAAGGCGCCATGATTGCGGAAACTGGTCAGGTAGAGTTTCAGGCTCTTACTCTCAACCAGGTGCTCAGCCGGGGCATAGTCGATGACCAGATGGGCAAAATCTGGCTGGCTCGTGACCGGGCAGATCGAGGTAAATTCGGGGCAAACAAAGCGCGTCAGGTACAGCGTGTCAGGATGTGGGTTTGGTGCTTTTTCCAGGGTTGCATCATCTGGCGACGCGGGAATGGAAGCGGCTGCACCAAGCTGATCGAGCCCCGAATAGATGTCCTTGTCACTCATCTTAGACCCCTATGGCAGGCATCAGGTCAAACCGCAGGCCGAGATAGGTGAGATAGGCGATGAGCAGGATCGCCCCCTCCCAGCGCGCCATTTTGCGCCCGGTATAGGCGAACAGGCCGAGCAGGAAGACCGACAACGCCAGGGCGCCTATATCGGTCCAGGTGACCAGGCTACCGATGGCGCCAGCTTGCATCGCTATCACTTCCATCGGAGCGCTGGACAGGACGTGGCCCTCACCCATGACCGAGAAAGGAAAGACAATTGCCGAAACGCCCATGATGCCGAGAATATTGAACACGTTCGAGCCAAGCACGTTGCCGAGTGCGACATCGGCCTTGCCTTTCCGGGCCGCCATAACCGAGGTCACAAGCTCTGGCAGGCTGGTACCTATGGCGAGGATCGAGATGCCGATCACGGCCTCGGAGACACCAAGCGCGCGCGCGGCGGTCGATCCGCCGTCAACCAGGAACCGCGCGCCAAGTATGACGCCGGCAATGCCCACAACTGTTAGTATGGCGGAAAGCCAAAGCGCGTCATCGGCGTTGAACTCTTCGGCTTCACCAACATGCATGCCGCCCGCTGCGCTGTTTTCTCGGCGATCCAGAATGATGGAGGCGACAAGATAGAAAACCAGCAGCGCTACAAGGAGAATACCGGTTAGGCGCGTGAAATTGTCTAACCAGAGTAGCAGCGCAAAGAGAACCGTCACCGCTACCATGAACATGCCATCGCGCGCCAATGATCGTGGATTGGTGGTAAAGGCTCGTACGAACGCAGCAGCGCCAATAACCAAAAGGATGTTGGCGACGTTCGATCCGATGACATTACCAACCGAGAGGCCGACAGCACCTTCATCCAGGGCCTGAAGGCTGGTCACCATTTCAGGCAGGCTGGTGCCAAAGCCAACCAGGGTCAGGCCAATCACCAGTTCCGACATGCCAAACTTGCGGGCGACCCCGACCGAACCGCGTACCAGAGCTTCGCCGCCAAAAAATAGCAGTACAAGTCCGCCGAGGATCAAAAGTGTGGTCATCATGTCGAAAAAGGCCCCTGTTTATTCTGCTCGCGATATGACGCGGCTTGGCAGTTTCGCCAATGGGTAAATGTTTTTGCGCGCTATCGATAGGCCGCGATACATCTATTGCGAGACGCGCTGGATTGATCCTGAGGCCGGGCAAGGCCATACAACCCCAATACTCAAAACTATTCGGGTGCCAGAATGAAACAAGGTTCTCTCGACCTCGCCTCCTACAATTCGCAGTTGGAGAAGGCCATTGAAAGCCAGTGGTTTCGGAACTTCATCACCGGCCTGATCATCATCAATGCCATCCTGCTCGGTATTCTGACCTATTCACGCTCATTACCAGACAGTCTGGTGACGACCCTTGAATTTTTTGATCGCGCTGTGACGTTCACCTTCGCGCTGGAAATCCTGATCAAGCTCGGCGTCTACCGTCTGCGCTTCTTCCAGGAAGGCTGGAACTGGTTCGACTTTATCGTGGTCGGCATTTCTCTGGCACCGGGCGGACAAGGATTTGCTGTGCTGCGCGCCATGCGTGTATTGCGGGTGCTGCGCCTTCTACATGTCGTGCCGATGATGCGGCGCATCACCGAGGCATTGCTGAAATCCCTGCCTGGCATGGGCGCCATCCTCGCGGTGCTGGCTCTGTTGACCTATGTCGCCGCCGTCATGGCCACAAACATGTTCGGCAATACCGACAATCCCGAAGTCCTACAATTGTTCGGCGACCTGCCAAGTTCGGCCTTCTCGCTATTCCAGGTCATGACCATGGATGGGTGGCGGTTTGAAGTGGTTCAGAAAGTCGTCGATGACGGCCACCCGCACGCCATCCTGTTCTTTCTGATCTTCATTTTCATTGCCAGTTTTGCCGTACTGAACTTGTTCATCGCGCTCATCGTTGATGCCCTCGCCGCCGATCAAAGGGCGCTGACAGAGGAGCATCTTGAGGAGATCGAGGAGGAGATTGAGGAAGAGTTCGACACAGCCGACAAGGAACGCGACGAGATCTTGGACCTTCTGCATGAACTCAAGGCCGAGATTGCCGAGCTGAAAGAGGCGCGTAATCCCTCTAAACGCCCGAACTAGTCCCCTAAAAAAGTGCCCCGCCTGCGGGAAAAACAGGCGGGGCATACCGGGTTTAGGCTCTTGGGGAGAGGCGAATTAACCCGGCAGGAGCACAGTATCGATCACGTGAATGATGCCGTTGGATGCTTTGACATCCGCGGTTGTCACAGTTGCGGTCGAACCCGGTGCGGTGATCACAACACCATCCGTGCCATCAACTGACAAATCACCATTGAGTGTGGTGGCTGTGATGGTTTTGCCCGCAAGGTCTGCAGACTTCACTTTGCCTGCAATGACATGCAGCTTGAGAATGTCGGCCAGCATATGCTTGTTTTCCGGCTTGAGCAGGGTCTCGACAGTGCCTTCGGGAAGCGCTGCAAAAGCCGCATCGGTCGGTGCGAACACCGTCAGTGGGCCGTCACCTTTCAAGGCTTCAACCAGACCAGCCGCTTCAGCAGCAGCCAGAAGGGTGCCAAACGAACCGGCAGCAGCGGCGGTGTCGACGATATCGACCTTCTCTTCATGATGAGCCGTCAGGTAGGCGCGCTCGATTGTCGCCTCACTTTGATAGGAGGCTTGTGTCGCTTTGGTTTTTGAGCAGGCTTCAGCGAAAGCGGGGGCCGCAACCATGCCCGTTGCCAGAATCAGGGGAAGAAATTTCATCAGGGGTCTCCAGTTATGTATCGGGTCACTGAAAATGCAGTAACGTATCCTATACGATATATTTTATTATCTGGATCAGGCGTGACTCAAACGACTTGATGAAACTGTTGTAATCATTCAATTCTGCGTGGCTTACTCACACAATCTGAATTTACGCGTTATAGAACGAAGCATGTCCATTTGGCAGAAACTCATTGATGGCGGCAAACGCCTGTTTGAACCGGAAGGCGTTGATATCGGCCTGCCGGCAGACCTGAAGTGTGCCCCCGATCCAAATGATGTTGGCTTTACAGCGGCTGTTGTCGGACTTGGGGCCAAAATGGCCAAGGCGGATGGCCGGGTCACCGATGACGAGATCATGGTCTTTTCGCGCGTGTTCCGGACCGCACCGGAGGATGCAGCGACAGTCAGGCGCGTGTTCAATCTGGCCCAGCAAACCGTGCGGGGATATGAGGCCTATGCCCGAAAAATTGGCCGTAAATACAAGGCACGGCCCTGCTTGTTGGAAGGCGTTCTGGACGGCCTGTTCATGATTGCGGGTGCTGACGGCGTGGTCACAGAAGATGAGTTGACCTATCTCGAAACGGTCTCAACGGCATTCGGATTTGACGAAGCCACGTTTCGCCGAATCAAGGCCAGCCATTTTGGACCCGACCGCGATGACCCGTACCACGTGCTTGGTGTGTCGCATGACGCAAACTTTGACGATATCCGCAAAACCTACCGCCAGCTGATGTCGGATAATCACCCCGACCGGGTGATCCAGAACGGCGCGCCACGCGAGTTCGAGATGGCGGCACATGACAAGGCTGCTGCAATCACGGCCGCCTATGCCCGGATTCGGGCAGAACGTGGTCTAATCGCGGCAAGTTGATGAAGAATCGCCTCGCCCATATTGACGGCGCGGCACTTGCATCCCATCCTTTAGGCATAAGAGGAATCGGCGATGACAGCTTCACAAACCGCACCATTTGGTTTTCCACAAAACCTGATCAGCCTGATGCGCCGCATCGGGGCGTTGCTGTCAAAAAGCGCCGTCGGGATCGTGATCGTCCTGATGGCTGGAATTATCGCGGTGGCAACAGCGGCGGCGGGAATTGCACTTGCAGTCGCTGCGGTCTTATTGGGACTGTTCGCCCAGCGCCGGACTGAACCGGTAGTACCTGATCAGAACCCACCGGATAGTATGACCCTGGACGCTCGCAAGACGCCGCGCGGCTGGACCGTCGAATAGCGGCTATAGCTTGGTGCCCTGAGGTAACCCTTCAACATAAAGCGTTTGTGTTGGATAGGCGAATTCAATGCCTTCGTCCTTGAATGTGCGCAGCAAAGCCAACAGGATTTTTGAGCGCACTGCCATCGAGCGGTTAAAGTCCGGGTTAAGCGAATAGAAGACAAGCGAGTAATCGAGCGAACTTGGTCCGAAGCTGGACATCCCGCAGCGATCGAACACGACGCCGTCAATGCCCTTGACCATGTCCGCCACAATGCCGGGGATCCGGTCCGCGACATCTGGCGGCGTCTGATAGATAACCCCGAATTCGGTCTCGATACGGCGGCGGCTCATGCGCCGCATATTGTGGATTTCTTCTTCCAGTAGATTGGTGTTGGAGATGATAATCTGCTCGCCGGACTTGGATCGGATCCGGGTTGTTTTCAGACCAATATCCTCAATCTCGCCCCACGTCTCGCCATAGCGCACCGTGTCGCCAATCTGGAACGGCTTATCCAGCACGATCGAGATGGAGGAGAAGAGATCGCGGAACACGCCCTGCGCCGCGATACCAATCGCGATACCACCAATACCAAGACCCGCGAGCAGCGCGGTGACATCTGCGCCGACATTGTCGAGGATGAGCAACAGCGCCACCGACCAGATGGCGACATTGATGAACCATTTGATGATATTGAAAGCCGAGGCCAGCGCCGTCGTGTCGCCTGACCGCCTGTGCACATTGCGCCGGATGAAACCAATGGCGAATTCCTGCACCCATTCGGCGACCTGCAGAACAGTTGCCAGCACGAAGAAAATACGCACGAAGCCAGAAACCGTATCCGGTAGCGGCAAGACGGCGTCGGTCACCGCAAGCGCAATCGCCAGCATGAAATAGATATGAAAGCGACCGACAATGCGGTGAACCAAAGCGGTCAGCGAATAATTATCGACCTTTGGTAAGCGCGTAGTGCCCTTCAGTGCGACCCAGCGGACAAACCAGAGCAGGGCTGTAACTGCGAAGGTCAGGACAAGTGCAATCAGCGCCTCACGCTGACCTGTGCCGAGCCAGGTGACAAAATCTCCAGCCGCTTCGGTCGCCGTTTCCGCCGTATCGGTCAGGGCTTCAATCGGATCAGATCGCTCAACCGGTACGGTCTTCTCGGGCGGCGGGGTCGTTTCAGGTGGCACGACGCCGGTCTCAGGCCCGACCTCAGTTGCAGGCTCCGGTTGTGCCTGAGGGTCATTCAGATTGGCTGGATCCGGCTCGCCTTGTTGCAACGTCTGCAACAGGCCTGGAAGCGCAAGAAGGGGGCGGAACAAAACAAACATCTGTAAGCTGACTATTCCTGAACGTGTTGGCGCGCAATCTCTGCACCCTTGATAATTATGCGCGTGGTTTCGGCCCAGAGGTCAAAACCAGCGAGCTGATCCAATTTGACGAATTTGGCCTCGGCCGCGTCATCTCCGGCTACCGGGTCACCCGACTGCCAGATGGCTGCGAAATCAACCAGCACATAATGCCCGTCAGGTGCTCCTGCCTGATCAGCAAAGACGGCGTCGACAACATCTACCAACCCCGCAAGTTCGGCGGAAACGCCGGTTTCCTCGGCAAGTTCGCGCAGCGCAGCCTGCCGCGTCGTCTCGCCAAACTCGATCCGGCCGCCGGGGATCGACCACTCTCCCTGCCGAGGCTCGGTCGCCCGTTTGACCAGCAGGACTTCGTCACCGCGAAAACAGGCAATGCCGACAGCGCAGACGGGCTTTTTCTCAGTTTGTGGTCCAGACATGCCTCTCATGCAGATCAGTTTGCACACAAAGCTTTGAAGTCCCGGTAAAGACGCTATGGCAAACCGTATCGAATCCTCCAAAGGGCGAAGACATGGCCAAAGTCAAAAAACGTTCCATCAGTCTCGCCCTGCAAGGCGGCGGCGCACACGGTGCGTTCACCTGGGGCGTGCTGGACCGGCTGATTGATGAGCCGGGCCTGGATATCCAGGCCATCACGGCAACCTCAGCGGGCGCCATGAATGCGGTCGCGTTTGCATCCGGTCTTGCCAAGGACGGACCGGAGGGTGCGAAAGCTGGTCTCGAAGCCTTCTGGAAATCGGTATCGGACATGGGCGCCGCTTTCGCTGTGTTCGCGCCCACCAATTCCGCGCTTTCGAGCCTGCCATTTGGTCCGTTCCAGGCGGCAATGGCTTTTGCCAGTATCACCAGCCCTTACGAATTCAACCCGTTTGATATCAACCCGCTTCGCGATGCGCTCGACAATGCTATCGATTTCGAGGCCGTCCACGAGGCGCCGCTCGATCTGTTCCTTTCGGCCACGAATGTCGAGACCGGCCGTGTCAAAGTGTTCTCTGACGGAGAAATTACACGTGACGCTGTCCTGGCCTCGGCCTGCCTGCCGCAGACGTTTCAAGCGGTTGAGATTGATGGCAGCGCCTATTGGGACGGCGGCTATCTCGGTAATCCCAGCCTGTTCCCGCTGGTCTATGCCAAGGCACCGCTGGATGTGCTTCTGGTTCTGTTGAACCCGATCTCGCGGCTCGGCGTACCAAAGCGCGCCGCTGAAATCACGGATCGGATCAATGAGATCAGCTTCAATGCCGCTTTGGTGGGTGAACTAAGGGCCATCGCTTTCGTGCAGCGCCTGCTTGATGAGGGCATGTTGAAAGAGCCCATGATGAACAAGTATCGCCGACTCAACGTTCACGCGCTGCGCGGCGGGCAGATCCTGCGCGATCTATCCTTGCAAACGAAATATGATACCAGCTGGTCCTTCCTGCTGGAACTCCGCGACAAGGGCCGCGACGCAGCCGAGCAATGGCTACAGGAATGCGCGGGACATCTTGGCAGTGGCAAGTCAACGATCAATTTGCGCGAGGAGTTTCTGGAAGCCTAGCCTTGTTTCAGGAACCAGAATTTTGCAGCGCCGCTGCGGCGTTCATTGATCACGCTCCATTGCGGTGCGCCGAGCGCCTCATCTGCTGCTGTTTCGGCCACGACAAGTGCGTTCTGCTCGAGCCAGTCCCCTTCGGAAAGCTGCGCCAGGCAAGGCTCGATGAGACCTTTATTGTAGGGAGGATCAAGGAAGATTAGTCCGAACGGGTCGGCAAAAACCTCTGCCCTCGCGCCGAGTTTCGTAGCATCGCGGCGGTGCAGTTTAGACCGTGCTGAGGCGTCAAGTTGCCGGATATTCTGCTGAATGGCGGCAGCTGCATTATTGTCCGTTTCAACAAACAGGCAATATGCGGCACCGCGAGATAGCGCCTCCAGCCCTAGCGCCCCCGATCCTGCAAACAGGTCCATGACCCGCGCGTCTTTCAGCGGCGGTGCCCAGCTGGCATGCGCCAGCATGTTGAACAGACTCTCGCGCGCCCGATCGGAGGTCGGCCGGGTCAGCCTGGACTTTGGCGCAGCGATGGGCCTGCCCTTATACTGTCCTGCTACGATACGCATGGGCTTGCCTTTACGCGGCGAGGGCGCGAAGGGAAAGCATGACTGACACCCCCTCCCCCATGCAGCGCGCGCTGGAGCTGGCAAAAGCAGCCGCTGAACTGGATGAAGTTCCGGTCGGCGCGGTGATCGTCGATCCCAGGACAGGCGAGATTGTCGGCGAAGGTCACAACCGGCCAATCGGAGCCCATGATCCAACCGCGCATGCTGAAATTATCGCCATCCGCGCAGCGGCGCAGAAGCTGGGCAATTACCGCCTGCCCGGACTGTACATGTATGTCACGCTGGAACCCTGCGCCATGTGCGCTGGCGCCATCAGTTTTGCCCGGCTGGGGAAAGTCGTGTTTGCGGCGCAAGATGCCAAGGGCGGCGCCGTGGTCAATGGCGGCCAGTTCTTCGATCAGCCAAGCTGTCATTGGCGTCCCGAAGTCGAGCAGGACATTCTCAACGCAGAAGCAGCGTCTAGTATTTTACAGCAATTTTTTAACCTAAAACGAAAATAAATTATTGCATTACAATAACTTTTGGATTGTATGATTCTCGTATTGGAGGATCACATGACCGAAGCTGGCACAACGAAAACGCGCGACACGCATCAGACGCTAACCTGGATAGCCTGGGTCGTCGTCGCTATTCTTGCCCTGAATGTCTCGCACTTCGTTGGCGAAGAGATCGGCGGTATCTGGTATGAAAGCGGCGCGAGCTTCTTGCCGCTTTTCAATGGCTGGTGGATCGGCATCATCAAAGCCATGCCGACGATCCTGATCGCCTGGGCAATTGGTGATTTTGCGCTTCTGTTCGGCCGCTGCGGCGAAGGTGAGGTGTTCACGCAGCGCAATATCAAGACGCTGAATAGCGGTGCCAACAGTATGATTCTGGCCGGGCTGTGGGCGGGCATATTCGGGCCAACCCTGCTCAGCTGGATTGGCGGCAACTATCGCGGTTTTCAAACCGACCTTGGCGATCTCGCCCTGGCGGTGACCATGATGGGGGTCGTGCTGCATGGTCTTGCGCTTGTCTTCAAGGACGCGGTCGCGGTGAAGCAAGAAAACGATGAGTTCGTCTAATGGCAGCCGAGATCATTGTGACGCTGGACGTTATGCTGGCCCGCCGCAAGCGCCGCGCCAAGGATCTCGCAGCTGAGATCGGCATGACGGAGGCCAATCTCTCGCTGCTGAAATCCGGCAAGGTCAAGGGTGTGCGCTTTGATACGCTGGCCAAGCTTTGCGAGGCTTTGGATTGCACACCAGGTGATCTGCTGGAAATCACACACCCGAGCCCTGCCCTGACAGAAGTGGTTGACGCGCCTTAGGGAAGCACATGCAGACTTGTGTCTGATACAAGGGAGTTTTTCATGACCGCGCCAGCAACAATCAAGATCGAAGACGATGTCGCCATCATCACCATGGATGACGGCAAGGCAAATGCGATAAATCCACCAATGCTGGATGCCCTTCATGCCTGCCTGGATGAAGCTGAGGCAAGTGCGAAAGCGCTCGTGCTGACCGGCCGTGACAACCGATTCTCTGCCGGTTTTGACCTCAAACTGTTTGCCAGCCTGCCAGGCCCAGAGGTCAAAGCGCTTGTCGATGCGGGCGGCAAGCTGACCCATCGCCTGTACAAATTCCCGATGCCTGTGATCGCAGCGTGCAACGGTCACGGCATTGCTCAGGGCTCATTCATGCTGCTGTCCTGCGATGTCCGGATCGGCACGCGTGGTGACTACAAAATTGGTGCCAATGAGACCGTCATCAACATGGTTCTGCCTGTCTATGCGATGGAGTTGCTGAAAGTCAGGGTCGCGCCGGAGTATCGGACAAGGTCCGGCATTTTCGGAGAGCTGTTCAGCCCGGAAGAGGCGGTCAAGGCTGGTTATCTTGATCAGGTCGTAGATCCAGAGGCGCTCCTGCCAACCGCGCTTGGTTTTGCGAAAATGCTGGCGCCGCTGAAAGGGACGGCCCTGACTGGCAACAAGGCCTTGCTGCGCGAAAACACCTTGGCGGCTATGGCAGCTAGCTTGCCAGATTGATACGCTCGGCTCCGTGTGCTTTGCTAACGAAAAGGACAACGATATTTTTGACAGCGAAGACAGGTCGCTTGCCCTGCGCGAAATGTCGGACTTTGTAGAAGCGCATATTGGTTCAGCGTCGCAAGCCGGCGGCGCGGTTCAATAAATCCCGGCCGCGCGTAACAACATCACAGCGCCAATGGCTGTGACCAGGCCCTTCATCCATTTCCTGAAATTCACGTCTGTCATGCGCTTGAGAACTTCGCCCCCCAAGCGTGTGCCTAGCGCTGAAAGCGGTATGGCCGCGATAAATAACCAAAGCGGCGGCAGCGCGCTAAAGCCCGCAGCATAGAGCACTGGCACACTCCAGAAGCCGATCTTTACGAGATGGCTGAGCGCCTGGGTGACAGATTTGGTCGCTACAATTTCCTGCCGCGTCATCTCTGCACGAACGAAAAACAAATCGAGTAATGGACCTGCAACCCCGGCAAGCGTGTTCAGTCCCTGCACGCCGAAGCCAGCGATCACGGCATGGTCGGCGCGTTTAATATCGAGATGCAGGCGTTCCTTGGGCAACCAGATCAGCATCGGGGCTAGGCCAAGCAGGAGATAGACCGCCTTTTTGTCTGGCACCCAGCTGACGAAGAGCAAAGCCACGATCCCTGCGACTGCGCCCAGGCTGTAGAGGCGAAACACCCGCCAATCGATATGCTGTCGTAAGAGCCAGGCGCGATAACCATTGGCGAACATCTGGATGCCGCCATGAATAATCATGGCCATTGGCACGCTCACCAGCGCGATCAGCACGCCCATCAGGATCAAGCCCCCAGCCATGCCGAATATGCCTGAGATGAAGGAGGTTATCAGCGTTGCAGCAAGAATAATCAGTGCGGGAACAAGCGACATGACGCGACGTCTAACTTGATTCCCCGGCCTATGCGCGTCACCCTTGCGCCAAGAAAAGTTACGCCTTCAGGAGACAGACGCCATGCATTTCGAGTTCAGCGAAAAAACCCAGTCCTACATCCAGCGTGTCAGCGATTTCATGGACAAGCACGTTTTCCCAAACGTCGAAACCTATGAGAAGCAACATGAGGAAGTCGGTCGCTGGGCCATCGCGCCAATCCTGGAAGAGGTCAAGGCGAAGGCCAAGGCGGAAGGGTTGTGGAATATGTTCATGCCGCCCAATGCTGACCATGATACGGATGAGTTTCACGGCGCCGGCCTGACCAATCTTGAATATGCCCCCCTGTCGGAGCTGATGGGCCGCGTCGGTTGGGGCTCGGAAGTGTTCAATTGCTCGGCGCCAGATACGGGTAATATGGAAGTGCTGCACCGCTATGGTTCGCAGGCACAAAAAGAGCAATGGCTACGCCCGCTAATGGCTGGCGAAATACGCTCGGCCTTCCTGATGACCGAGCCGCAAGTGGCTTCGTCTGACGCGACCAATATCGAAACCTCGATTGTTCGTGATGGCGATGACTATGTCATCAATGGCCGCAAATGGTGGTCCTCTGGGGTTGGCGATCCGCGCTGCAAGGTCGCCATCGTAATGGGCAAGACTGACCCGTCCGAAGCGCGCCACAAGCAGCAAAGCCAGATCCTGATGCCGCTGGATGCAAAGGGCGTCAAAGTGCTGCGGATGCTGCCCGTCTTCGGCTTTGATGACGCCCCGCACGGTCATGCCGAAGTCGTGCTGGAAAATGTCCGCGTGCCTGCGGAGAACCTGATCCTCGGCGAGGGTCGCGGGTTCGAAATTGCGCAAGGACGGCTCGGCCCGGGCCGCATCCATCACTGTATGCGCACAATAGGCGCCGCAGAGGTTGCGCTCGAAAAGATGTGCAAACGCCTGCTGACCCGCGAAGCCTTCGGCAAGAAAATTGCCGAACATTCAGTCTGGGAACAGCGTATCGGCGAAGCCCGCACCAATATCGAGATGACCCGCCTGCTGACTCTGAAGGCCGCTTACATGATGGACACGGTTGGTAACAAGGTCGCCAAGAACGAGATCGCGATGATCAAGGTCGCGGCGCCGCGGGTCGCCCTGCAGGTCATAGATGATGCGATTCAGGCGCATGGCGGCGGCGGTGTCACATCTGATTTCGGTCTTGCAGCGCTTTATTCTGGCATTCGCACACTTCGATTGGCTGATGGTCCGGACGAGGTACATAACCGCGCCATTGCCCGCTCTGAGTTTAAGAAGTATCGCGACAACACTTACGGCAAAGCCGTTGACGCTGAGAAAATGACTGAAGTGGTCGGATCGCGATAGACGCAATCAGGAAATTACAAATGAAAAACCCGCTCTCATATCTGTGGGAGCGGGTTTTTTGATGCCTGTATTTTTCGGGTATGAGGTCTAGTCCTCGCCGCCCTCTAGCTCATCACCATCGTGAGAGTGACTGATTTCAATCCGGACGCGATGGTCGCGGTTTTCGCTGAAGGCGTCTTTTTCAGCCTGTGATAGATCACTGCGACCCTGGATCCAGTCGGCCAGTTCGCTTGATTTAAGCCGGTCACGGTCGCCATTGACGCACACAGCGCGGAATGTTTCGCCGCTTTCCGCATTGGTTGCGCTGACTATCTCTGGGGTAGGGTCATCCTCGTCGCGGGCTTCGCATTGGTCAGCCAGCGATTCGATCACATCCGTTGCGGCTTCAAGCTCAGTCTCGAAGTCTTCATCGAAAGTCGCTTCAATCCGCGCTGCCATGGCTTCTGCCTTGGCTTCATGCTGTTCGGCCCAGGCCTCAGCTTTGGTTTCGATGCGGATGGCCATGGCTTCTGCGCGCGCTTCGATTTCCTCGGAGTGGGCCTCCATCTTTTCTTCCCAGCCTTCCATGCGCTCTTCGAACTGTTCAGCCCAGGCCTCGATACGGTCCTCGAAATCTTCGGGAAGCTCGCCCGCCTTCATGACGAAAATGGAATGCCCATTGCCGTCGACCTCGGTTTCGAAACTCATGATGTTTCCAAGTTCGCCCAGCATTTCGAGTTCCTGCAATTCCTGCAAGCCTTCGAGTTCCACCATCAGCTCACCGAGCTGCAGCTCTTCCATGTCGAAATCCATCTCGAACGACATATCGAAATCGCTCCAGTCCATATCGCCAAGGGCGTGGAGCTTGGGTGAAACACCGGCCATCGGGTCGCCGAGCAGGACCATTTGCTGATTGTCATTATTGCCGTGAGACTTGAAGACAAACGTATTCGTCTCTTTGTCCTCGGCCTGAGCCGACATGCAGGACGCTGTTGTGAACAGGGCGGCGGCGCCAATAGCTCCGGCAAGAGCGGTGCCGGTCAGGCGGCTGCGGAAAGTTGGTTTGGGGTGCTGCATCATTATTAGTCTTTCTTTTATGGGATGAGCGAGAGTGAGACTGGCCGCCGCAATTCGGCGGTCAGAGGGGCGGGCAAGGCGGGCAGCCTTGACCAGAGTGCGGCCGTAGGCGGCCGGGGAGATACGGTCCTGACGCAGGACATCAGCGTCACAGGCGGCTTCCTGATCCGTGCGGAAGGCGCCGAGTGCCATGTGTGCAAGTGGGTTAAACCACTGTGTGGCGGCGATTACACGGGCGATCTGAAAGGCCCAGAGGTCGCGGCGCTTGAGGTGCATCAGCTCATGGATCAGGGCGTCGCGCTGTTCCTCGCGTGTATAATCCTCTTCGAACCATAGCGGCAGCAGGACCACCGGATCCTTCAAGCCCGTCACAAGTGGACCGCTGCAAAGCAGGCTGGCACGGACGTCCGGCACACGCTTCAGTTCCAGTTGCGCAGCTACTAGCCGTGTTTCTGCGAGGATGGCATCTGATGCCGGTTCAGAATCGTCTCTGATAAGGCTCAGGAAAGTTCTTTGCTGGTGCAGGGAACGACCGAGCCAGAGGAGCGTCCCGGTAATCCAGACAAGCGTCAGGATCAGTGGTGCCTGGGCCAGAACGCCCTCTAGCAAGCTGGTATTCTGGGTCTGTTGAATAATCACAGGCGGGGCGGACGGAACAGCCGCAACGGCGCGTTCAATCAGAACTGGCGCTTCTGTCCAGATCGGTGCGGCAACAAATTCAATAGCGGGCTGAGGGGCTGGCGTGCCCAATCCGAGCCATCCGCTGAGCGACCAATTGCTTGGCAGCGGCGGCATGACAAAGCGGGCGACAGGGACAAGCCACAGCATATAGGCCGCCTTGGCCCCGTAATGTTTGGCAAATGGCTTGCGGATCAGAAGGACAAGCAGGACGAGTAGGCCGACGGCAAGTGTCGTGCGCACGGCTTCTTGAATAAACGGATGCAGTTCGGACCAGCTCATTGTTTCAGTCTCCCCAACAGAGCTTCGAGTTCTTCAATATCATCTTCGCTGAGCCCCCGAGCATCAGCGAGTTGTGCAATCAAAGGGGCGGCGCGGCCGCCGAACAGACGGTCAATCAATTGTCCGGCTGCCTTGGTCTGGTAATCACCCTTCTCGACCGCTGGGCGATAGAGATAGCGGCGACCATCCTGCTGTGTCTCCAGCGCGCCCTTGTCGACAAGGCGAGACAGCAGCGTCTTGATTGTGCGGATATTCCAGTCCTGGCGGCCTTCCAGAGCGTCGGCAATCTCAGACGCGCCAAGGCCGGGCTCGCGCCACAGCACTTTCATGATTTCCAGTTCAGCAGGTGTAATTTGCAGACTCATGTCGGCCTCTTTGACTACATTTGTGGTCATTACACGCGACTACAAGTGTGGTCAATAGGCTTTTCATGACTCTTTTGAAATAATTGCATCTGCAAGGAATTCGACGCTTAAACCGAATCCATGTCGCTAGAGCTGTTCCAGCGCGCTGACGATTCCGGCCATGTCTTCTGGCAAAGGCGTTTCGGCAAATACCCGCTCGCCAGTTACCGGATGGATGAAACCGAGACTGGCAGCGTGCAGCGCCTGCCGGGTCAGGGTGCGCGCGATCTGCGTCGCCGTGTCAAACGCAGGCCCGCTGCCAAACGCCTTGATACCGCGATGATTGGAATAGACCGGATCGCCGATCAGCGAGGTACCAATATGTGCCATATGAACCCGTATCTGATGCGTGCGCCCGGTTTCCAGTCGGCATTCAATCAGGGCCGCCGCAGGACGCATTTCGACTTTCGAGAGCTGACCGTAGGAGGCCAGCACTTTGTAATGGGTCACGGCACGTCGGCCATCGCGCTCTTCGGTCTCGTCGACCACCGCCATTTTCTTGCGATCATGGCGGGAGCGCGCAATCGGCGCGTCCACAGTTCCGGCGAGCGGGCGCGGCGCGCCGCGTGTCAGGGCAAGATAGGTGCGGTCGATGTCGTGCGTGGCAAAGAGCGCACTCAGACCCTTGTGCGCAGGCTCAGTCTTGGCAACGACGAGGACCCCGGTCGTGTTCTTGTCGATCCGGTGGACGATGCCGGGGCGCTCGACCCCGCCAATGCCAGGCAGGTTTCCCGCACAATGGTGCAGCAGAGCGTTGACCAGCGTTCCAGTCCAGCTGCCGGGCGCTGGATGGACGGCCATGCCTGCAGGTTTGTTGACGAGGATCAAGTGTTCGTCTTCGAATAGGATATCGAGCGGGACGTCTTCTGGCTCCGGCACAGCAGCAACCGGGGCTGGCATCGTCAAAGCGTAAGTAATGCCGGGCTTCACACCGGCGCGCGGATCATCCAGCACAGCGCCGTCGACGCTGACAGCGCCTTCTTTCACAAGCGTCTTGGCGCGGGATCGCGACAGGGTTTCGATCTGTTCGCTGAGGAAACGGTCAAGCCGTGTGCCGCTATCACCTTGATCTGCCTGGACGGATATAATTGTCATATGCCGAGTATAGACGCCTATAGATGATTTGGTCATGCTGCGATCCGCAGTGCGGCGACGCGGGAGGAACATAAATGTCGAAGATCACAAGACGCGGCCTGTTGGGCGCAAGTGGTGGCCTGGTCGGTCTTGCAGCATGTCAGCCAAACTCAACCAGTTCAAATGGCAATGCAAAAACCGTAGACATGAGCGATAACCGCCCCGGTTTTGCAGGCAGTGTCTCATTCGATCACGGCGTCGCCTCTGGCGATCCGCTTCCCGGCGGGGTTATCCTGTGGACCCGTGTGACCCCCGCTGAACCGAATGCAATATCCGACATTCCTATGACTTATATCGTCTATGCCGATGCTGGACGCGAGACAGCCATTGCCGCTGGCCAGGCCAGCGCAAAGGCGTCTGGCGACAATACGGTCAAAGTCGATGTCGAAGGGCTGGACGCAGATACCGAATATTACTTCCAGTTCGTCGCGAAAACAGAAAACGGTGATGTCAGCTCCCCGGTTGGCCGGACCAAGACCACGGCGACAAGTGGGAACACACCCGTCAAGTTCGCCGTTATATCATGCTCAAATTATCCATTCGGCAAGTTCACCGTGTATCGCGCCCTCAGCCGAACCAAGAACCTCGACGCGGTCATCCATCTTGGCGACTATATCTACGAGTATGGCATCGATGGTTATGGTGGCAGCACCGGGCAGCAGATTGGCCGCAATCATGAACCGCCGCTGGAAATCATCACACTGGATGATTATCGCACCCGCCATGCCCAATACAAAAGCGACCCCGATCTGCAGGCAGCGCATGCCGCAGCACCATGGATCTGCACCATGGATGATCATGAAAGTGCCAATGATAGTTACCGAACCGGCGCGCAAAATCACAATCCGGAAGAGAATGAAGGCAATTGGAGCGACCGCAAACAAGCGGCAATGCAGGCTTATCTTGAATGGATGCCGGTGCGCGATCCTGAGCCTGGCAAACTGCGCGAGAACATCTATCGCCGCTTCGATTTTGGTGATGTGGCCAGTGTCATCTGTCTCGAGTCCCGCCTGACGGGTCGGTCGGAGGAGATCAGCTGGTTTGATGAACTTGGTGGGCTGGAACCGGGGCAGATCCCAATGGCGGCGGCTTCAACCATGGTTAAGGTCGCTGACGAGAATCGCACGATGCTGGGGCAGGTTCAGGAAGATTGGCTGGCCAATCAACTGGCTGACTCCGTGGCCAAAGGCAAAGCCTGGCAGGTCCTCGCCAACCAAGTGATCATGGCCAAGGTCCGCTCACCCAATTTCGCCGTCTCGCTCTCTGAGGAACAGAAAGCAGCTCAGGATATCGGCTACATCCAGCAGCTGATCCCGTTCAGCCAGCTTGGTCTACCCTGGAACCTCGACGCCTGGGACGGCTTCCCGGCTGCGCGTGATCGCCTCTATGCCAGTGCCAAGGACGCGGGCGCACGCCTCGTCACACTGACGGGCGACACGCACACGGCCTGGGCCAACCGGCTCTATGACAAGGACGGCGAGCAGCGCGGGGTCGAGTATGGCTGCACCTCTGTCACCTCACCCGGATTTGGCCAGTATATGAAGGCAGTCGATGACATTGGTGAGCAATTCGCCGCCGCCAATGAGGAGGTCGACTGGCATGATCCGGACGGCCATGGCTGGACCGAGCTCACCGTCAACAAGGATCAGGTCGAGGCACGCTTTAACAAGGTCGGCTCGATCATCGAAGACAATCCAATGGTGATCTTCAGCAATACCGCATTCATCACTCGCCGCACTGAAGATGGGATGGACGGACCTCAGCGCGGAGGCTGATAGAGCCAACCTGTAGAAAAGTTCAGATCGTGGGCCAAATAAGCTTGCCCCGCGCCCCGACTCCCCGCTATAGGGCAGCCGTTTGCCTACTATGCCTGACGGCGAGGAGAAGAGATGCCCAAACGCACCGATATCCAGTCCATCCTCGTCATTGGTGCCGGCCCGATCATTATCGGCCAGGCCTGCGAGTTTGACTATTCGGGCGTACAGGCGATCAAGGCGCTGAAAGACGAGGGTTACCGGGTCATTCTGGTCAATTCAAACCCGGCGACGATCATGACCGATCCGGGGCTTGCTGACGCCACCTATATCGAGCCGATTACACCGGATTTTGTCGAAAAGATCATTGAGATCGAGAAACCGGACGCGCTACTACCAACCATGGGCGGCCAGACCGCATTGAATTGTGCCCTCGCCCTTGATCAGGCGGGGGTTCTTTCCAAGCACGGTGTGGAAATGATCGGTGCGCGCGCCGATGCCATCAACATGGCCGAGGATCGCAAACTGTTTCGCGAAGCGATGGACCGGATCGGGTTGGAAAATCCCAAGGCCACCATCGTGGACTCGCCGAAGAATGCGGATGGCAGCTTTGACCGGATTACGGGTCTCAAGAATGCTATGGATGTGCTCGACGAGATCGGCCTGCCCGCCATCATTCGCCCGGCTTTCACGCTTGGCGGAACCGGCGGCGGCGTTGCCTACAATAAGGAAGAATATGAAGCGATTTGCCGCTCTGGCATTGCCGCCTCTCCTGTCGCGCAGATCCTGGTTGATGAGAGCCTGCTCGGCTGGAAAGAATATGAGATGGAGGTCGTCCGCGACAAAGCCGACAATGCCATCATCATCTGCGCGATTGAAAATATTGACCCGATGGGTGTGCATACTGGCGACAGCATCACTGTCGCCCCAGCGCTGACCCTGACGGACCGGGAATATCAGGTGATGCGCAACGCTTCGCTGGCCGTGCTGCGTGAGATTGGCGTTGAGACCGGCGGATCAAACGTACAGTTTGCCGTCAACCCGGAAGATGGCCGTCTTGTCGTGATCGAGATGAACCCGCGCGTATCGCGCTCATCTGCGCTTGCTTCCAAGGCAACTGGCTTCCCGATTGCCAAGATCGCCGCCAAGCTGGCGGTCGGTTACACACTGGATGAACTCGACAATGATATTACCGGGGTCACGCCCGCAAGCTTTGAGCCAACCATTGACTATGTCGTCACCAAGATTCCGCGCTTTGCGTTCGAAAAGTTTGACGGCGCAGAGCCGCTCCTGACCACGGCGATGAAGTCAGTGGGTGAGGCCATGGCGATTGGCCGGAACTTCCAGGAAAGCCTGCAAAAAGCACTCTGTTCACTGGAGACGGGACTAACCGGTCTCGATGAGATCGAGTTCGAGACCAAGGACGCGCTGACCCGTGCGATGTCAAAACAGACCCCGGATCGGCTCCGCATCATTGCGCAGGCCCTGCGTCAGGGCACTAGCGTCGAAGATATTTATGCGGTGACCAAAATCGACCTCTGGTTCCTGCGCCAGATCGCCCAAATTGTCGCCAAGGAAGAAGATATCCGCCGCGACGGCTTGCCGAGCGACCGCCATGCAATGACCGAGCTCAAGGGCATGGGATTTTCCGATGCTCGGCTGGCCATCCTCACCCAATCAGATGAGGCGAGCGTTCGCGCCTATCGCCATGGCATGAATGTACGCCCGGTCTATAAGCGCATCGATACATGTGCCGCCGAGTTTGCCGCGAAAACGCCCTATCTCTATTCGACTTATGAGCACCCGGCTTATGGCCAGGAGCAAGCAGACTGCGAAGCCGGTGTCTCAGATCGCAAGAAAGCGATCATCCTTGGCGGCGGACCAAACCGTATCGGACAAGGCATCGAGTTCGACTATTGCTGCTGCCATGCCGCCTTTGCCATGGATGAGATTGGCATCGAGTCGATCATGGTGAATTGCAACCCGGAAACGGTATCGACCGACTATGATACGTCTGACCGGCTATATTTCGAGCCGCTCACTGAAGAACATGTCTCCGAGATCATCGCCAAGGAGCAGAGCGCGGGCGAGCTTGCCGGCGTCATCGTGCAATTTGGCGGGCAGACCCCACTTAAGCTCGCAACGCCGCTGCATCAGGCGGGCGTGCCGATCCTTGGCACCAGCCCGACCAGTATCGACCTTGCCGAAGACCGCAATCAATGGGCGGCCCTGCTTCGCGACCTGAACATCCAGCAACCACCCTCCGCTACCGCGCGCAGCGTCGAGGAAACGCTGGAGAAGGCCCGCAAGCTTGGCTATCCGGTCATGCTGCGGCCAAGTTTCGTCTTGTCCGGCAGCGCCATGCGCATTTGCCATGCTGATGAAGATGTCGAGGCCTATGCTGAGCGCGCGCTAGCAGTGTCTGGTGATGCCTCGTTGTTTCTGGATCGCTATCTGTCTGACGCCGTAGAAGTCGATGTCGATGCGCTGTGCGATGGCAGCGATGTACATGTCGCGGGCATCATGGAACATATAGAGGAAGCAGGTGTGCATTCCGGGGACAGTGCCTGCGCTTTGCCGCCGCATTCGCTGGCCCCATCGATTGTAGGGCGCCTGACCGAGCAGACCATTGCCCTGGCAAAAGCCCTGAATGTACGCGGCCTGATCAATATCCAATATGCTGTCAAAGGCGATGAGATATATGTGCTTGAGGCCAATCCCCGGGCGAGCCGGACGGTGCCCTTTGTGGCCAAAGCCGTTGGTGCACCAATTGCCCGGATTGCGGCCAAGATAATGGCCGGCAAAGCTCTATCCGAATTTGACCTTCGCCATGCCAATCCGAAGCGTGTCGCGGTGAAGGAAGCTGTTTTCCCGTTCGCTCGTTTCGATAATGTCGACCCTGTGCTTGGCCCTGAAATGCGCTCAACTGGCGAGGTGATGGGCTGGGACGATGATTTCGGCGCGGCATTTCTGAAAGCGCAGATCGCGGCTGGCGTAAACCTACCAACCACCGGGACTGTATTCATGTCGGTAAAAGACGCCGACAAGCTAGGCGCCTTGGTGGCTGCTCGGAAACTCATCGAAATGGGGTTCAAGATTGTCGCAACCGCCGGAACGGCAGCCTATTTGCGAGAAAATGACATTGAGGCGGAGCCCGTCCGCAAGGTCATCGAGGGCAAGCCGAATATCGTCGACACGATGATCAATGGCGACATTCATCTGGTCTTCAACACCACCGAAGGCATGCAGTCTCTGGAAGACTCCAAATCGATTCGCCGCACGGCTGTTTCGCGGGGAATACCCTATTTCACGACGCTATCGGCCTCTATTGCCTCCACCAAGGCGATAAAAGTCAAGCGGGACCGCACCCTTTCGGTGCGTGCCTTGCAGAATGCGTAATCTCTTCCTACTTGACGAAATGCTGATTTGAGCGGACGCTCGCACATCAATTAAACGGTAGTACATCCCATGCAACGCGCACCTATGACAGCGGAGGGTTATGCAGCCCTCACGGCAGAACTGAAAACACTGAAATCCGTCGAACGGCCGGCTGTGATACAGGCAATCTCTGTAGCTCGCGAACACGGCGACCTGTCGGAGAATGCAGAGTATCATGCGGCCAAGGAAAAACAGTCCTTTATCGAAGGCCGGATCGTCGAGCTTGAGGATAAAATCTCACGCGCTGATGTCATCGACATGTCGAAGGTCGCAGGCAGCAAGGTTGTGTTTGGCGCGACCGTGAAAATTATCGACGCTGAAAGCGAACAAGAGTTCACCTATCGCATCGTAGGTGAGGACGAAGCGGATATTGCCCAAGGTAAAGTGTCCAACACCTCTCCAATCGCCCGCGCACTTATAGGCAAGGAAGCCGGTGACGAGGCCGAAGTTGCAGCGCCAGGCGGCGCCCGCGTCTATGAGATTGCCGATATTCATTTCCAGTAATGTTTGCTCGGCAGCGGCGCAGGAATCAGGCAAACTGAGCCAAGTTGGCAATGTCAGGAAAACAATTGGCGGTTGAACCCTCAACACTCGGACCATCCATTTGGGCGGTAAGTGACGGCCGCGCCGGCAATGCCGCCCAGGTTCGCGCCGTGATACGGGCCCTGTCAGATACACGGCGATGGATGAAACTTGCCCATATCACTGGCGAAGGGCATCGCAGCGAGGCAATGACCCTGTCACCGCGGGCGCCCTGGACCTGGCTGCCAACACAGAACTGGCCGTTATTGAAATATGCTGTTGGGGCAGCCGACCGTACCCAGCTCACACCGCCCTGGCCGACCCTGTGGATCGCTGCGGGCCGGCGCAGCGCCCCGTTTACCGCTAGGGTTCGCGACTGGAGCGGGGGAAACACCTATTGCGTTCAAATCCTTGACCCAAAGATGCAGAGTGAGGATTTCGATCTTGTCGTCACGCCTGAACATGACGGTGTAAGCGGCGATAACATCGTCCGCACTGTCGGCTCTCCGTCGCACTTTTCTGCTGATGCCATTGAAGAGGCCGGACAGGTCTTCGCCGACCTTGCCGAAGACCAAAGCCCAAGCGCGATTGTGGTTCTCGGCGGTGATTCCAAAACACATCAGTTTACCGCCGAGGCCGCCGAGCGCCTTATCAGGCAACTGACTGTACTGGCAGTGCAGGGATGGCGTTTGCGTATCAGTGCCTCACGGCGCACGCCTGCGCCCATCAATGCCCGATTCCGAGCCATGGCTGATGAGATTGGCGCACAATTCTGGGCCGGTATGGAAGATGGCCCGAACCCTTATCTTGGCTGGCTTCTGTTTTCAAATGCCGCAATTGTCACCGAGGATAGCGCCAATATGCTGTCCGATGCAGCCTGGCACGGCTTGCCGGTCCATATTGCCCGCTTGAAGGGCCATTCGGCAAAATTTGACCGCTTGTATCAGAGCCTGATCGACAGAGGCTGCGCCCGCTGGTTTGAGGGAAGCCTGCATGACTGGAACTATGAACCGCTGCGCGAGGCAGACCGCGTCGCTGACCGGATCGTCAAAGACCTGCTGGAACGCTATCCGCAGCCCAAACTGCCGCCAATTGAAGATACCACGAAAACGCCGCCGCCAGACTGGTTATAGGCTACGGGTCAGATTGTTGCGACGCGTGTCTCTTGCGCCTGTATGGCATCCGCATCGGTTTCCCAGCACCAGCATTCCGGCTGTGAAAGCAGCGCACGTACCAGCTTGTTATTCATGCCATGTCCCGGTTGGCGCGCCTCATAAGTACCGGCAATCGGCGCACCCGCCAAAGCCAGGTCGCCAATTGCATCCAGCAATTTGTGGCGAATAAACTCGTCATCGCTGCGCAGGCCTTCCGGATTGATAATCGCGTCGCCATCAATCACGACAGCATTATCCAGAGAGCCGCCACGCGCCAGACCCCTGGATTTCAGCATCTCGACATCGCCAGCAAATCCAAACGTTCGCGCAAAAGCAATATCCCGCGTGAATAGGCCTGGCATCAGTCGCATCGCCATTTGCTGTGTGCCAATCGCCTTGGACTGGAACTCGATTTTGGCGCGTAAGGTCAGCACATTATCGCTGCTGGGAGACAGGCGCGCCCATTTAACACCATCGCTCACTTCGACAGTTTCAAGAATACGGATCCGCCGCCGCAAGGCCGTCTGCTGCTTGATCCCGGCATTCAGGAAAAGCTCGCAAAACACCGCTGAGGAGCCATCCATGATCGGCACTTCTGGGCCATCAATTTCGATCAGAAGATTGTCGACACCCATACCGGCGCAGGCGGCCAGAAAGTGTTCTACGGTCGCAATACTGGCACCGTCCTCATTGGTCAGCGTGGTGCCTAGCTGAACCTCACTGACGCTGTCACCGCGTGCTTCGATAAGACCCGCTTCTGGGCCCATATCTGTTCGCTTGAATCGGATACCTGTGCCACATTCAGCCGGCTTGATCACCATTTTGGCACGCGCGCCAGAATGGACGCCAATACCGGCGCAAATCACGGCATGTTTCAGGGTTTGCTGATACTCTACAACACTCAACACAGGCTCTCCCAATCTCCACACCCTAAAAGCGGGAGCAGCGCACGAAACTCAAGACAAGCATTGTTGCTGTATGTTGCAAAACTGACGCAACCAGCTTCGCAACTGATCTGACCAATAGCTGATCTTGATAAACTTATTTATTCTCAAAAAGTTACAGGCCGCCAGGAGAACCGGCGACCTGTGCACAAATCAGATTACGTTTTGTTAGGTTAGTTATTGGCCGAGCGACGCAGGAAGGCCGGTATTTCCAGATCCGAATCGTCAAATGGCGCTGCCTTGGGATGGTCTTCGGGTGACGTCACGATCAGCTCCTGATCATTGACATCATCATTGTCGCTCTCAGTATCGCCGCGCCTCCAGCCAAAAAGATTGGCAAAGCCTGCTGGGCTGTCAGCGGTTGGTTGAGCTTTTCCGAACACCGCATCTGCACTGACCTGTTCCTCGCCTGGCGTGGCTGGAACGTGTGCTGCAGGAAGCGGGCGACCTTCAAAGTCAGCGCGGGTATCACTTTCTGGCAGCGCCGCAGCAGGCGGGGTCACCACAACGGGTGCCACTGGATCGGCAATCGCGGCGATCTCAGGCTTTGGTTTGGCATTCGCAGCTGTACCCGTCAGGCTAGCGGCAACAACCGAAACACGGATCCGGCCTTCCAGCTCTGGGTCAAAGGTCGAACCAAGAATAATATTGGCATCCTCATCGACCTCACGGCGGATTTCATTGGCTGCTTCGTCCAGCTCGAAGAGCGTCAGATCATAGCCACCCGTGATGTTGATCAACACACCATTGGCACCGCGCAGGGAAACATCATCCAGCAGCGGGTTATCGACCGCCGCGCGAGCGGCTTCAAGCGCGCGGCCTTCGCCCTCGCCCTCGCCCATACCCATCATCGCAGAACCCATCCCTTTCATGATCGTGCGGACATCCGCAAAATCGAGATTGATCAGGCCCGGCATGACCATCAGGTCGGTGATCCCGCGAACACCGCAATAAAGAACATCGTCGGCCATGCGGAACGCTTCGGCGAATGTCGTGCGCTCATTGGCGACACGGAACAGGTTCTGGTTCGGTACAACAATCAGTGTGTCGACCGCTTCGCGCATCTTGATCAGGCCATCCTGAGCCGTCGCCATACGATGCGTACCCTCAAAGCCGAACGGCTTGGTCACAACGCCAATTGTCAGGATACCGCGATCATGCGCAGCCTTGGCGATCACCGGGGCTGCGCCGGTGCCAGTGCCGCCGCCCATTCCGGCGGCGATAAACACCATGTGCGCGTCGTCGAGGATCGTATTGATCTCGTCGATGGACTCCTCGGCGGAGGCCGCGCCAACTTCAGGCCGGGCACCTGCGCCAAGACCAGATGTCGTTTCAAGGCCGAGTTGAATACGGTTCTCTGTGCGCGACCGTAGCATCGCCTGTGCATCGGTATTCGCGACGTAGAACTCAACGCCTTTCAGATTCGCCTCAATCATGTTGTCGACGGCGTTTCCGCCTGCGCCGCCAACGCCGATCACGACGATTCTGGGTTTGAGTTCTTTTGTCATGGCCACATCCCGTTCAATTCTAATCTACACGCCTGAAGATTCGCTTGGGATAGAATGACTGCCTTGGCCTAAAAGACTCTTAAGTCACTGTGCTTTTGATCAAAAATTTTCTTTGATCCAGTGAAACACTCTGGCAATTACTCCACGCCCGGCGGGTCCTCCGGCAAATGCCGATGTCGCGCCAGCCTGCGCCACATCCGCGAAACCCCTCACGTCATAGCTTATCAGACCTGCAGCTGTGGAAAAGGCTGGATTACCATATTTATCGCCTAAAATATCAGCGTCGACGGGACGGCCAAGCCGGACCGGCTGATTCAGGATGCGTGTCGCCAGATCGCGGACCGCTGGCAACTGGCTTGATCCGCCTGTCAGTACGGTCCGTCTCGGCAAGACAGGACGCAATTCACCTTGCGCCAGGCGGGCGCGCAGCATCTCGAAAATCTCTTCAACTCGCGGTGTGATAATCCCAACCAGATCACCCCGTGCCATGCGCGCAGCTTTAAGGCGTCCATCGTCCCCGAGCTTGGGTGTCTCGATACGTTCGGCCATTCCGGGACCATCTGAATCTACCGAGCCATAGACTGTCTTGAGGCGTTCAGCTGCGGCGAAAGTTGTGCCGATCCCTTGTGCGATATCGCCGGTAATATGCGCACCGCCAACTTTAAGCAGATCGAGCCAGGCTGGAACCCCGTTGAGAAATACCGAGACCGATGTGACGCCGCTACCGAAATCAATACAGATCGCGCCATTGTCGATCTCATCTTCAATCAATGTGCCTGAGCCACTCGCCAATGCCGAAGGCACAGTACGCTCGACAGCAAGATGCGCGCGCTGGACACATTCTGTCAGATTCTTGACCAGACCGGTAGGCGCCGTGACGACATGCAAGAGCACACGGACGCGGTCGCCAATGATGCCGATCGGGTCGCGGATATCGTCTTCATCATCGACGCCGTACATGACCGGATAGGCACCCAGTACAACTCGCCCTTTGACCTGCGCCTCGGCCATCGCTTGAGCGTGGAGTTTATGCACATCGCGGCCAGATATTTCGCGCTGGCCAACCCGAATTTGCGCTTCGGCCAACTGGCTATCAACTTTCGGGCCTGTAATGCCGAGAATGACCCGGTCGATACGTTCACCAGCCTCACGTTCCGCGTCCTCGACGGCAAGACGGATGGAGCGCTCAAGGGCTTCCATATCCGTGATTGCACCACCATTGAAACCGCGGCTTTGCTGGCGACCACCGCCCATGAAGGAAAAGCCGGCACGGCTGCCTGGGTCGATCCGGCCAATCAGGCAGGCAATCTTGGAACAACCAATATCGAGCGATGCCACGACTGCGCCAGCCTTGGCGGTGCTGCGCGGTTTAAGGCGTTTTTCGTAGGTCGCCATTATGCCGCTCCATTTTCGTCTGGTTGCGGCTCTGATGGCGTCAGGAAGACCCGGCCAGCAACCCGAAGGTCAATCAGGTCAAGTGGGCGTTCAGAGAGACCAGATTGCGCTTCAAGCTCGGCGAGGCGCGTCACACCGGCGTTCAGGCCTTCATCGGCAGGCAGGCGGATCACCGTGCCATTGACCAATTCCAGATCCCAACGCCTAGCAGCCACCCGGCGGGCCAGTACAATGCGGGCCTGCAAGTCGGGTAAGTTTCGAAGGGCCTGATTAAGCTTCGGCAGGGCCGTGGGCGCTCCCGCCCCTGTCGCCTGGATCAGTCCCGGATGGTTTTCTGGCTTTTTGCCCGGCATGATTCGGCCAAGCGTATCAACAACGGTCCAGTGTTCGCCATCATGCCACAAAGCATCCGCGCGCGCCGCATCGGCGCGGATCATCACAGTGTCAGGCCACAGCCTGTAGACCCGGACATTGGTGACCAGACGCGTCGCTTCGACACGCTCCCGGATAACATAAGGATCAGCACGAAACATATTCTCGCCGGGCGCAATCATCGCCGCATCGATCACCTGGCGCGCAACGGGGGGGACGTGCTCCAGCCCGATCACTTCAACAGTTTGCACCGACAGGCCGGCAGCTCTCGAGGCGCCGTCCATGGCGCTCGCCCAGCGCTTGCCAGCTTGTGACAAAGACCCGCCAAGCATGGCAGCGCCAGCGACAATAATCGCCACAACCATGACAAGACCGAAAATGACGGACGACACCTGCGTGCGTTCGCCATAAATCTCTGGCTCAACCTTTTGCTTGGCTTTTACCTTTGGCAAGACGCGTCCTCAATCATCCAGGCAACAAGGTCGACAAATGACAGACCAACATATTCAGCCTGCTCGGGGACGAGCGAGGTCGGCGTCATGCCAGGCTGGGTATTGGTCTCCAAAATCACAAGTCGATCCTTTGCTTCATCATAACGAAAGTCGGATCTCGTCACACCGCGGCAGCCAAGCGCCCGATGCGCTGTAAGTGCCGCAGCAAGTGCGGCCTCGGTTACAGCATCGGGTAGATCAGCAGGAATGACATGGCGCGATCCACCATCAGTGTATTTTGCATCAAAGTCGTAAAACTCCCTTAATGTCGTGATCTCTGTAACAGCCAGTGCGCGGTCACCCATCACACCGACGGTCAGCTCCCGCCCTGGAATGAATTCCTCGGCCATCAGGTTGTCACCGTACTGCCAGCCCGGACCCAGGACCTCTGTGGCCGGGCCATTGGCGCCCTCTCGAACAAACAGCACACCAAAACTGGAACCTTCATTGACCGGTTTGACAACATAAGGCGGGTCGAGAGGGTGCGCGCGCGCAACATCTTCGCGTGTCACCGCAACATCCCTGGCGACATCCAGACCAGCATTGGCGAAGGCCGCTTTCGACTTGATCTTGTCCATGGCCAGCGCCGATGCGAGCACACCAGAGTGGCTGTATGGCAGGCCGAGAACCTCAAGCACGCCCTGAACGCAGCCATCCTCGCCCCATGGCCCGTGCAGGCCGTTCAGCACGACGTCTGGTGCAATCTCTCTGAGCTGTGTTGCAAAACCGCGATCGACATCAAGCTCCTCAACGTCATAACCGGCCTCTCGGGCCGCCGCCGCCATCTGCTTGCCGGAGGTGATTGATACCTCGCGCTCCGACGACCAACCGCCATAGATAACCGCTACACGTTTCATTATGGTCGCCTCTCACACTTGCGCACTATTCAATGCCAGCTTACGCATTGATGCGGCGTTAAAACGACGTCAGCTGTCTTGATTTCTTCAAACTCCTCCCCTCGAAACTTCTCATAGCGCAGGGGTTGCGCGCTGTGGTTACATATGTAACACAATTCTTTGGTAGATTGCTTAGGGAGAGCGCAGGATGAGGCAAACGCCGCTTTTTACCTACGCAGTATTGGCGCTATCTGCACCGCTCTCGGCGATTGCCGACACCGAAACCCCAGCTTCATCTCGCACATTCTTGCCGGGTGACTTTGAGCAATATGCACCGCGCACGGCAAAGGACATGGTGGAGCGTATTCCTGGCTTCAGGATCAGCGGTAGTGGCAATGGTGAGCGCGGTTTTGGTGAGGCTTCACAAAATGTCCTGATCAATGGTCAGCGTATTTCCTCTAAATCAACCAGCGCTCGCGATGCGCTCGGCCGCATTCCGGCAGAGAATGTCGAGAAAATCGAGCTTATGGATGGCGGCGCCCTCGATATTCCCGGCCTGAGTGGTCAAGTCGTCAACGTCACGGCAAAAAGCGATGGTATCTCCGGCACATGGGAGTATCGCACACGGTATCGCGAAAACCTCCCGCCCTATTATGATGGCATCGAACTCTCGATTACCGGCCAGGAAGGACATCTGGCCTGGACGGTTGGACTCGAATCCGATCCCGGACGCGGCGCTGATTCTGGGCGCGAGAATGTCTATGATGCATCTGGCAACCTGACCGACTTCCGCGCCGAGTCCTTCACGTTCGTCGGAACTTACGTATCCGGCAATGTGAACCTCGCCTGGACACCGGAAAACGGGCATGTCGCAAATCTCAATGCCGAATATGGCATCTTCGAAGCCAATGAGCGCGAAGAATCCCGCACATTCTCCGTCAATGGCGATCCGGTTTCCGCACGCCTGTTCCAATTCTCCGAGGATGAGTGGGCCTCCGAGATTGGCGGCGACTATGAGTTCGGGCTGGGTCCGGGCCGGCTCAAGATCATTGGCCTGCAAAGCAATGAACACAGCCCCACATCCGCCCGCCAGAATGGCAATGCATTTGATGGCTCAAACCAGAGGCGCGCGGTTTTTGATCAGACGGTCGATGAAAGCGAGACAATATTGCGCGGTGAGTATAACTGGAAAAATGGCGAGAGCAGCGATTGGCAGATTTCGGTAGAGGGAGCACTCAACAAGTTGGAGAGCGAGTCAGCCTTCAGCGAGCTTGATGCCCTCGGCATCTTTGGACCCGTCGACATTGGGGACCCCACGATTGTGGTCGAGGAAAACCGCGCCGAAGCCTTTGTAACTCATACCCGCCAGGTCACACCAAAGCTCAATCTTCAGCTCTCTGTAGGGACTGAGGTTTCCGAGCTGATGTCAGACGGTGCCAACGGCCAGACGCGAACCTTCACACGCCCGAAAGGCTCGCTCACCGCGACGTGGGAGAAGAGTGATAAATTAACGCTGACTGGCAAGGTCGAGCGCTCAGTTGGACAGCTCGACTTTTTTGATTTTGTCTCGTCAGTCGATCTCAACCAGGGCGATGACCAATCCGGCAATGTCGACATTGTTCCGGAGCAAAGCTGGCGCGCTGAGCTTGAAGCGGAGCGCGATTTTGGCAAATGGGGAGCGAGCAACCTGCTTGTCTATGCCGAAGCGCTCGAAGATATCGTCGACCAGGTGCCAATTGGCTTGGGTGAAGGGCCCGGCAATCTTGATAGCGCCAACCGGATTGGTATCGAGGCGGAAGGGACGCTCAACTTTGACCCGCTTGGATGGAAGGGCGCGCAGCTAACTTATCAGGCTGAATACCATAAATCCGAGGTGGATGATCCGCTGACAGGTCAATCCAGGCGTATCAATGGCGATACCATATCTTACATAGAGGTCGAACTTCGCCACGACATCGAGAATACTGACTGGGCCTGGGGCGCGACCTATGAAAACTTCAAGGAAGCGCCGGTCTTTCGCTTGAATTCAATCAGACGCTTCGAAAACCAGCCTGGCTTCATGTATGCCTTCATCGAGCACAAAGACGTCTTTGGCATGACCGCAACCGCCTTTCTCGCCAATTTGATCGATCAGGATGATCAGTTTACGCGCGTGGCTTTCGAGACGGATCGAACAGATGCGATCGCCTTCACCGAAGACAGAACCCGCAACTTTGGGCCGATCCTGACGCTGCGCCTGAAAGGCACGTTCTGATTTCGTGTCCTAAAGTATGAACTTGGACAGGTCGGTATTGCCAGCAAGGTCAGCAAGCTGCGCCGAGACATAATCCGACGTGATTGTTACGGTCTCACCTTTGCGGTCGGGCGCCGTAAAACTGATCTCATCAAGCAAGCGCTCCATGACGGTCTGCAAGCGCCGCGCACCAATATTCTCAACACTATCATTCACTTTCACAGCCAAATCGGCCAGCGCGTCAATCGCGTCTTCGTCAAACTTCAGCTCGACGCCTTCGGCTGCCATCAGGGCTTCATACTGAGTAATCAATGAGGCCTCCGGTTCGACCAGAATGCGCCGCATATCGTCCCGGCTGAGGGCGCTCAATTCGACCCGGATCGGCAAGCGTCCCTGTAGTTCCGGCAAAAGATCGGACGGCTTGGCAACATGAAACGCGCCGGACGCGATGAACAGGATATGGTCGGTCTTGATCGGCCCGCGCTTGGTTGACACTGTTGTGCCTTCAATCAGCGGTAACAAATCGCGCTGGACACCTTCGCGGCTGACATCGGCGCCGCCGCGACCTGAACTGCCCGCGACCTTGTCAATTTCATCAAGGAAGACAATGCCATCATCTTCGACCGCACGAACGGCCTCCCGTGCGATAGCGTCCTCATCGATCAGTTTGTCGGCTTCCTCGTCGATCAATGGCTTATAGGCGTCCTTGACCGTTGTGCGAACGCGCTTGGTGCGCCCACCCATGGCCTTGCCCAGCATATCGCCGAGATTGATCATGCCCATGGATCCGCCGCCGCCCGGCATATCCAGCATCTGCATTCCGCCGCCGGTCTCTTCCAAATCAATATCCACAGCCTTGTCATCGAGATCACCGCCGCGCAATTTCTGCCGGAACACTTCACGCGTCGAAGATTGCGCATCTTCGCCCACCAATGCGTCCAGCAAGCGCGCCTCTGCCGCATCGCGCGCCTGACTCTCAACCGTTTTACGCTTGGCGTCCTTGATCATGCCAACCGCAGATTCGACCAGATCGCGGACGATCTGTTCGACATCGCGGCCGACATAGCCAACCTCTGTAAACTTGGTCGCCTCGACCTTCAGGAAGGGCGCGTTGGCCAGTTTGGCGAGGCGGCGCGAGACCTCGGTCTTGCCAACGCCGGTTGGCCCGATCATCAGGATGTTCTTCGGTGTGATTTCCTCGCGCAGACTTTCAGGCGCCTGCTTGCGCCGCCAGCGATTGCGCAGCGCAATGGCGACCGCGCGCTTGGCATCATTCTGGCCAACGATATGGCGATCGAGTTCCGCAACAATCTCAGCGGGCGTAAGGGTTGTCATAATATCAGATCCTAGGCGGGTTCGGGCGGAAAGAGCTGGTTCCAGAAACCGCCGCGAGGAAAGAATTTCAGCACAAATCGACGTGCGGTTTGCCATCCCGCCCCGAGCAGGACAACCCCGGTTCCGATCAGGATGGTCACCATCACAAAGATGTTCGAGGCATCAAGGCCCGCCCGGTTCAGCACAAAGCTGAGCGTGATGATAAATGTGATCAGACTGGCCGCGATCAGCGCTCGCCGGTTAAGTGCCAGCGAGACAATACCGATAAGCAATAGCACGATGAGCAGTGTCAGGCCCTGGCTGGCATTATCGGTGCCGCTGGTCGTGCCCATCATGACATTCGAGCCGGTAACAATTGTGCTGACGCCCCAGATAACCTGAGGTGCCGCAGCAAGGTGCAACCAGAACGCATTATCGGAAGACTTCCGGATCCGTTCGGGATCCTTCATGTCATACCAGATCGCAATCGCCAGCGTCGTCAGCCCCATTAACAGGAAGCCAGCACCGCCAAGCAGCAGCCCTGCATTGCCGAAGAAACCGAGGAACGTATAGACCGCAGCGGCGCCCGCCAGGGCCATGACAGCAAGCGAGAATGGCAGCCGAAACCTCAAATACACCGCCACCGCCCCGGCAAGCGCCGCCAGACAGGCCACAACGCCCAGCTGTCCGGTCAGGCTGAACATGTCCGTCGGATTGAAGTCTTCGGTGAAATTCAAGTCCATCATGCTACCAACCAGCGCTGTAAAGGTCAGCGATACAAACGCCGTAAATATCAACGTCAGGGCCATGCTGGGCAGAAGCAAGCGCCTGCGACCACAGAAATATTCCAATAGCAACCAGGCAAGGCCGCCAACGACAGCCGAGGAAACGACCCCCGCCATGATGCTACCCGATGCAATTGCAGGAGACGCAATAATCCCGACCAGGGTCGTGACACCAATGAACAGGATAATCAGACCAAGCGTGATGAAAATATCATTGAAATTGGCAAGGAAACGGAGGTTCTCCTGACCCGCAACCACTTCGCCTTCGCCGCCGCCATGCCGGGAGGTCAAAAAAGCTTCCAGACGTGCGGCCTGATCCGCGCTCAAGACATTGGCACCAACCGCTGCACGCAGGTCACCCCGGTCAAACATCCAGCGTCTCCAGAGTGAAATGTCCGTTTGTGTAAACACAGATATCAGCGGCGATCTGCATCGCCTTTCGACCCAGCGTCTCGGCGTCAGTTTCATAATCGACAAGCGCCCTTGCCGCCGCCAGCGCATAATTCCCGCCCGACCCAACAGCTACAACCGGATGTTCCGGCTCAAGCACATCGCCAGACCCGGTAATCACCAGCGTTGTCGTCTTGTCAGCGACGATCAGTAGCGCTTCCAGCTTTTGCAGATATTTTTCCGTGCGCCATTCCTTGGCCAGTTCAACAGCAGCGCGCTGCAACTGGCCCGGAAAGCGCTCAAGCTTTTGTTCCAGGCGTTCGAACAGGGTGAAGGCATCGGCCGTTGCCCCGGCAAAACCAGCGAGTATGTCCCCGCCGCCAATCCGGCGAACCTTTCGGGCATTTCCCTTCATGACAGTCTGGCCCATCGAGACCTGCCCGTCGCTTAACATGGCAATCTTAGACGCAGTGCGGACGGCCAGAATCGTTGTGCCGTGCCATTGCGGTGAGAATGCAGAATCAGAATGCGACTGTATCACACTACTGATTTGGCCAATCATCGCGCCAAGCGCAAGAGCCAGAATGCGCTCAGGCCGAACGACGCTCGTGCAGGACCGATTGATCTTTCAGCAATTTTTGGATCGCTTCGTCAGTAACCGGCATGCTGAACAGGAAGCCTTGCCCGATATGACAGCCTTGCTGCGCCATGAATCTCGCCTGCGCTTCTGTTTCAATACCTTCGGCGACAATCTGCATTTCGAGTGTATTGGCCATGCCCATCATCAGGTCGATGATGGCTGCTGCCTGCGTGTCATTCGGCAGACCAGAGACAAATTGACGGTCAATCTTGAAGACATCAAATTCAAGCTGGGTCAGGATCGCCAGATTGGAATGACCTGTACCGAAATCGTCGACGGCGAGGCGGATACCCATCTTCCGAAGCGGGGTGAGCACAGACCGAACACGTTCGGGTTTCTCGATCGCAAGGCTCTCGGTGATTTCCAGTTCCAATTGGCGCGGCGACAGGCCGGACCGCGCGATCGCTTCCAGGGTCATATTCGCCAGATCGTCGGATTCAAACTGCAGCGGTGAAACATTCACGGCCAGGTTCAACCTATGCCCCTCGCGCGCCCAACCGGCAGCGGCGGCGCAGGCCTTGTGCATGATCTGCTTACCGATCTTGTCGATCAGCCCCAATTCCTCGGCCAAACTCACAAAGACAGCAGGCGACACCAGTCGTCCGCTATCCAGACGCCAGCGCGCCAGCGCTTCGACGCCGCAAATCGTCCCGGACGTGAGGTCAATTTTGGGCTGAAACAAGGGAACAAACCGGTCTTCCTCAACCGCTTTGCGCAACTCTGCTTCCAGCCGCGCCCGCGACTCCGACTGGCGTTCCAGTTTTGGCGTATAGAACCGGAACCCGCCGCTATTTTCGGCGCGCAGGCTTTGCAAGGTTGTTTCAGCGCGTTGCAGGATCACCGCATTGGTGTCGCCATCCTCAGGCAGCATGACAATGCTTCCAGATGCCTTGAGCGTTGTCGCAAGCCCCTCATTGGTGGAGAATTCCCGGAACCGGCCATGAATTCTGCGCACCAGCGGCGCAATGTCATCACGCGAAGCAAAACCGGTTGCCAACATGGCAAACTGATCGCTCGGCAAACACGCCAGAACCCAGCTATCTTCGGATTGACCAGCTTCGATCGCTGCTTGCCTCGTGCAGTCTGCCAATTCACTGCCAATATGCGACAGCAAGTCTACATAACGCGATCCACCCAACTCTGTAGCAAGCTCGTTCAGGCCTTCGATATTGATCAGCAGCAATGCCGCCGGTTGATCAAACTCGGCTTCGTCGAGGCAATGATCGATACGCGCCTTGAGATAGAATTGATTGTATAGTCCGGTGCGGTCATCAATCTCGGCGCGCTTGCGCAGCATATCGACTTCCTTGGCGAGTCTGCGGGTCGTGCGCTGAGCGACAGCGTTGAGTTTGCGGAATTCAGCGAAATTCAACATCGGGCGCTTGATCTGGCTTTTTGACTCCAGACTGAACAGGGCAACAAACTGGCTCACCTGCTCAAGATACTTCGACATTTCCTTTGCAATCATCCACAGCACCAGGGCGGCAAACCCCGCGACGAACAGGATGAGGGAAATGACGGAAAGGATGGAAAAGTGAAACGCGTAGGGTTTGGCAGCGGCATAGGTCAGCGAGCCAATCACCTGACCATCACTGACAATCGCGCGCCGTACAGCGTGCCGTTTCCAATCCGTGCCTGGGGGTGAGACAACCGGGCGACCATCAGCCAGCTTGATCTCTGCCCTTTGCGGAGCGAGATCAGCTAGCCGGGCTTCAACATTTTCAAAATCACCTGATGCGACATCGTCTGACACAAGCTCGGCGATCCTCGTACCTTCAGCGCGGACCAGATCAAAGTGCGCAGATCTGGCCATGGCATAGTGCAGACCGGTAAAAGCCACAGCGAGGCTAAGACCAAGAATGAAGGCGATAAGAGGAATGGCCCGCACGAGGCTCGTTCGCGAGATCGCACGTTTAGTAGCGGTATAGATATTCAAACTTCTGTTCCCGGAACCGTCTTCTGCCCATCCTGAAATCTGGAATAAATGCGATTGTTTAGGGAGTGGTGAACAAAACCATGCTAGGCGCAGGCAAAATTTAGCTCTATCTGCACCGACATGACCCAAAGAACAGCCACGATTTCGCGCAAGACCAAAGAGACCGATATCTCCGTGACCATCAATCTTGATGGCAGCGGCAAGACCGATATCGACACAGGCATTGGTTTTTTCGACCATATGCTGGATGCGCTTGGACGCCATTCCTTCATTGATCTGAAAGTTCGCACCAAAGGCGACCTGCACATTGATGGCCACCACACAGTTGAAGATACCGGCATTGTCATCGGCCAGGCGATCCGCGAAGCGCTCGGCGACTTTTCCGGCATCACCCGCTATGGCCACGCCTATCTGCCAATGGACGAAACGCTAAGCCGCGCCGCTGTCGATCTTTGCAAGCGTCCATATTTTGTCTGGCGCGTCGATTTTCGCCGCGACAAGATTGGCGATATGGACACCGAGCTGTTCAAGGAATTCTTCCAGGCCTTTGCCGGCAATGGCGGCATGTGTCTGCACGTGGAAAACCTGTACGGCGAGAATGCTCACCACATTGCTGAAAGCTGTTTCAAGGCGGTGGCCCGGTCGCTGCGCATGGCGACCGCACCAGACGCTGCCTTGCGCGGCGCTGCAGCCTCGACAAAGGGCTCGCTCTAGGCCAAACGCCTCGGCATGAAAATGATTGCGCTCATCGACTATGGTTCGGGCAACCTTCACTCGGCAGGCCGCGCCCTGCGCACTGCAATTTCTGCCGCCGGCACTGACCATCAGGTCACGATCACAGCTTCACCAGATGACATCCGTCAAGCTGACCGCATCGTCTTGCCTGGGGTTGGTCACTTCGCCGATTGCGCACAAAATTTACGCGCCGTGGACGGTCTGGTCGAGGCGCTGACCGATGCGGTCCAGCACCGCGCGGTACCGTTTCTGGGCATTTGCGTAGGCCAGCAGCTACTGGCGACGCGCGGCCTCGAAGACGGCGAGACCGAAGGCCTGAACTGGATCCCGGGCACGGTCGCAGAGATTGAGCCGGGCCCGGGGTTTCGTATTCCGCACATGGGCTGGAACAGCCTCGACCTGCACGGGCCTCACTTTGTTTTGAAGGATCTTGGCGACGACCCACACGTCTATTTCACGCATTCATTCGCCTACCGCGATGCTGCCCCGAAAGATGTCGCTGCGACCACCAACTATGGCACTGAGATCATCGCCGCTGTCGCCCGCGAGAATATTTTCGCGACACAGTTTCACCCCGAGAAGAGCCAGGCTGTCGGCCTCAAGATACTCAGCAATTTCGTCACCTGGGCGCCAGAATGAGCTTTCAACTCTACCCCGCCATTGACCTGAAAGACGGCGAATGCGTGCGTCTCTTGCGCGGTGAAATGGAGGCCGCGACGGCTTTCAATCCCGACCCTGCTGATCAGGCCGCAAAGTTTCAGGCCATGGGGTTTGAGCATCTACATGTCGTTGACCTGAACGGTGCGTTTGCTGGCACAAGCGCCAATGGCGATGCGGTCCGCAATATTCTAAACGCCACTAATGTCCCGGTTCAGCTTGGCGGCGGCATCCGCACCCGTGAACAGATTGATGCCTGGCTCGACGCCGGCCTGTCACGGGTTATTCTCGGGACTGCAGCCTTGCGTGATCCAGATCTGGTCAAGACGGCTGCCCGGGCCCTGCCAGGCCAGATTGTTGTCGGTATTGATGCCAAGGACGGCATGGTTGCGGTCGAGGGCTGGGCTGAAACCAGCGACATGACAGCTATCGAGCTCGCAAAGACCTTTGAGGGGTGCGGCGTCGCGGCGCTGATTGTCACCGACATTGCGCGCGATGGCATGAAGACAGGGGTCAATACCGCTTTTACAGGCAGCATAGCCGAGGCAGTGTCCATTCCGGTCATCGCCTCTGGCGGTGTTGCCAGTGTGCAGGACATTCATGACCTTCGCGCCTATGCAGGCGTCCGCCGCATCGCGGGTACCATCCTTGGCCGCGCCATCTATGATGGCGATCTTGGCCCAGAAGAGGCCTTGCAGGCCGCAAGATGACCCCGGCGCTCCGTCTTGGATTCCTCTGCTGTCTTGGCTGTTATGTCATCTGGGGGTGTCTGCCGCTCTATTTCAGGTTTCTCGACCATATAGGTGCTGAGGAAATGCTCGCGCACCGGATTATCTGGAGCGCCCCGACCGGGATCATCCTGATCATTTTGGCACGTAACTGGCAGCAGATGCGCGCCGCTCTTACTGCACGCCATGTCGCCTGGTTGACCTTGTCTGGCCTGCTGATCGGGCTGAATTGGGGGGTGTATATCTGGGCGGTCGGACAGGAGCGCGTCACCGAGGCCAGCCTTGGCTATTATATCAACCCCATCGTCAATGTCCTGATCGGCGCCGTGTTCTTTTCAGAGCGTCTGCGCCGCGGTCAGTGGATTGCTGTCGGCCTTGCGTCGATAGGTGTCGGCGTCATGGCACTGGCGCTTGGGTCACTGCCATGGGTTGCTATTTTTCTCTGTCTCACCTTCGCCTTCTATTCGGTCATCCGCAAGCAGATCCAGGTCGATAGCCGGGCTGGTTTTGTTGTTGAGGCGAGTATGCTTGCACCGCTAGCCCTGATCTGGATGGGTTGGTTTTTCGGACAATCGGGGGGGCGCCTGTTCGGTCAAGGCGGCTTGGATATTATCTGGCTTCTGGCTTCAGGACCGATCACCGCAATTCCCCTGATACTATTTGCAATTGCAGCCAAGCGCCTGCGCCTGTCGACGGTTGGGATGATGCAGTATATCGGACCGACCTTGCAATTTCTGATCGCCACACTGGTTTTCCGCGAACCCTTTGGCACCTATCACGCGGTGGCATTCGGGTTCATCTGGTCGGCATTGATTGTGTTCACCTTGGACAGCGTAAGAGGTGACGCCAAAGCGAGACGGCTGGCGCGGTCTGCCTCTGCTGTGCGCTGACCCAAAAAGAAAACCCGGCACGATGGCCGGGTCAGTTGGATGATAAAGAGCTTCCAAACTCGCAACCAACTCAGCAAGCCGCGTGCCACTTTCGCGCGTTACGCGATTTTCACGATTTACCGGCTTGTCAATCTGCCGTTTTCGGACAAAATCATCGCATCCAAGACAGCGGATCGGCAACGGTCCCGGGTGATTGGAAGTCCTCAACTTGCACCCCGGTTAGTGACGGGGGTGTCGGGAAAAAAGAGGGCGATATATGAGAAACGATGAAAGGGTGTCTTTCGAATAGTCTGATTAAGTGAAACTGTCTGATTTGGACCAAAAGTTTGAGTTGGATGACGGAACTGCTAAAGACTTTTGCAATACCTCTGCCCGGGAGTGCGCTAACGCTTTCAGGCTCATGCATCGCGCGGCAAGATCGCGAATGCAGAATAAATCGGAGAGCAGCTTTCCTGACCGGAAGCGGTCCAATGAGCAATCATTGGCGATAGCGCCCGGCGCAAGAGCTGCTCTCGCTCTCACATTTTCACAGACAAGTCGGATATGTTGTAACGCGCTCTATCGCGCAGTTGAAATCGCGATCCATATAGCGATCATCACCAATAGAAACGCAAATCCCGCACGCACCGCGATTGACGTTCGCCAACGCTCCAACCCGCTCGCCATGCGAGCACCTGCAAAAACAATTGCGACATGAATCAACAAGGACACCACGAGGTGGATCGAGCCCAAAACCATAGTCTGCAGCCATAATTGACCCCGCTCTGGATCTACAAATTGTCCGACCACAGCGAGATAGAATATCAGTGCCTTTGGGTTGAGCAGGTTGGCAATCAGGCCGCGATAGAAATTTTCCGATCCGTGCGCCTGTCCTGGTGATGGCTCACTCTCTTCCGACCAGGTTTCCCAGGCCAGATAGAGCATGAACGCGACGCCAGACCAGCGCAATACTTCGTATAAAGGCGCCGAACTCGCAAGTATCGCGGCCAATCCCAGTGCCGCCGCCAGCATCTGAATGGTTAGGCCCAGAGTCACGCCTGCAACCGCGCGTATTCCAGCTCTGAATCCTGACCGCGCTGACAGAGTGGCCAACCATCCCATATTCGGCCCAGGGGTGATCTCAACGATAATCAGAGCAATCAGGAAAGCGGTCCAGTTGAGATCAGCAAACATCTCAGAGACAATCGTATAAGGCGTCGACCAGCCTCCGGGCCCTTGGGTCGCCTTGCAGACTGTTGGACTGCCGGTTCATGACATAGGCCGCTGAGAGGCCAAGCTCTGGATCGCCGAGCGCCATCGAGCCACCCCATCCCGAATGGCACAGGGTTTCAGGATGAGGTCCATAGAGGCCGATATTGTTGCGCATAACCCCAGCGGCAAATTCGGTGACAAAGGGCAGGACAAGATCTTGACCGAGAGTGCGGGTTTCTGTCAGCGCGGCGAAACTTGCCTCTGCTATGATCTGTCGCTCACCAAGTCGGCCGCCATGGGCATACATACCGTAAAGCTCAGCGACGGATTTTGCTGAGCCATGGCCATTGGCGGACGGGATTTCGACCTGGCGCCAGATTGCACCGCCGCGATCCGGCGCGGCCCATTTGGTCAGGAAAGCGGCGCGGGTCGGATCATTGATCTCACCAAGGTCGGGCAACTGCCTTGGCCGCATAATCTCACCAATTCGTTCTGCTTCACTATCCGGCGTGCCGATCCGGAAGTCGATCCGTGCAGGCTCGCAGAAGTCCTCCGCAAGTATGGTCCCAAGGCTGCGGCCGGTAATGCGCTGAACAAGTTCACCAATTAGATAGCCCCAGGTCAGCGGATGATAACCATGTGCTGTGCCGGGTTCCCACATGGGTTCGAGTTCAGCCAGAGCTGCCGAGCAGGCAGGTGGATCGAGCCAAAGCGCTGGATCGATCGGCTCTATGAAACCGGGCAGACCAGCCTGATGAGAGACCATTTCGGCGATCGTGACGTCGCTCTTGCCGCGCTGGCCAAACTCCGGCCAGACATCGCTAACTGGGGTTTCGTATCCCGCAGGCAGCTGGTCGATGATGGAAGCCAGCACCAGAGCGGCAATTGGCTTGGTCGTCGAATACACCGGAACAATCGTCGCATCGTCCCAAACCCTGGTCTTCTTGCGATCAGCCCAGCCGCCCTTGAGATCAGCGATCGCCTCACCGTTTAGGATGGCGCAAAAACCGGCACCGAGTTCCTTGTCTTCGCTAAAATTGGCCTCGAAGGCTTCCCGAACAGGCTCGAGGCCTGAGGCAACGTGACCGGATATCGGAATCTCATCCATGAGAGTGACCTTTTGACGAATTGATTTGTACCGACAGGCCGGGCACTCGTGCCGCACTCGTTTTTCGCCGTCAAGGAAACCGCCCATGTCTGCTCATCGTCCGCGCCGATCCTGCTTATATATGCCTGGCGCCAATCCACGCGCATTGGAAAAGGCCAAGACCCTGCCCGCTGACGCGCTCATCTTCGATCTCGAAGACGCCGTCGCCCCGGATGCCAAACTGGAAGCACGGCAAACCGTCTGCGAGGCCGTCAAGGCTGGCGGCTATGGCAAGCGCGAAGTGGTTGTCCGCATCAACGGGCTTGATACCGAATGGGGGCTTGATGATCTGAAAGCCGCGGTCGAAGCCGGGCCAGATGCGATCCTCGCCCCAAAAGTTATTGATGGCGGCGATATTGACCGGCTTGATGATGCGATGAGCCGAGCCGGGGCCCCAGAAGATATGGGTCTTTGGGTGATGATCGAAATGCCCAAAGCTATTCTCAACATCAAGGACATTGCCGAGGCGGTTGGCCGAACGCGGCTTGCGGCCTTTGTCATGGGGACAAATGACCTCGCCAAGGAAATGCGGGCTGCAACCGATGCACCTGTTCGAACTGGGTTTCAAAGTGCGCTTAGCCTGAGTGTCATGGCCGCAAGAGCCTATGATCTGCTGGCGATTGACGGCGTCTTCAATGACATCAAGGATGAGGCGGGTCTTGAAGCAGAATGCGAGCAAGGCGTGAAACTGGGCTTTGATGGCAAGACGCTGATCCACCCCGCCCAGCTCGATATCACCAACCGCATCTTTGCCCCGACGCCTGAAGATGTCTCCCAAGCGAAAGACGTGATCGATGCCTTCGCTGACCCTGAAAATGCCGGCCAGGGCGTCATCAAGGTCAATGGCAAGATGACCGAATTGCTGCACCTTGAAGAAGCCCGGCGCGTCGTTGCCGTTGCCGAGGCCATTGCGGCTGTCTAACCGGTTTTAAGTCGCCCGATCCGGCGGATTTCCCAGCGCAGGTCAACGCCGGAATGGTCTAGCACTCGTGCACGGACAAGCTCGCCCAGCGCCTCTATATCTGCTGCTGTCGCCTCGCCGGTGTTGATCAGGAAGTTGCAGTGTTTCTCGCTAACCTGCGCGCCGCCGACACGAAGCCCCCGGCACCCGGCAGCATCGACCAGTTTCCAGGCCGAACGCTGGTTCGGTGTGCCTGGTGGATCGGGATTTGCAAAGGTCGAGCCGCCTGTCTTGTCCTTGATTGGCTGGGTTTCGGCGCGGCGTTTCTGATGTGCGGCGATTTCTTCTGCCAGTGCCGCGGGATCACCGCCCGGTTCACCCTGCAGGAAGATGGACGTGACGATGACATCTTCTGGAAAATCGGTGTGGCGGTAGGAAAAGTCGATCTCCTCGCGCTTGAACGTGACTCGCTTACCTGTGCGGTCCACGCCCTCGGCGATGACGAATACATCGCTGAGCTCGCACCCATAACAGCCTGCATTGGTCCGCACTGCGCCGCCGATCGAGCCTGGAATACCGGACAGAAATGAGAGGCCCGCCAGCCCTTCTTTTGCTGCTGCCTTGGCCACAGACAGGTCCAATGCCCCGGCAAAGGCGCGCATGACGTCGCCGCCAATCAGCTCGGTTTGGCCCCAATAGCGGCCCATCAGGCGGATGGTGACGCCTTCAATCCCGCCATCGCGCACAATCGTATTGGAACCCACGCCGAGCACGGTGACGGGTATCTCGGCGGGCAGCGCTGTCAGGAAATCGGCAAGGTCTTCCTCATCGGCGGGCAGAAACAAGGCATCCGCCGCGCCGCCAACCCGAAACCACGTATAGGGTGCCAGCGGGGCATCGCGCAGCAGCTTGCCGCGCACGGTGGGAAAGTCATCCAGCATTATGGGTCCTAGTAGAGCCGTTCAGATTGCTGGTTCAACCTGTTTTGCCCATTCAGGCAAGCACCAGCGCCTCGCATGGCCAGTCTGGGCGGGGAGAGCGAGGTCAATTTTGAGCAATATCGACTCTAGGAACTGTCCTGCAGAACGGGGGGCTTGCGCGGGGCAATCTCGGCCCATGCCCAACGGATGAAACAGCCAAACCGCTCCATCTGGCGGCCTATGAAGACCGCAATCGGGTCAGCGCCGAGCGCGCCATCAGCATTGTTGCAATGTTCAAGATGCGGCCTTGGCGCCTGGCTTTGTCTATAAAGCCAAGCGCGCAGGTCCATCTTGTCATCGGAGATGAGCACCAGCTCCACCCGTCCGTTCGGCGGAACCTCGTACAGAACTTCGCGGTCCGTCGCTTCGCACCAGCTGCGCAGCCAGAATAGCTGCCACCAGATCCACGGCCAGTAATAGACCGGCACATGGGCGAAATTGGAGGGATCGAAGCGAAGGTGCATGACGACGCATTATCAGGCCATCTGCGGCACCTGTGGATAAGTCTTTTGATTTGCCCATGACGGTTGGCGCAGTTGTGGGACAAGGGTTGTTGTCGCCGACGTCTAGAGCTTCCCCGCAAGTTCATTCGCGTGCGCGCTGATACTACCTGCGCCAAGACAGACGACCATGTCGCCAGGCTGCGCCAGCTTGCGGATCGTGTCCGGTAGTGCCTCAAGGCTATCCAGCGCGTGGACATTCTTGTGGCCATGGCTGGCAATGCTTTTCACCAATGCATGATGATCGATGCCGGGGATCGGTTCTTCGCCCGCTTCATAGACCGGCGTGATCAGAGCGATGTCAGCCTCACGGAAACAGCGGGAAAAATCCTCAAACAGGTCTTTCAGGCGCGAATATCTGTGCGGCTGGGCGACTGCGATGATGCGCTTTTCGGCCTGCATGGCGCGGGCCGCCCGCAGCACGGCGGAAATCTCGACCGGGTGATGGCCATAATCATCGATGATGCGCACGCCTTGCCATTCACCAGCGGGAGAGAAGCGCCGCTTGACGCCGCCAAAGGCCTTCAGGCTGTCGCGGATCTGATCATCGCTGGCGCCAAGCTCGACCGCCACGGTGATCGCTGCGAGGGCATTGGAAACATTGTGATTGCCCGCCATCGGCAAGTAGACGCCGTCAATCTGACGCGGCTTGCCGCCGCTGAGCCAACCCCGGACCAGGACATCGAACCCGACGCCATTGGCGTCCGGTTTCAGGTTGAGCGCGCGCACATCGGCCTGCGCATTGAAGCCATAGGTGACGATGCGGCGGTCAGACACGCGCGCGACCATGGCCTGGACCTCAGGATGGTCGGTACACAGCACGCCGAAGCCATAGAAGGGAATATTCTCGACATAGGTATCGAAGGCGCCGCGCAAAGCGTCCATCGATCCGTAATGTTCCATATGTTCGGGGTCCATATTGGTCACAATGGCGATGGTCGAACGGATCTTGGTGAAGGTGCCGTCACTCTCATCGGCTTCCAGAACGATCCAGTCGCCGGTCCCGGCCTTGGCATTGGAGCCATAGGCATTGACGATGCCGCCATTGATCACGGTCGGGTCAATGCCGGCGCCGTCGAGAAGCGCCGCAACCATGCTGGTCGTCGTCGTCTTGCCATGCGTGCCAGCGACCGCGACGGTCCATTTCAGGCGAATGATCTCGGCCAGCATATCGGCGCGGCGGACAACCGGGATGCCCGCAGCGCGCGCGGCCTTGACCTCAATATTGTCTTTCTTGATCGCGCTGGAGATGATCACCGCGCTGGTGCCAGCGACATTCTCTGCCTCATGACCGATATGCACGATGGCACCTTTTTCGCGCAGGCGCTCGACATTGGCGCTGTCCTTCATGTCGCTGCCCTGCACCCGGTAGCCAAGATTGATCATGATCTCGGCAATGCCGGACATGCCAATGC
>CAYGKE010000006.1:0-10758 GCA_964350465.1 uncultured Hyphomonas sp.
CGAAATGACAGCACAATGAAGCCGCAGGGCGTCTACATTCTTAGGGGCACATCACATCTTCACTCCTTGAGTCAGTTACGATGCGCCAAAAATCCTCCTTAAGCAAAACCACCAGAATGTCTCACGGTCGCTGAACCGCTACACCTAATTCAATGACGTCGACAACATCTGGATGACGGGTCGGGTCCTCGCGTAGCAAGGTATCAAGTTCGACCAGGCGAAGTTTGACGAGCAAGCACTCGATATAGTGACCAAGTTCTTCCTGGTCGGCTTCATCAACAGCGAGGTTGCGCAATTGTGATTTCAGGAGTCTGGCCAGATGAGTGCTCGATTCTATCGCGTCTCTATGGTCGGTCGGAGCCATATTAGGCATTCGGGCGTTTTGTGTCACTTAAGCTCCCTTCGATTCGAGTTTGGCTGCCCCGCGAATAACTTGCAGAGCACCGTGGCAAATTTGAACGTCCCAGGTGGTTCCAAACGGACGGTTGGTAATCCGCAGCAATTCGCTTTGGGCGAATGCGCCGCAAACGCGAAGCTTGGGGAGATTGCGAGGGAAGTGCCTTAGCTCCCTATCGAGTAAGAAGTGCAGTTCGGCGCTCGTACGAACAACATACTCTGTTTTCCGCACAAAGCACCCGGGAAGTGTGCCCGACCTCGCACCAGTCTTGTGGCATAGATGTACAACCCGCCACCTCTCCCGCCTGGCCTTCGCCAGCCATTTTCGACAGGCTTCAAGAAAGGAATTTGCCGGTATTTGCTGATCCAATCCGGAAGCGAGACAATCGATTCCTGGATTTCCAAGCAGCAGCACTGTGGAATTATGCTGCGGCAGGTTCATCAACTTGCCTGTTCGCCGAGGCATCCAATACACCCGATCGGTCCCAATCTCCTTCGGGACGTATGATCGTGTAAGGGTTAGTGGTGGTTTCTATTGCCCTTGGGTGAGCTGGTATGGGAATCTCGATCTCACAATACTCATAGTCCGAAAACCAAAATGTTGGGCGGTCAATTAATCGTCGACACCTGAATGTATTTGACCAAAGGGGCCAATACCGGCTCTGAATATGAGAGATCATCTTTTGGTAGCCCTTTCTGGCCACCAGCTCGAAAGCCTCCGCGAGCAATACCTTTATGGCTCCTGTGCCTCGATACGCCTCAAGTATTGCGGTTCGCTCAAGTTTTGCAAAACCTGCAAACCACCTGAGACGCAAAGTGCCAATCGGTCTGCTGCCGTGAAACAAGATAAAATTGGTTCCGCACATGTCATTCTGGTCAAACTCCTCCTCATAAGGGCAGTCTTGCTCTGACATAAAAGTCATAGCCCTCAAGGTGACCATGATTTGATAGTCATTAGGATTTCGCACCGGGCGCGCCGTATAGCGGTCGTATAGGCCTGCCGGTACAGGCTTAATGAGGACGTTTTCCCCGACAGTGGGCCTCCGCATCAGGCCGCCTCGTCTCTAAGGTCTACCAGGGCTTCCTGCACAAAAAGATCCGGCAATCCGCCGGAGACTGGTTGAAAGCCCAAACTTAGCATCGACCGCACACCATCGTCCGTTGCTCCGCGTGCAAAACACGGCACGGAAGCATAAAGCTCTACTCGAACAACGGCCGCGGCGGTCATTATGTTGCGTCTGGCTTCTTTTGTGCGACCCGCATAGACGCCGATGTAAAACCCCGCGCAATGTGATCCTTTGGCACATAAGTGTCTAAGCGCTGGCTGTTTAGGTGAATAAGTCCCGTTGCGGACGGCTGCTTCGCCCTCGACAGACAGTGGGATTGTTAGGAAAATCCCGTCTACTGGCTCGCCAGTAACCCATGCGGTGCACTGAGTTACCGCATCCATTGCCGCGATCTCGTCGACACTCGCAATTTTAGTGCTCATGAGATCTTCAGCGACACGGACGCCTGCCTTGAGCTCTTTATAGCTTGCGCGCCTGAACCCGAATTCAGCAGCCTTGCGCTCAAGACGAGCCAAGTCAGGAATAAATTCTTTGTCCACAACCATTATTTCAATCCCTCGTTGATTATCCAACACAATGATGACAGTCTCGTAGGGCTGACGCTGTAGAAAATAATGAAAGTTCGAGTTTCAAATCTGGAGAAATTGAGTGGAAGTAGACAGTTTTAACTGGGATCGATTGCGCATCTTCCGGCTGGTAGGGGAGCTAGGCAGCCTTACTTCCGCAGCGTCGCGGCTGAAATGTTCGATACCGACGGTTAGTCGCAGAGTTGAGGAACTTGAACGCGAATTAGGGTCTCAACTTGTCGTTAAAACCACCAATGGTGTGAAACTCACACCCGCAGGCACACAGCTTTTGTCCCACACGCAATCAATGGCAGACATGATTGCACTAGTTCGCGACGACGTGTCCGATATTGATATACCCGCTGAGGGTAAGGTTAGCCTCGTCACGGGTGACGGTCTCGGTCCATATTGGATTGCGCCGCGACTTCCAGAGTTTCACAGGCTCAACCCCAAAATCGAATTGACGCTTACTGTGACTGATACTGTGGTTGATGAACTATATGATAGTGCAGACATCAAGGTGCAATTTCAGAAACCAACATCGCCTGAGTTGATCCAGAAAAAGTTGGGGGTACTTCATTATATTCCGTTCGCCTCGGAAGCATATCTGAAGGAGTTCGGAACTCCTAAAAGCATATTTGAATTTGAACACCATAGGTGCTTGCTCCATAGCAGTTACGTGAATCAAATTGAGCAGTGGTCACCTAAGGCAGCAAACATCAAAGAACTGGTAGATTTCGCTTTGATCACAAACTCTGCAGCTGCGATGCTTTCAGTGTGTGAAAATGGGGGAGGCGTGGCTCTATTCCCGACCTATTTTGCTTCTCTATACCCTCAACTTGTCCCCTTGGATTTCGGCGAGATTGCACCAATCCAATTCTGGATGACCTACACTGAACGGCTCCGTCGATTGCCCAGAGGACAAGCGGTGATTGACTTTCTAAGCGCGACTTTGAATGGGCGGCGCGTGCCGTGGTTTCGCGAGAATTTTATTCACCCGACATCAATGGATGACGTCGACCTAGAGTTGCTAGAGACTGTTAGGGTTTGACACTCGCTTGTGTGCCCAAGTTTGCATAAGGTCGTTAAGCGCTTTCAAGTCATTTCGATCATCGATTTCAAGAATGAAACGCAGACATTCAATTTTGTCATCTGAAAAGTCTTCCTCACTGGAATCTAATGATCCCAAGCGTGGGAACCCGAAAAAACTGGCTACCGGTTGTTCAAAAAACTGAGCGACTTCGATAAGGCGAACAGCAGGAACTCTTTGCTGACCTTCTTCCCAGCCCTGCCAGGTCGAATGACTCACACCGATTTTTGTTGATGCTTGCTCAATCGTGTAGCCCTTTTGATTTCGGGCCAAGCGTATCATACGACCGACGCGCTTATCTATTTCCGGAATACGACTTTGCATACAGTGGGGCCTGATGATATTTGTGTCACGGAAACCTATTTCACCGCACTTGATTATCTGGCTTGCGTTAAAGCAAGGCCAACCAAATCGAAAAATTTGAAAGATCAAACTCTCATTTCGTCAGCCGATGCGGATATCACTCAAGCCAGAGTTGCTAATCCCCTGTCCTGTTCTTATCCGCTATTTTCTGCCTTTTTTATGAGTTTGAGTACGTCAGTGACAGGTCCAAGTGACCTGCTATAACGAAGACCCATGAGCAAGCGCAGGCATGTCTTAAATTCCTCAGTGTCGGGCGCTTCAGTTTCCTCAGGTACCAAAACCGCATCGCCATAAAACCACTCAATATCTTTCCCGAGAACCTTTGCCACCTCAAACAACTGACCAGCGGAGACACGGTTGACACCTTTTTCGTATTTTTGAATTTGCTGGAAAGTTCGGCCTGTCAATTCACCGAGCTCAGCCTGTGTCATCCCTCTCTGCCTGCGCGCAAATCGAATCCTGTCTCCAACGAGTTGGTCTACGGATGTGGGAGACTTTGGCGCACTCATAATCAGCAGTATTCCTTTTAGCGGAAACAGAAGACACAAACCTAATGCGCCCGCTAGTAGAAATAGCAGAAAATCAACTAGTTAACGAAAATTAGTCCAAGATTAACCGAAATACTACTCAAATTCGCGTTATCCGGTCGGGTGACGCATCGAAGCGCCAGCGTGAAACAATCCAGCGTTGCCGGGTATCTTTCAGGCACCGGTGGGCATATTCCACTTCGCTTTGCGTTTATTGTTATGACCCACCTGCTGCACGTGGGAGAGTGCTTTCGATATCACCCAAGATGGCAGCCGCCCTAATTGGTCGCATGGTGTCAGAATTCATGGATCACTTCGCCCTCGAAACTAGCTGCTGCCCGAACCAGCCGACAGAAAGCTTGGCACGCGGATTTTACCGCCTTTTCTGATTCTAGGGCATCCATGATTGACCGGCACTCGACCGTTTTTCCGTTGATCAGATTATCAACTGTGATTTTGCTGAAGCCAGTGGCCGGCGGAACGCCTCGCCCCCATCCGAGCCAGGCACCGTTCGAATGCGTCACGGGTGGTCCCGTAGCGTCCGTTTCATATAGAACCTCTTTCCCAAATCTCCATCCCTGCAGTGCCGCTTCTTCTTCCGGTGTGAGGTTAACGTGCGCCGAGACTCGAAAAATAATCTTCCGGTTCAATCTTCCCTTTCTCGTCATTCTGTTCAGGACAAGCTTCATAAAGACCTCCGGTGTGAGTGGTTGACGCTTCGATTATCTACCCTGAGGGCGGTTCCAAGGGCGCGGGGAATGCTCGAAACTCTAATTGCTGACTGCTGATTGGCGAATATCATCGTTCACCGAGGCGAGCTGCAAGCTCACGGCATAAGCTTTCCGGGTTTCCATGCTAGCCAGGATAAGGCCTGCTTGCTCGCTACGCATTTGCCGCAGGAATCCGCCGGCAAATTCTGGCTCCATCTGATTGAAAATTGACGCAGCCTGATCCGGTTTCATCGTGCCATACATTCTGGCGAGATGAAGTATATCGTCGTTCGATGCCGTCTGCATCTCACTCCACCGCTCGTCCAATGTCAGTTGAAGTGCCTGCAGTTCGGTTGCGCGGCCTTCCAATTTAGCTTCGCGAGCTTTAAGTGAAAGCTCGCGCTCATCGAGGACCGATTTCTGCGTTGCCACAAGCTCCACATCAGCCGCTAGTCCTGCTGCTGTTTCATCGGTGAAGCACACTTGCTCAATGCGCTCCTGACGCGGCTCCGGATGAGTAGCGACGCCAAGACGGTCGGCAGAAAATGGCTCACCACCGGTAAGTTCTAGCGCAGGAGCGGTGTCAGCCGTTGCGGCATTGCTCGGTACCAATCGTAAGGCAGCGCCGACCGCAAAGAGTGTGCTCAGTGTGATTAGGACGTAGGAACCACGGCTTTTCAACGAACCCATTGTTTTTACCTGCCTTTAAGTGGACGGGGCGGCGGTTTCCCGACCGGCTGCAGAATTGGAGGGAATCATCGGTTTTGGTCCGATGAGATCACGGGCTTGTTGCATCAGTATCATCATCTCGTTTACCCGGTTCTTCGATTGGTCGAGAACGATTCGCATCATCATGCTCAGCTCTGTTTGCGTCGACATGGCCTGGTCGATCGATTCCTTCCCACTGGTCTCCAGAACCAGTTTCAGCTCTTCCATGCGCTGACATGCAACACTCGCCTCATCCAGCATCTTCGATAGCCGTGTGACCATATCGCCAACCTGCAACCGCGTTTCCTGTGTTGAGGCCGACATCACTGAAATCGACTTCGTCATTGCAACTATAGTCGCGCCAAGCCCGTCTTTTGTGCTCTGTAGCGCCTTCAGGCGCCTGTTCAGCACAACACAATAGCTGCATGCGGCGAAGGAGACCAAGATGATTACGATATCGGTGATTTCGAAGTTCATGGGCTTATCTCAACAAAAATTCAGTAATCAGAACACCGTTTGACACATCACTTCCGAGCACAAGTTGAGAGCGGCGCCTTAGCTGATCGCGCATGTGCGCGTAAAATCCCGGGTCTTCAAAGTCAGTCAATTCGACGGAGCGAAGATAATTTATAAACGCGTCCATCAGTACCGGTTCGGATTTCGAAACTGACGACTCGCTTTTGTCATCACAAATGATCAAAATTTTCAACTTTAAATAGCGAGTGGCCGGTTCTCCGCCGACCGTTACGAGGATTTCGGGTAACTCCACATAGATATGATTCGCCGTGACCATTGCTGGTGTTTTGGGCACTGCGCGCGCTGCTGCTTGACCATCAGTATGCGCACTGGGGGGCGATGAAAAAAGATAGACGGTGGCAAACGAACTTACGAGCGCACCTGCGGCGACTATTGATACTCCAAGCATTCCGCCGCCTGGCTTGACAGGTACTGCATCGCCGCCGTCCGCGTCGACTTTACCAGCTTTTTCTGCGCGCTTCTGCGACATGAGAATATGATCCAACGTTCAATGCTCTTGCCCCTGTTAAACAAAAGTTCAGGTAAAGGAACTATTAACAATTACCCGCAAAGGTTGAATTTCTGATGGAATTTACCTGAATCGAGATTCAACCTGCCATGAGTTTGCTAACCACCTTGAGAGCGCTGTCTTTGCCGCGGCAGGTGATGCTCGCGGCGGCGGTCTTGGGCGTCCTTGCGGCCATGACAGTCTTAGCACGCGGCGCGATGGAACAGCCGATGGCGCTTCTCTATTCAGGGCTTGGCCCGTCACAGACTGGCGAGATCATCGAGGAGTTGGAAAAAAGAGGCACAGGCTATGAGCTGCGCGGCAACGCGATTTTAGTGGCTCAGAACCAGAGGGATTCAGTTCGGTTCGCTTTGGCGCGAGATGGACTGCCCGAACAATCAGTCCAAGGCTACGAACTACTCGACGAGGTCAATGGCTTCTCGGTAACATCTGAAATGTACAATGCGGCCTACTGGCGCGCGAAAGAAGGCGAACTGACACGAACAATTCTGGCCATTCCAGGCGTCACCTCGGTTCGGGTACATATTGGGGCGAGCCTGCGATCTGGGTTTGCACGATCTGCTCCCAAACAAACGGCGTCGGTCACGCTCTCAACATCTTATGATCTGTCTACAGGTCAGGCAGAAGCGATCCAGTATCTCGTCGCGCTTGCGGTTTCTGGCCTTAGCCCAACTGAAGTCGCCGTGATTGATTCCAAAAGTGGAATATTGGCGGGACCGGGCATAAATTCGATCGATCAGCCAAGTGTCAGTGCAGATACCCAGGAAGGTGTTCTCGAGCAGAAAGTCTTGCGGCTTCTGGAGGCCCGGGTCGGACCGAACAACGCACGCGTGTCAGTTTCAGTCGATGTCAGCCACGAACTCTTGCGCACGTCGGCGGTTGTATACGATCCGGACTCGCGGGTTATCAGAAATCGCGCAACCGGTGACCTCAACGAAACAAGTGGTGCAGGAACAGCTGGAATCACAGCGGCCAGCAACTTACCGCAAGCGGTCGGGCAAGCTGGTGGTCAATCGACCAGCGCCACTAAGAACTCGTCGGAGAACGTCTCCTACGAAATCAACGAAACGCGCACAGAATCGGAGAAACTGCCTGGCAGTATTGAACGCATTTCGATCGCTGTCCTGCTCAACCAGGACGCGCTAGGCCTCGATCCCGCTCTGGCAGAAACCGCTACTCTAACCGAGGAAATAGTTTCAGACTTCAAGCAGTTGGTTGGGTCTGCAGTCGGGTTGGACACCGGCCGGGGCGATGCTTTGACCGTCGAGTTCATGCCGTTCCAGTCACCGGTCGTTCAGGAAATGGTCACCGCGCCATCGATGGTAGAACAGTTGATGGAGAGATACCTCTGGTCGGGCGTCAAGATCTTCATGCTCGGCTTGGTCACGATCGCGCTGGCCTTTGGCGTGATCCGCCCGATGATGCGTCAGAATCCCAATAGTGAATTTGGAACAGCTGCACCAAGCGATCCGTCACTCGGCGATGCCACTGGAGCCGCGCCGGATCCATTCGTCTCGCTCAGGGACTACACCTCCGACCGCGAGGACGATGCTGCAGCCATTCTCCAACAATGGCTGAACGAAGATCGAAAGGTCGCCATCAATGAGTAGCGTGATCTGGTCTGATTTGCCGCGGTTCGACACGGGCGGACAGACGCCGATGTCCCCGCAGCATTTGCAAATCCTGTTTGGAAAATTGCCCGAAGACGAAGCGCATTCCGAATTGGACGGTGATCAGGCGGTTGAAGCGGCTGCCGATGATGCGCCCGCCGAGACGACTGGTCTGGAGCAAGAGTTCGAGGATTTGGAGGCTCTAATGAACGCCTTGTCTGGGTCACTTGAGGAGATCGTCGCAGACTCCAAGGCGCGCTCAGTACAGCTCGTTCAGGCAATCTCAGCGCGGCTGTTTCCAGTGTTGGCACAGGAGTTCCTCGCTGAAGAAATCGGCAGGCATCTTCCAGACCTCATTCCTGACCTGGCACCGACAATCGAGATACATGTCACACCCGAGTTCGCTGAAAAGATGAGTGAAACTGTCACCCGAGATAAAATTCTGGCTGATCGGTGTCGCATCGTGTCCTCGCAAGCTCAGGACCCGGCAACCGTCGAAGTATCCTGGCAAACGGGCGGTATCAACTTCGATTTTGAAGCCTTGCTGCGCGCGTGTCTTGACCGGCTGGCTCAGCCCCAACCAACATCAGAAGAGTAGGACGATGGCCAATCCAGAAGCGACAATTCCAAGTGTGAGCAGCGACGAACAACGGGAGGCCTCTGCTGCCAACCAATACCGTCGCACGATATTTGATGTGCCCGTCACTGTCACTGTGTCGATCGGACAGGCCAGGCTGAGTGTCTCTGAAATACTCGAGCTGCGCTCTGAATCAATCGTGCCGCTAACCACGCGCATCGATGATCCCCTGGACCTCGCCATCGATAACAACGTCATCGCGCGAGGTGAACTGATCGAGACAGCAGACGGCGTCCTTGGAATCAAGATCACCGAGATATCAGAGAAGACTGAAGATGTTCTCGGGTGACACAGCCGCCGTCTTCCGCAGTCTTTTTGTGGTTGGGGCTTTGACGTTTTGGGCTGTGTCGACGGCCCATGGTCAGGGCATCCCTGCCAATAACATGCCCAATATCAATGACATGTTGAACGGCGACGGCGGTGGATTGAGTCGCTCAACCATTCAGCTGTTTATGCTGATCACGGTATTGAGCCTCGTTCCGGCGATTGCCATGATGGTGACGTGCCTGCCATTCTTGGTCATCGTCTTTTCCTTTATCCGCCAAGCCATCGGCGTACCACAAGCTCCTCCGAACATGATGATCATGGCATTGGCCATGTTTCTCACGTTCTTCATCATGGAGCCGGTCTTCATGGAAGCTTGGGAAACGGGACTATCGCCATATATCGATGGCGCACTCAGCGAGGATCGCGCATGGACTCAAACAACTGACCCGTTTCGCGAGTTCATGATGGTGCGCGTTGATGCAGAGACCATTGGTGTTCTGGGCGACGCCGTCAATCGACCGGTCATCGACGGCGAGGCGCCGTCCTTCTCGCTTCTGGCAACCGCGTTCATGCTCTCGGAAATCAAACATGCCTTTCAAATCGGGTTTGTTGTGTTTCTACCCTTCATGGTGATTGATCTCGTCGTCGCCTCAGTCCTTATGGCGGTTGGGATGATGATGGTGCCACCTACTGTCGTCTCCTTGCCGTTCAAACTCGGCTTCGTCGTGCTCGCAGACGGCTGGCTGAAAATTACCGAGTCGGTCCTACGGGGGTACACAGGGTGAGTTTGGAAAACCGGGCTGATACGTCTCCAAAACTGTCCACTTTGAATAAAGGGGGCGAGGCTCAACCTAATCGATCAAAACTGTCGGCGTCGCAGCGTGTAGCGGTGATCATCACTATGCTGGGCGAAAGCGCGGCAAGGCCGATTGTTGACAAACTCGATGATGAAGCCTTGGCAAAGGTCGCCTCGGCGCTCGAGAACATTTCATTCATCGCACGCGAAGAAATGGTCGACATCGTGCTCGACTTTCTAACCCGGCTTCGAGAATCGTCCGGCGCACTTCGCGGTGGACGAGAAAAAGCCCGTGAAGTGCTCTCCGGCGTGCTCAATGCCGAACGGTTGACCGCCATACTCGGCGATCAGGCGGCGGACGGATCCGTTCCTGTGCCCGACGATGAGGCGTCGGATGATCCTTGGACGCGGCTCGCAAAACGGGAACCGAGCGAGATCGCCGCCTATCTATCTGGTCTTTCAGCCAACATGATCGCACTTATATTGCGCAAACTGGATACATCGGCATCGTCGGATGTTCTGAGTTTGATGGACATCGATAAGATCTCGCCAGTAATTGGGTATATGGTCGAAAAACAGGCCGGCGATCCCGGCATTGATCAGGTTCTGGCACAAATGATTGAGCTGGAGTTTCTCAATAATGCCGACGCCGGCACGGATGAGAACGAGGATCACCTCGCAGAGATAGGCGAGCTTCTGAGCCTGATCCCAAGCGATAAGCGCAACAGCGTGGTGATGTTTCTAACCGACCGACATAATGACAAAATGGGAGGGATCCAAAAATCATTGTTCACATTCGATGCCCTGCCGGTCTTGCTTCCAAAGAATACGATCCCGGTCATCTTTCGCGAAATCGATGAAGATACGATCATCAAGCTGCTCGCCAGCCTGCGCGCAAATTATGCCGCCGTTTCGGAGTTCTTCCTAGCAAATATCTCACCGCGCCTGGCAGAAAAGCTCCGCGACGAGCTGGGTG
>CAYGKE010000006.1:10768-85249 GCA_964350465.1 uncultured Hyphomonas sp.
CGAGCGGGCTGAGATCAAACCCCCGACTGGACCTGCCGCAGATGAGGTGCAGCGCGACTTCCTCTCGCTGCTGATGTCGCTGAAACGGAGCGGCAAGATTGAGCTTAATGCGCTAGAGACAACCACTGAAGCTGTGTCCTGAGGCTTTTTTCTAGGATAAAGACCTATCGAACAATAAGTTCTGCATGAAGCGCGCCGGCAGCTTTCATCGCCCGAATGATATCGGCCATTTCTTGCGGCGACACGCCCAGCGCATTCAAGCCCGCAATCAGTTGTGACAGGGTCACATTGTTCTCGAGCATGGCGATGTTACCACTTCCGGTTTGACCGACAAATATCTGCGATCTTGGAACAATCGCTGTGTCTCCTCCGGCGAAGGGGTTGGGTTGAGATACGAGAGGCGATTCGACGATCTTGATCGAGATATTGCCTTGCGCAATTGCCACTTTGGAAATCGAGACGTCTGCACCGAGTACGATCGTCCCCGACTTTTCATCGATCACGATACGGGCTGGCGCCGTGACCGCGACGGGCAGGTTCTCAATGCCCGCGATTATGCGCGCAGGCGACTGAGGCAAGGCACGAAGGTCGATATCGATCGTGCCTGAATCCCGCATCATGGCAGCATTCTGCCCGATCGCCATGTTGATTGTATCTTCGATCTGCGCGGCCGTAGAAAAGTCAGGGCTTCTCAGCGCCAAAGTCAGGGTATTTCGGTCGTTGAACTCGTAATTGATCTCGCGCTCGACCCTTGCACCGTTCGGTATTCCACCGATGGTCGGAGACCCACGTGTTACACGTGCGCCCTCGGCTTGAACATCCAGACCACTGACGACGATTGCCCCTTGTGCCACAGCGTAGACTTCATTGTCTGCACCCTTTAGTGGCGTCAAAATCAGAGTGCCGCCTTCCAGGCTCTTGGCATCCCCAATTGACGCCACCGTGACATCAATCGTTGAGCCATTGCGGGCAAATGACGGGAACGTCGATGTCACCAGCACAGCAGCGACATTCTTGGGCTTGATGTCCTCGCCCTGCACATTCACTCCAAGGCGTTCCAGCATGTAAGATAGAGAATCTTCAGTAAACGGAGCGTTCTTTACCGAATCCCCGGTCCCGTTGAGCCCGACAACAATCCCGTAACCGACCAGATCGTTATCGCGCACGCCTTCGACATCGACAATATCTCGAATACGCGTCTGACCCGACACCGGCGCGGGTATGACTATTAGTGCTGTTGCGAGCAGCACGAGCAGAGAGCTGAACGACTTCATGATGTTACCTCAAATAATTCAGCAAGCTTAGATTCGATAAACGCGACGTCAGCAGATAAGATGCTTCCAGATTTCGCTCGAGTTCACGCAACTCGGTGGCGGCTTCGTATTGGTCACGGGCCGTCAAGCTGTTGAACGTGGCCGACATCACCGTTTCTTCGACGTTGAGCGCGTCTTGATCTCGTGAAATCTGGGCTTGCGATAAGCCGATATTCGCGCGCAAATCTGTCAATTCGGTCTGCCCGGACAGCAGTGTCGCCGAGGCATCGAAAGCGGCGGCGCTGTTGCCCTCGAGGAGAGGCAGGCCTTCGCCAGGCGCCGAAAGTGCGAGAACGGCAAGTCCGCGAACGACATTCAGCAAGGCTGGATCGGTACCTGTTGTAGCGAGGCGGTCAGAAGCGGTATCTGTGCCGGAATAGATGTTTTGCCGCCAGCCCCCGCCCGGAGTGTCGAAATAGGTATCGAGCGTGCTGGACAGTGCATTTGCGTCAGTTGAGGTGGCAGCCAATTGCCGGATGTCAGTTAGCAGGGTCTCTACCGATGCCAGCGGAAGCGACGATGTCGCATCGCCGGCGAAAATGTAGCGTCCACTGAGGCGCGTGTTCAATGCAGAGAATGTCGCTTCCAGCGCTGCGCCGGCGTCGCGCGCCGCCGCAGCCTTCGAAACGCCGTCTCCGGAGCCAAGCGCCGACTGCATACGTGCGGCGATACCGTTTGTACTGGCTTGCACCACAGAAAGTGCAGTTTGCGTAACGTCCAAACGGCCCTCCTGCAAAGTCAGTCTGACGCGTTGTTCGCCAATGTCATTGAGCGCTTTTTGACCCAGCATGGCCTGACCGATCCGGCCGGATAGGTGGTTCGTGAGATCCGAATAGCGGCCCGTCACAGCTTCCTCCGATGTTGTTTTCAGACGCTCGCGGATCGCCTGAACATCGAGGCTAAGACCCGAAGAAAGCAGACTTGAAGGGAGGGGGAACCTTAACATCCTAGATCTCCATCAGCCGATTGATCATCTGACTTGCGATCTCGATCACTCTGGCATTGGCGGCATAGGCCTGCTCGACCAGTAGTAGATCTTGCATCTGAGCATCAATATCGACCCCGTTTTCTGCTTGTTCGGCATCTCGCAACATCGTGTGCTGAGCTGCTGTGGAAGATAGAACGCTTTCGTTCTGCACACGTTTTTGGCCTGTCAGAGATGCGAATTGGGCGACCATATCTGTGGACGAGAATGCTCCGACCAGGCCATTCGAACTGATGGTTGACACCGTCGTCAATGCGCCAAGCAATCCATCAACAATCGTTGAATCACCGACCAATCCCTGCGTGGCAGCGCCCAGCCCGTCGCGGATTCTCCAGGTCGCGCCGCCTTGAGCGGGGTCGATCGCGGCATTCAGCGCCAGTCGCGCCGCCAGCCCAGGCGCGCCCGTGCCTGCCTGGTCGACGAATAACCCTTGAGCGCCAGGCGTCTTTGTCGGGTCTATCGTGTCATCGGATAATCGGTTGATGAGATCGCCCGCCAAGGTATCAAGTTGCGCGCTGACAGTCGGCAAGTCCTGGTCTCTCAGCGCAAAAAGGGCGCCCAGCATTCCGCTCCCAATGGCGCCATATGACGGGGATCCAGGCGTAAGAATGACGCCGCCACTAGTGAGGTCGGACAGGGCGCCGTTCGCGAGCGTCTGCTCGGGACCAAATCCACTCGACGCCTGGAATTCCAACTCGCGTGCCGAACCTGCGAGGAGAAAAACGCCCTCAGGCGTCGCGACGTCGATGACGCCATATTCACGGTTTATGGCCACAACAGGAATGAACTCTGAGATCTTGTCGAGCAGCCTATGGCGTTCATCCAATAACGCCGCTGCGGCACCAGAGCTTCGGTCGATTCCAGAAATCCGGCCATTGATCTGTTCGATGGCCTTCAGCGCTGAGTTCACGACCCCTACACCGGTAGCGATTTCACGATCCGCGTTGGACCTCAAATTCGAAACAAGCCCGGACAGGCTGCGAAACTCGTCTACGATCGCTGCAGCAGAGTTCAAAACAGCCGCGGCGTTGGCATCGGATTCCGGCGAGACGGCGAGGTTCGACATGGTCGTTTCGAAGCTCGAGAAAGAATGAAACAAGCCGCGGCCGTCGGCACTATCGCCAATCGATACAGACAACGTCTGCCATGTCGATGCTAGTAAATCCGCCTGCGCTAAACTGCTAGTCAAGCTTCGGCGCTCGGAGGTGATCGCTTCATTCTGTGATCGAGCGATCCCGATCGACCTGACGCCTGTTGTGGCACCGCCAGCAAGGGTCTCGGCCAATAAGACCGATCGGCGAACATAACCAGGTGTCGAGGCATTTGCGACATTTGTAGCAACCGACTCGGCCCGCAATGCGGTCGTCTGAAGGCCGGACTGGGCCGCATGCATGGCGCTTGAAATGGTCACAACCGATTACCCTTAAAGCGTGCTCGAAATTAGCGTTTCAGGTTTGTCGTTTCCTGGAGCATTTCGTCGACTGTTTGAACGATCTTCGCATTTGAAGAATAGGCGCGCTGCGTCTCGATCAAGTCGGTTAACTCGGCTGCAATATCGGTCGTCGACTCCATCAGGGCGTAGCCCGAGATACCCCCAACCGGACCGGCTCCGGCGTCCCATAAATACAGACTCCCGCTTGACGATGAGACCGCCAATGCTTGGGAGTCTAGCGTGTTCAGCCCATTCATATTGGGAACATCGCCGACTGGAATCTGGTACAATGTGCGACGCAATCCAGTATCGTAGACGGCCTGCAAAAATCCGCGATCATCGATTTCAACTGAGCTTAGATCACCGATTGGGGCGCCATCCTTGGTCACTGCGGTTGGTGAGAAGGGCGCTGCCAATTGCGTGATTCCAGCACTGTCATTTGGACGGCCTATATAAACTTCGACTGGACCATGTGGCAGTGTGATGGAAAGACGCCCCGAAGCCGGATCATAGGTTGCACCATTGGTCGCCGTCGCTGCAACGATTCGCCCGCCCGACGCTGGGCTGTCACTAAACGTGAGATCTACAGATCCGATCGATACGGCGGGATCGCCCGCACTGTCGAATATCTCCACTGACCATTGATTGCTAGCGCCGGAGGCCGGAACATTCGGCGTGAACTCAAATGTCAGGGCATTGGCGCGCCCGAGATTATCGAAATACTCGATCGGCAGGTTGAAAGCGCTGGCGGTTGACCCCGCGACGGTCGCATCTGCCGGCAGGTTGATTCCCAGGTCAATATTGCTCGTCGGCGTTGCCGTAAATTGAGAAGTCGAGATGTTGACCGGTTCCAGGTTGATGCCGCTATTTCGGCTGACATTGCCAACGTTTCCGGCGGAATCTGCTGGCCATCCAAGTAGGAACAAACCGCTCTGAGTGCGGAGATTTCCGCTCTGGTCAGCAAAGAATGACCCGGTTGGAAGCAGCATCAGCTCTCGGTTCGATGAAGATGCGCTTAAGCCGACATCACTGGTGACCGGGAAAAGTCCGCGTCCAGAAACGGCGATGTCAGTCGCGTTGCCTGTCGATATCAGTGAGCCGGTTGCGGCGTTGTCCTTGAACGTACTGACGCGCACACCGCCGGCTGAATAGGCCGATGACCGCTGCTGTAGGACCATGCTCGAAAAGTCGACCTGGCTACGCTTATACCCGTTAGTTGACGAGTTTGCGATATTGTCTGAAATCGTTGAGAGGCGAGCGGCGTTGACGTTCAACCCCATAACACCAGCATTTAGAGATGAAGAGATGCTCATTGAGGCTGCTCCTGAAATTGGCTGCAACCAAAAGTAGAAATGTATTGGTTAATAAGCCTATAACTCTGGCTTTCTGCTCAACCTAACGTGTTAGAATTGTTATCGAGATTCGGCGGTTTTGAGCCGCAAAAGGATCGTGCTCAAGAAGCGGACTCGTATCGGCCTTTCCTGACACTTCGAGAATTCGGTGCTGCGCCAGATCTGCTTCAAGCAGCAGCTTGCGCGCGGTATTCGCCCGGTCTGATGACAAATTCCAATTGTCATACTCGGCGCCGTCCTGATAACCGAGACTATCGGTGTGTCCCACAATCTTGATATCGTTCTCGAAGGTCGCAAACGATCCAGCCACACGATCCAGCATCGAGACCAGTAGCTCGGAGGGGACGCTTTCACCGACGGGAAAGAGGGGTTCATCCTCTGAGTCGGTTATCTCCAATACGATCCCTTCGGCCGACATTTTGATCATCATGTGCTCAGATAGCTTTTGGCTCTCTTCTGTCAGCGATTGCTTAAGAGTCTCAAGTTTGTCAGCGATTTCTTTCTTCTCAGCCCCATCGGAGGCTGTTTCGGAATCGGCTCGATTGGCGACAGACTCGCTTTGAGATGCCCCTGTGCCCATCTTCGCATACGTCTCTTCGCTCATGATAGATGAGCCATTCAATCCGTCCGACCCTCCGCCAGATATTCTTGAGATTGGTATGGTCGGGCTGAAATAGTCGGCAAGACCTTTACGCTGCTCTTCGGTTGTCGCGTTCAACAGCCACATCAGCAAAAAGAAGGCCATCATCGCGGTGACGAAGTCTGCATAGGCGACCTTCCAGGCGCCGCCATGGTGCTCTTCAGATTTCTTGACGCGCTTTCGCTTGATGATGATGGGTTGGACGATTTCTGTATTCTGCATCCGCTCGGGCTCGCTGGTTTTCTGCTCAAACGGTTGGATATCAAACGGACTTTAATTATCAGGGCGCAACCTATGGTAGATGTTTCCCGCCACGGTAACATTTCATCAACCATTCAAGTTCAATCACAGGTAGTTAAATGATTTAACCTGATGAGGCACTAAGTGTCGGCTGCGTTGCGAAAGAAACTGTATGCAGGAGGCGGGGTACCGCCAAGGGTGCTGCGTATGCAGGACTTCTGGACCCAGCTGCAGCGAAACACGCAAATCTGGACATTGGAGGCGCTGGATTTCGAATCCAGACCGACCATCGGCACATTCAATGTAATATCTGGCCGTGATGCGGCCAGCATACTGGAAAGTCCATTTTCCTATTTCTTTGGTGCCCACATCTCTCCTGGATTGTGTGCGATCACGGTCGACGGCAAATGCGCCGTTCAAAGCGCCGCCATCAGGCTTCGCCAAGATGCAGCCAGCCTCGACGAAGCCACCTCGCTATTCATAAAATTACTGTGCGAACAGCCAGTCTGCGCGCTTTGGCAAGTGGTTTGCGCCGAGTTGCAGGGCCACAGTACCGACGCAGCGACTGAGCCACTGTCTGATCACAAAATGGTATCTGGCGCATTCGAAGCTGAGCACCGATACCTGCAAGTTGCCGCGACATTCAAAATGCTTGGGCATGAGACATGGGTCAAATTCCTGTTTGATCTCGACTATCTGCAGCACCAAGCCAGTACGAAACTGCGCATTCATGCTGAGCGGCGCGCGCAAGCGTGTGCTCAGAGCCCCAAATCACTCAGCGATAGCGTGTGGGCATCGCCCGTGACTCTGGACGCTGTACTTGATCGCATGTCGCTTTCAATTGGAGCCTGTTCAAAGCTGGAAGTCGGAAATGTCCTCTCGCTGCCGAATGCCGACCCGACGAAACTGGCGCTGAGCGCTAAAACAATCACGGGCAGCTTCGATATCGGAATTGGCGAACTCGGCGTGTGGAAGCGGCAACGAGCAGTCAAATTACAACACCCGATCGCTGACGCGGTCGCTCGTGAAATCGTGGAATCATGAAGTCCCTGCGTATGGTGCAGGCGAGTGAAGGGAAAATGCAGTGAACTCGATTATCGGCTTATTTGTCACTGTGGCAATGGTTTTTGGAGGCTATCTGCTCGCAGGCGGCAAGATGGATATCATCACACACGCCTTGCCATTTGAGGGGATGATGATTGGCGGCGCTGCGCTGGGATCGTTCCTGGTCGGAAATGACATGAACACCGTCAAGCACACAGTTGGCGATGTCATGTCCGTGTTCAAAGGCGCCAAATGGAAGAAGCAGGACTATCAGGAATTGCTGTGCTTGATGCATGAGTTGTTGCAGCTCAAGAAGCAGAACCCGGTCGAACTCGAAGCCCATATCGAATCCGCTGACGAATCTGACATTTTCACCAAATATCCAAAAATTTTGAAAGATCACTCAGCGATCGAAATCATCTGCGACACAATCCGCTCGATGATTATGAACTTTGACAATGTGCACCAAGTCGAAGAACTGCTCGAAAAGCAACTTGATCAGCTTCAAGAAGACAAGCTCCACGGATCTCATGCGCTTCAGAACATGGCGGACGCCCTACCGGCGCTTGGCATTGTCGCTGCGGTGCTAGGCGTCATCAAAACCATGGCCTCAATCGACAAACCTCCGGAAATTCTGGGCGGGATGATTGGCGGCGCCTTGGTTGGGACCTTTCTTGGCGTGTTTCTGGCGTATGGTCTGGTTGGGCCATTTGCGAAAAAGGTCAAAGATATCAGGAACGAAGAGCATACGTTCTACTCGATGATCGGTGAAATTCTCGTCTCCAGCCTGCATTTAAACCCGGTCAATATCTGTGTCGAAGTAGCCCGGCGTCATGCGCCGTCGCGCGTTCGCCCATCATTCGACGAGGTTGAGCAGGCGATCAAAGAAATGAAGCAAGCGGCATGAACCGTCTTCCTCCCCTTTTGGCGCTCTGTTTTTGCCTGTCTCTGCCCGGAATGGCCATGGAGCCCGACGCTGATCTACCTATAAGCAACGAGAAAAAGACCGAATCCGGCAACGAGCTGGAGTTATTTATTTCAGAGGCGATCGAGGACGGGCTACTAGTCCCCTCAGAACCCAATGCTTTTCCCACTGACGACCTCGCTGACGAGGACACGGCGGCCGTGGTTGCAACGCCAGATCAATCCAGTGCTCCAGCACCAAGTCTGGAAATCTGTGGAACGGAATCGGCGCTGGATTTCTCAACTCACAGGGAGTTTCGCCGCTATGACGAAGTTCACCGCGTCCGCGAGCTAGCCAATCAAAGCGAGCAAGGCGCGCTAGCCCCGACGAAAAGTACATCTATCGCCAAGGTTCATCTTGCGTTGGGGCTCTACTCAGAAGCGCGTATGGAATTGCGGCAGAACTCCAGCCCAGACGCCGCCATCTATCGAAAACTTGCCGAATTACTCGAAAACAGACACGCTCCTGATGTTGCCTATTTCGAATCCCTCGCCGCCTGTCACAGTTCAGCGGGTCTGTGGCTGTCGGTTGCGAAACTGATTGCCGGTCACGAAGGCGGAGCGACCGAATTCGACCCCTATTTGAACGATTTCCGAAAACTACCAGCGCAACTGAAAGCGGACATTACAACGCTTGTCGTGCCACGTCTGATCACCCCAGGCCGCAGCATTCTCGCGGAAAAAATAGTGGCCGATTTCACCGAAGAAGATATTCGAAATTCAACGCAGCTGCAATTTGCTAAAGCGCTGACCGGATTGGCTGCAGGTGATCCAGACGCCGAACCCTTGGTTCGGAGCTATTTGAACAATGCCAGGTTTCAAAAGACCGCCCTTGCAAGCCTTATGCTTCAGCAACGACCTGTCAACGCGATGCATCCGGACGTGCTGGTTGGTGATCTCATCAACAGACTTGATTATGCGCAAAGCAGTGAAGACCTGCAATCAAGTCTACAATTCGTCTTGCAAGAACTCGGCTCAAGATCAGGATACGAAAAAATCATCGGTCTAATTGAGATTCCGGCCTTGCAGGACAGTTATGCCCAGGCGCAAATAAGGCAGACACTGACGACTAGTCTTGAGCGCGATTTTGACAGCCAGGATCCACTCAGAAACTTGGCCGCGATACACATGCTGGAGTCTTATCCCTATGTCCTCGAGACTGACCCGATGCGGCTGTCTCTATATGAAACGGCGCTCAGGCATGCGACTCGGTTTGGCCTGAACTCAATAGCCCAGAGGCTCTACATAGGTTCAAGTCCGACCGACCAAGGCGCCCAAAACTTCGCTGCGCTAGCGCTTCAGCGCCAGGACTATGCGATGGTGTATGCGATGGTTGAGCGCCGTCCAGATGATCATCAGTTGAATCTTATTGCTGCCATCGGTGCAATACGCGACCAAAATCCGTCATTGCTCGGAACCTTCTCGCGTCGGCTGAGCCCAGACCCTGAGACCCTTCTGACTCTGGTTGAGGAAGATGCCTTGTCTGGTCATTGGATTGTACCTGCGCGAATCTACGACGCAGCCCAGCTGTTGGATAGTCCTGTCGCACGGCAACGGTTCGAGCGGGTGATGTCGATCAAAACGGCCACAAATTCAGCTAATACGAAGGTCGACAAGATGACCATCTCGAAAGTGGGGAGCGCCTTGCAGCGTTCGAGCGCCGCTTCCAAGCGTGAAAACGGAGGCGCTTGATGTCTAACGCGATCTATACAACGCTTGCCCGCCAGCAGGGGCTGGCCCAGGAGATGCAGGTTGTTTCAAACAATCTCGCAAATGCCAGCACCACAGGTTACAAATCAGACCGCGCCGTATTCGCCGAGTTTCTCGTCGGAACGGGTCCACAAACCGCGTCACTCAGCATGGGCGGCCTGGCAGGTCATTCATTCGAGATGGCGCAAGGCGCTTTCAAGCTTACTGGCGGGCAATTCGATCTTGCGGTGCAGGGTGAGGGCTATTTTTCGGTGGAAACCGAACAAGGCGTCCGCCTGACACGGGCTGGGCATTTCCAACTCTCAAGCGACGGTACACTGGTAGATATGCATGGAAATAGCGTGCTTGGCGCCAGCGGAGGACCGATATCGATTCCCGCAGACGCCGCACAAATTACGATTTCGCGAGACGGAACAATTTCATCGAACCAAGGTCAGATTGATCGCATCGATATCGTCATCCCGGACGGGCCTTTGAGCAAAGATTCAAATACCTATTTCTCAGCGCCCGGTGGATATTCGAGTGCGGCGGAATTTGCGATTGTGCAGGGCGCACTGGAACAATCGAATGTCTCACCGGTTCTGGAAGTATCGCGGATGATAGAAGTCCAGCGGGCTTACGAAGCCGGACAAACCCTTTTGGAACGTGAGGATGAACGCATTGGTCAGCTCATATCGACCATTCGCGAACGATCATGATGAGGATTGAACCAAGGAGAAGAACATGAAGTCTTTGCAGATTGCCGCCACGGGAATGGCCGCGCAGCAGATGCGTGTCGATGTGATTTCGAACAACATCGCCAACATGAGCACGACCGCCTACCGGCCAAGGGTCGCTGAATTCTCCGACCTGATGTACCAACAATACCTGACGCCTGGGACCATAACTTCGCAGGTTGGCACGGTCGTACCAGCCGGTATCCAAATCGGCACCGGTGTGCGACCGGCGACTGTTTCGATGGATATCACGCAGGGGTCCCTGCGAGAGACCGGATCTGAGCTGGATCTCGCGATCGATGGCGCCGGTTTTCTGGAGGTGACGCTGCCATCAGGAGACCCCGGCTACACGCGTGATGGCAAGCTCAATTTGAGCCCGGATGGTGAACTCGTGACATCCGACGGGTATCCGCTCGGCGACGGCATCGTCATTCCGGATGGCGCAAGTCGCATTTCTGTCAGCCGCGATGGAGAAGTGGTTGCTTATTTCGCCAGTGAAGCAGAGGGACAGGCCATTGGCGCAATCTCCCTGGTTCGGTTCCTCAATGAGAAGGGGCTGGAAGCCATTGGCGACAATATGTTTCGAGCAACAGAGGCGTCTGGAACGCCGGCTCAGGTGATTGCCGGTACTGAAGGCGCCGGGTTCATCCGCCAAGGGTTTCTCGAAGATTCCGGGGTGGATGTCGTCAAGGAGATCTCCGATCTTATCGAAGCCCAAAGAGGCTACGAGTTGAACTCGAAAGTGATCACCGCCTCGGATGAAATGCTCGCCGCCACAACCAGGTTGAGATAAGCCGATGAGTGTTCTTACCGCATTGGCAATCGGACTTCTGACCACGTTCACCAGTTCGTCATCGCTCGTCGCGAAGACCGTGATCCGAGCTGGCGATCCGGTTACAGATTCCAACTCCGAATTTGCATCGGGGGCGAGTGGCACCGATGCAGAAGAGATTTTCGGCCGCGAAGTACGCCGGACAGTGTACGTCGGACAGCCGATCACGCTCGCGAATACTCGCACGCCGACGCTAGTGAAGCGCAATCAAATCGTCTCAATCAAATATATACATGGCGGATTGGAGATTACGACATCTGGTCGCGCGATGGGCGAGGCCGGTCTCAGTGAAACGGTGAGCGTATTGAACCAACATTCCAAGCAACTCGTTAAAGGAGTTGTTCAAGAAGACGGATGGGTACTTGTACAATGAGATTATTCTTTTTAACTGCGATCCTGGCGACCGGAATAGCGGCCTGCTCCAGTTCGCCCCGTGTCGAACCACCAATCCCTGCGGACGCTTACTATAGCCAGTGGACCCCAATGGTTGCTGATCAATCCCTTGAGGCGCTGAGCGCGCCGAACCCGTCGTTGTGGGCGACGTCGCCAAATGCGCTTTTGAGCATGCGCCGCGCCAAGGCAATCGGTGATTTGCTAACCGTTGTCGTGGAAATTGACGACAAGGCGAGTTTGAAAAGCTCGCTTTCACGAAGCAGAGATTCGAGTGAAGATATCGGGATTGATGCGTTTTTTGGATTGCCGGATGTCGTCAATCGCGCCCTGCCAGGTGATGGCAGTGTCTCACCGGCCTTTGACTTTCAGCGTAACTCGAACCTGAATGGAAATGGATCGGTCAATCGCGCTGAGAAAGTTGCATTTGTGCTCGCGGCGCGGGTAATCGGGCTTGAGCCCAATGGCAATCTGATCATTCAAGGACGCCAGCAGACCCGGGTTGGCAGCGAAGTGCGATACCTCAGCGTTGTTGGTGTCATCCGCGCCCAGGATATCACGCGCACCAATACAGTGGATTACGAAAAGATCGCTGATGCGCAGCTCTCCTACATCAACGATGGCGACACGACGGGTGACAGTGAACGACGCTCGATTCCCAAACTTCTCGACATAATCCTGCCTTTCTAGGAGACTGGTATGAAAAATATCATATTGGCAATCATCGTTATTTTCTGCGTGAGTGTCGGCGGTGCTGGCGGGCATTTTCTAAAGAATAGTACAGGCACTGCGGCTGTTGACGCCAAGATTGACGCTCGCAAAATGCCGGAAAAGAACGGCGAAGGCGCGCCTGCACCAAAAAAAGACGCGCACGGGAAAAAGTCCCCTGGATCTGTGTCGTCTTCTGATTTGGACTATTTCAAGTTTAGCCGCGAATTTGTCGTACCGATTATCCGAGACGGCAAGGTTGCAAGCCTGATCATCCTGAACATCAATCTCGAAGTGGATGGCTCACTCACCGACGAGCTGTTTTCCTTGGAGCCCAAGATTCGGGACAATATCATGACAACGCTTGTTCAGCTCAGCAATGACGGGAGCACGCTTGTCGCGATTTCGGATGTTCAGAATTACGAGTCCATTCGCGCAACCTTACTGATGAACCTGGGCAAAGTGGTGCCCTCCGGTATCAGGAACGTGCTGATTGTGGATATGGGGAAACAGGACCTCTAAGAACCCGCGCTGTTACCTCCCGTCAAGATCTACCCACCCACTTTTCGAACATTTTCCAGATCGGTTGTCAGTCTTGAAGAGGTGCCAAACTTCAATGTCCCATTCTCATTTGCAATGTCAGTGACGGTTGTAATGATTCGTGGCGCCACTGCTCCAACGAATTCATCTCCGCGATACAGATCGACACCAAACTGATAAATCCCTTGCGGCAACGGTTCATTATCAAGGCTTTGGCCCTGCCACGTGTACGACTTTGCCTCAGGATCCAGCGCGCCGCTCCAAACCTCGTCGCCTGAATTGTCTTTCACAGTCAGGATCGCATGGTCGACCCCTTTCGGAATATCTGCGGAAAATTCGACAGGTTCGCCCTCGAACGGCACCCAAGAGGATTCAACCGAGACCGTTTGTCCAAGCCACTCGCTCGCAACAATCGCATGAAGGTCGCCCATCATGGTCGCGATCGTCTCCAAGCTCGCATTCGACTTAACTTGTTGCTCAAGCGAAGAAAACGTCGCGAGCTGTTCGACAAATTGTGTTGAGTCCGCCGGAGAAAGTGGATCCTGGTTGCGCAACTGAGCTGTCAGTAGCTGTAGGAAATTATTGAATTCCGCGCCGATCTGCGGCGGATTGGAGGGTGCTGTCGGAACCGCCGTTTGGGGGTTCGCCATAGGAGAGATAAAGTTCATGGCTTCTGCTTTCAGACTGTTATATCGAGTGAGTTACCGGTCGCAATATTGATTGTTCCGGATCGATCAGGCCCCTGATGCTCAGGCTCTGAGGTTGTCGGAATTCCGGTTGGCTTGATATTGGGCGGCGTGTCATGCGTCTCGCGCTGCTTGTGTTGAAACGTCATGCTCTGGCCGGTCAGGCCCTGGTGTTCGAGCGCCTGGATCAATTCGAAATGCAGCGAGCGCAATTGACGAAGAGCGTCAGGGGACTCGCCCGTAATTGTCACGTGTTGAAGTCCCTGGGCATCGAATTTGAAATCGATCGAGACGCGGCCCAGCTCGACCGGGTTGAGTTGAACAACAACGCGGTCGCGGCGGTCATCTGAGGCAGCCAGCTTGTCAGAGATAATCTCGATGACTTCCGCCGGCGTGGCAGACACAAGACCCAGCGCCGGGGCCATGGCCATGGAGATTGGAGCATTTGAGGGCGGCGCAGCGACCAGTCCAACCGGCGTCAATTGCAGTGTTGATGCGACGCTCTCTGTCGAAGTTGGCTTATCAACCGGAATTTGGCTCTGGTTTGTCGTTGCAAGATCTGTTGCCGCGGTGCGCGGCTCTGACAAGTCAAGCTGTGAGCCATCAAGGTCATGGCCTGGATGTTTAATTGCGAGAGACTTGTCATTCATCGCTGTGGTAGGCCGAAGAAGGTTGGCGGGTTCGGAGGCTTGCGTTCGTGCACCTCGACGGGTGTGTCCGATCGATGCTGCCATCGGAAGGGTCAGTTCGGCTTTTCCTGTATCCAACGCTCCTGGCGTCGTACCCTGCAGATGCGGATTGCTGGCGAGCTCAGTCGTCGCCGGCGTTGCAGTTTCGGCGTGTGCTGACGTTGGTGAGGCAGCAGCCTCGGAAATGCCGGCCAGTCCAACCGGCGTCAATTGCAGTGTTGATGCGACGCTCTCTGTCGAAGTTGGCTTATCAACCGGAATTTGGCTCTGGTTTGTCGTTGCAAGATCTGTTGCCGCGGTGCGCGGCTCTGACAAGTCAAGCTGTGAGCCATCAAGGTCATGGCCTGGATGTTTAATTGCGAGAGACTTGTCATTCATCGCTGTGGTAGGCCGAAGAAGGTTGGCGGGTTCGGAGGCTTGCGTTCGTGCACCTCGACGGGTGTGTCCGATCGATGCTGCCATCGGAAGGGTCAGTTCGGCTTTTCCTGTATCCAACGCTCCTGGCGTCGTACCCTGCAGATGCGGATTGCTGGCGAGCTCAGTCGTCGCCGGCGTTGCAGTTTCGGCGTGTGCTGACGTTGGTGAGGCAGCAGCCTCGGAAATGCCGGCGTGGCTGGACAGTTTGATTGCGTCAGCGGGCAGGACCTCCTGGCCAGGAGCAACCCGACCGAACTCTGTGAGATCTGCCGTCGCACTGGCTGGATCCAGCGGCGCGAGAGCCGTTTGGCTGATGGCCGGCGCGATTTCAGGTGTGAGTGAAGTCGGCGGCATGACCAGCATTGGATCAACCGGGGTCACCAGTTCATTCGCAACCACGTTTTCCGAGCGAGGTCCTGTATGTTCGCTGTTCCTTTTGTCCTGCATTAGGCGTTCAGCAAAATCGGCGCGATGCTGGCCTCCGGCCGCGTCGGAGCGGCTGGTTTCAAGAAGTGATGGTATGGCCCGAGTGACGAGCTCTGTCTCGATTCCAAAAATCATGCGTGGTCCAGCCCATAACGTTAATACATTTTCAACCTAAAGATGTAAAATCTAAGTTAACAGAATCCAACTTTCGGGTATTCCCGCCCCTTCTCGAAGCACAGGAGAGTCCAGTGATAGTCACATCAATTGGCCTTCCAGCTGACGGTGGCAAGATCGTCAGTGACGCACCGGCGCGCGTCGCCAAAGCGTCACTAGAGGCCACTGAAATCGCACAACGGTTTGAGCAGATGCTTTGGGCAGAAATGCTGTCTCATGCTGGCCTTGAGAAAGCGGTTTCACAGGGCGGCGGGGAAGCGGCGTCCGCCTTTTCCAGATATGTGGTCGAAGCGATTGCCAAAGACATGGCGGCTGCTCATCCTTTGGGACTGACCCGTGAGGGGCCCACCAGCTTTCCTGAGGCTTCAGTTTCTGATGTTGAGCCTGAACGATGACGACCGCCAAGATATCGATAACAATAGCACGTCTAAAGCAGCTCCTTTCTGACGAGCGAGATATGCTCTTGTCGGGCCGGGCGCGAGACGTTGTTGCGCTCAGCCAAAAGAAATCCGACGCTCTGAGTGAGGTCGATAATTTTCTTGGCGCAGAACACACGAGCGCCCTTCCGGCGGACCAAATTGAACAAATACAGATTGTCGTGAAACTGGCGACTGAGAACGCCACCCACTTTGACTCGATCCGAAACGGTCTGCGACATGCCATCGACCGGCTCGAGTCGCTGCATGCTGGAGCCTATGTCGGAGCGTACACGCGCAATGGACAGCAAGTGCCGTTCGCCGAAGTCAAAGGCCGATTTCAGAGAAAAGTCTGACGAGTTAACCTAATTTACACAAAGCATTCCTACAGGATAGTTATTCAACCTAAAGTGGTTGACAACCTAGAGTGGTTTCGGGAATTCCCGACGTCAGGATGACGAAGTTTGATCAGCCCGCGACCTTGTCGCGAACAACATTAAGGGTAACTACCAATGTCTAGCATTCTGACAAATAACAGCGCGATGGTCGCGCTCGACACATTACGCAATATCAACCGCGATCTTGCCTCTGTGACAAACGAGATTTCGACCGGCAAGAAGGTTTCTTCCGCCAAAGACAACGCCGCAATCTGGGCGATCTCGACCGTCATGTCCACTGACGTCGAAAGCTTCAAACAGATTTCGGACTCGCTGAATCTCGGCTCATCAACAGTCGGCGTCGCCCGGTCCGCTTCCGAGCAGGTTACAAGCCTGCTTCAGGACGTGAAGAGCAAGATCGTGTCGGCACAAGAGAGCAACGTTGACCGAAGCAAGATCCAAACCGACATTGATGAGCTGACCAAGCAGATTACATCGGTTGTCGGCGCGGCTCAGTTCAATGGCCTTAACTTGCTCAATGGCAGCTCCACTGCAGATGTTGACATCCTGTCATCTCTGGATCGCTCTTCATCAGGCACTGTGAGCGCGTCTTTCATCAGCGTTGCACGTCAAGATTTGTCGCTGAGCAACACAGCGACGGCAGCGACATTCGGTGGCACAGCAGTGACGGATACGTCTATCATCGACAATGGTGGCACGAATGCCGGTACTGCAGCGACGGTTGCTGACACGGCTACGCAAGCGATCACAATCGCGTCCGTCGCTGACGGTAACAGTTATCGCTTGCTTCTCAACGACTCAGCTGGTGCAAACAGCATTGGTCAGCGGACCTTCGAGTACGTTGCCGGAACTGACGACAGTGCCAACTCTGTCGCGGCAAATCTCGCCAATCAGCTTTCAACCTTCCTGTCGGCAACCGGTGATACAAACTACTCCGTATCTCGCACCGACGATGTTGTTTCGATCACCAACAATTCGGGCGCCGCACTTGCTGTTACAGCATCGTCTGCAACTGGCGGCACAGCCGGAACCAGCACAGGTGGCCTTGGTAATCTGGCAACTGTTGATGTGACAACCGATGCGGGTGCTTCTGCTGCTCTGACGGCGATCGAAGGTCTGTTGCAGACATCGATTGATGCCGCTGCGTCTTTCGGTTCCTCGCAGAACCGGATTGAAAACCAGACGGATTTCGTGAGCTCGTTGATTGACTCGATGACGACCGGTATTGGTGGTTTGACTGACGCCGACATGGAGGCCGCTTCTGCGAAACTCCAGGCGCTGCAGGTTCAACAACAGTTGGGCGCACAAGCGCTCTCGATTGCGAACCAGGCACCGCAAACCCTGTTGTCGCTATTCCGCTAAATCTCATTATGGCCCGGGCGTGTTGTGCGCCCGGGCCCTTTTCCAATTCTAAGAGGAGGACATATTGCAAACTTTGGTTTCAAGAGCCTACGGCGAAATTCAGCAGCGCACCGCAGGTAATAAAGAAATTGAGCGAGCCGTGTTCACTCAGATTACCGAGGCTCTCGAAGATGTAGCCCACCAGGATGCTGTGTCGCCAACCGACTGGGCCGACGCAATCCACCGAAACCAACAATTATGGACGATCCTGGCCACTGATTTGCTCAGTTCCGCAAATGCGCTGCCAGACGACATGAAAACCCAGCTATTCCAGATCTCACAATTTGTCCGCAAGCACAGCCTGCAAGTTCTCTCAGGAAACGGGGACGTTGCTGATCTGATCGATGTCAATAAGAGCATAATCGCGGGCCTGGATGGCCGAAGCCCCAGCCCTCCGAACACCGAGACTGTCCGATGAGCGGGCTGGTATTGAAAATCGCGCCTGGCGAACGGTTTATTATCAACGGCGCAGTCCTGGAGAACGGCGACAAGTCCGCCCGCATCCGCGTGACCGAAAATAATGTGCGGGTTTTGCGCTGTAGAGATGCCCTGAAACCTGAAGACGTCGATACGCCAGTCAAGCAAATCTATTATGCGGTTCAACTCCTGATCACAGGCGACCTCCAGCCGAGCAGCACTGTTCCGGCAATTGATGTCGAATGCCGTAAACTTATCGACGTGTTTCTGCCCATCAATGCGGAACTCATCCCTGTGCTTCGCACGATGATTAAGCGCGGCAACTACTATTCGGCGCTTTGCCATTTGCGGCAATTGCTCGCCTTCGAGGCCAAGCTAATCACAAATTTCGACACTGCGGATTTGAGCGCGTCGAGCGTGAAGGTCGCTTAGACCATGTTTCAGCCGGTCATCCCCTTGGGCGGAACGGGAGGATGGAGATTCCTCCAGGCGACCTATGACCGGCAGCTCCAAAGTCATTCGCAGTCGCCCCAGATCCGTCTGGATAGCGAATATTTGACACAGAAGCTCTCCGAGCCTTTGTCGGTGGACGATTTTCTCAGTGATCGCCGTTTGCTTCGCATTTCGCTGACATCATTCGATCTCGGCGGCGAAGAATGGAAACGCGGATTCATAGACAAGGTTCTGACTGAATCCAGCGACGCTGAAAGTACCTTTCTCGCCCGTCTTAACAATCCAAAATACACCAAATTTTCCGAAGCTTTTTCGCCAACAAATGGGATGATATCGTTGACGCCGCAGCGCGTCTCACAAATGGCCACGCAATACGAAGCGGCAGCTTTTGAGGCGTCGGTTGGTGAGGTTGATGACACTATGCGCCTGAGCTTGAATTACCAATCTGAAATTGGCGCGATCGTCAACTCTGGTTCCAGTGAGACGACAATACTCTATCGCCTGCTGGGTGATGTGCCCGTTCGCAGATTGCTGGAGGGCGCGACCAACCTGCCTGCAGAAATTCAGAAATTGCCGATCGAGCGTCAAGCAGACCTGCTGAAGGAACGCCTCCAAAACACTCTTGGAATTCGAGGCCTGTCGCAACTCGCGGAGCCAGCGAATATCGAGCGGATGATATCAAGATTTCACGCCCTGGACGCAGTAAAGCAGGGCGTTTCTGCGAACTCTCCGACATCTGTTGCACTGAGCATCCTCAGCTCTGCATCTGGACTTGGCAGCCTAGCCAGCCAGAACCTCTTTCTTAGCCGCTTCTGATGGGTCTGTGACCGCAGGAGGTTTGGGTTCTGTCTGGACATCGACTTTCAAAATATCGCTTAAGTGATTGAATGCACTTTCAACATCGCAGGTATTCGGCATGCCAACAAAGCTGTCGAGTGGCGCAAATAGTTCGATGGCCCGATCGGCAGTCCTGTCCTTGCCAAACTCATACAAATTGGCGCGCAGCATAGGCGCAATTTCTTCGTAGAGCGCAATCATCGCGCGTGTTTCACGAATGATCTGGTTCTCCTCACCGGTCGCTGCCGCCGGCAGACTCCGTGAGACACTACGCAGCACATCAATCGCAGGATAGCGCCCCCGCTCAGCAATCTCACGCGATAGAATGATGTGACCATCGAGTATGCCGCGGATCATGTCTGCGACGGGCTCTTCCATGTCAGAGCCTGCGACGAGAACAGAAAACACGGCTGTAATATCCCCTTTAGTGTCCATTCCGGGTCCAGCCCGTTCTGCAAGCTCGCCAATGATGCGGACCGTCGAAGGCGGGAACGCGTTTAGGGCTGGCGTTTCACCTGCTAGTAAAGCCGTTTCACGATGGGCTTCAGCGAAGCGGGTGATCGAATCAAACAAAAGCAGCACGTTTTTGCCTTGATCACGAAAATGCTCCGCGGTGGTGACAGCGCAGTATGCCGCTCGCTTTTTGCCGCCAGGTGGCTCGCTCGCAGTGGACGCAATCACAACCGTCTTGGCCCGAACTGACATTGGAAGAATGTTGCGTACAAATTCATTTACTTCCCGGCTACGCTCACCAATCAAGGCAATGACGACAATATCGGCATCCACGCCCGCCGCCAGTGATCCCAAAAACGTAGATTTTCCGACACCGGAGCCGGCGAACAGTCCCAACCGTTGACCGCGGCAGATTGGCAAAAGCGTGTCGGTCACCATCCAGCCTGTTTCAAGGCGTGGACCAATTTCCCGTCTTGCATGCGCAGGTAGGGGCGCAGCATCAAGCCTGCGGATCGTTGTACGGTCTGGTGTCAGCGGGATCGGCGAATCCACAACTTCTCCGCGATAATTGACGATTTTCCCCAACCAGTGATTTCCAGGAGCGATTTGGGGTTCCGGCGCGATCTGGACTCTGTCACCAATGCGAATTGATGTGCTCTGAGAGAATAGAAGCGCTGAGACATGGTCTGTAGAAACCGTCAGGACTTCACCGTAGATGGACGTTTCTGCCTTGCAAATGGCGATTTCGTTCCCCACACCAGCCAAACCACTGACACCAGCAATCTTGATCATGCCAGGGGCGACGTCCGTCACCGTGCCCCAGATTTGAAACAGGCGGCGATCCGTAGATGAAATGGCAGATGTCATAACAACGAGCCTTGCGGAGCAGTTAACGCTTTATTCAACTTATGGTTGCCAATTGTTGTCATTGAGTTAACCAAAGCGAATCAGCCATGTTCTCTGAACTTCCCATACTCAAAATTGTCGACGCGATGGCGCGCCATGCGGCTGAGAGCCAAAAAGTCAGTTCGACCAACATCGCACATGCCGATGAGCCGGGATACAAAGCGATGACAATCGAGCCATTCGGCGCGTTTCTTGAGAGAATGCCGACCGATGGTGCTGCCAGTGATTTCCGAATTCGGGATGCGAACACGCCCCAGTCCCCAAACGGAAATTCAGTTAGCCTGGAGACCGAACTGTTTAAATCGGCAGACGCCATGAGCCAACATCAGCTGGCCTTGTCGATATACACAAAGTCTCTGGACATGTTGCGCATCGCTATTGGCCGACGAGGCTAAGGAGTATAGACATGAACCCACTCAAAGCAACCATGCAGCAAGCAGTAGCAGGCATGCAGTTGGAGGCGAGCCGAATTACTGTCGCAGCGGAAAACATCTCCAATGTCGACACGCCAGGATACCAAAAGAAGCTCCTTGTTCTACAGCCTCAACTTGGTTCGAAAGAGACATTCTCGTCGATCAAGCAGATCCTAGATCAGACACCTGGACAGCGCGATTTCAACCCTTCTCACCCGATGGCGGACGGCGATGGATACGTGACCATGTCGAACGTGTCTCTGGTCATGGAAATGGCAGACTTACGAGAAGCCAACAGGACCTACGAAGCGAATTTGAATGCCTTCCAACAGGCCCGCTCAATGTACAATTCCCTGCTGGGAATATTGCGTCGGTAAAGGATGAATTAGAGTCATGTCTACCGTCAGTTTTCAAGCATATACAGCACTAAATCCGACCCAGGCGACCAAGCCCGCTGCGCCAGCTGGCAAGCCCGATGAGGCAAAAAACATTGTCGCGGAAGGTGTCTCGGATTTCAAAGCCGCATTGCAGACCGCTGAACAGACAGCGATGCAAACGGCTGTATCTGGCGCCGACCCTCACGCCATGGTCGCGGCTTTGGCGAACGCCGAATTGATGTTGGATGCGGCGGTGACAATTCGCGACAAGGTTGTCGAAGCCTACCAAGAACTACTTCGGATGCCGGTTTGATGTTTTGATTGTTGGAGATCGCGATGTCCGAGTCAGAAATATTTGAAGTCTTGCGCACTCATATTTGGGCCGCCGCGATGATGGCAATGCCCATTCTGGCGGGCACACTGGTCGTCGGGTTCACGATTGGGTTGATCCAGGCCCTGACATCAATCCAGGAAGTCACCCTAACCTTCATCCCAAAAATCCTCGTGGTCGTCGTCGTGTTCTTCTTGTCGCTCGGATACATGACCCGAATCTGCATCGATCTGTTTGAAAATACGGTGCTGCCGTTCATTGCTCGATAGGTGCCGGTTTGAACTCCTCCATTCTCCACGGTTTATCACGCCCGACATCGCTTCTGGCAATCGGCCTTATGCTCGTAATTCTGGTGATGATTCTACCGGTTCCCTCCTGGGTGATGGATGTCGGTCTGACCTTGTCGTTCGCGTTCGCCATTCTAATTTTTGCAACAGCAGTCTTTATCGAGCGCCCGCTTGATTTCTCGTCTTTTCCAAGCGTGCTGCTTGCATCACTAATTTTACGCCTTGCTTTGAATGTTTCGTCGACCAAGTTGATTATCGGTGAAGGGCATACAGGCACGCAGGCTGCAGGCGGCGTGATTGAGGGTTTCGCCATGTTTATCATGGGAGGAAACCTCTTCGTCGGCCTTGTCGTGTTCAGCGTACTGGTGATCGTCAATTTCATGGTCATTACCAAAGGTGCTGGACGGATGGCTGAGGTCGGCGCCCGGTTTGCCCTCGATGCGATGCCAGGCAAGCAATTAGCGATCGACTCTGATTTGGCTGTAGGCGCAATTACCCATGACGAAGCGAAGATGCGAAGACAACGTGAGCAGGAAGAAGCCGCGTTTCTGGGATCCCTGGATGGCGCATCAAAATTCGTAAAAGGTGATGCTATTGCAGGGTTGTTGATCACAGCGCTGAATTTGGTTGCGGGAATCGGGATTGGACTATCCGTACATCAGCTAAGCTTTTCCGAAGCCCTCAGCAACTATTCGATTTTGACAGTAGGGGATGGTCTGGTTTCTCAGGTCCCCGCTGTAATTGTGTCCGTCGCCTCTGCTTTGTTGCTTTCCAAGGGTCGGGACGAAGGCGCCCTTGATCTTGCGCTGCTCGCACAATTGGGCAGCAACGTCACCGCATTGATGATCGTCGCTGGAATATTGTTTATTTTTGCACTTTTTCCAGGACTACCCTTTCTGCCCTTCATGGTCGCGGCAATCGGATTTGCAGCAGCAGCTTTGCTGGCCCGGCGAAGATCCGAACAAGCAGATACCGACAAACTCGATGTGGATGAACTCGAAGAGCCAGCGCAACTCGGTTTCGGCGACTCCATAAACGCAGATGAAATCCATCTGGATGTCGCGCCAAACCTGGTGAATGTAGTGCTACTCGGCGAAAACGGGTTCGAAAGCCGCATCCACAAGATCCGTCGCTATATTGCTGAAGAGTACGGCTTCGTCCTCCCGCCAATCCGAATGACGGACAATCCAACGCTCAAGAAGAACGAGTACCGAATTCGCATCCAGGGCGTACGGATCGACAGCGGACTTCTTCAACCTGGGGCGGTTCTGGCCTTGATGGAGGACGATCAACACCCGGATATGGTGGGCGAAAAGGTCAAAGAGCCGGTCTACAAAGCCGCAGCGCGTTGGGTCTCAAGCACCAAAAAGCAGGAACTGGCATCGCTCGGCATCCCGACGGTTGAGCCAATCGAAGTGCTAGCGACACACATGCTTGAAGTTATTCAATCCAACTTCTCTCTCATCTTTACACGGATGGTGCTGCTCGAGACTCTCGACGCGCTCACCACGATCAGCGACAACGACAAGGCGGCCGCGAATCGCCGATTCCTGGACGAGTACATACCCGCGAAAGTCACACCCGAGCTGTTACTGTCGGTCGCGCGTCTGCTGCTCGATGAGCGCGTTTCAATCCGTAACCTGTTTTTAATCGTTGAAACGCTTGCTGAAAATAAAACCGTATCGCCGAATTTGCCAAAAATCGTGGAACTTGTCCGCCAACGTCTGGCGTTCCAGATTGTCGATCGCCTGCAGGACACAGAAGGTCGATTGCCACTGATTCAGTTATCAGCTGATTGGGAGCAGAAATTCGCGGAACACGAAACGAATACCGAAGGTGGCGGGAGTGACATCGCTTTGCCACCGGAGCTGTTCGGCAAACTGACGAGCGAAGTGCAGTCCAAGCTCAATGATGCGGCAAAACAGGGGGTGAACGCCTGCGTTGCAACTTCGTCGCGCCGACGGAGATTCCTGCAGACTGTGCTGGTCAGCAAAGGCATACGCAACTCCGTGCTCGCTTATGAGGAGATCACCGCAAAGACGAAACCGTATATCGTCGGCGTTGTATAATGGAGGCGTTGCACGCTCCAGGTGAAGTTCTTGTCTCATGGATGGCGACGTTGATGATTGTCATTGCTCGGCTTTCATTCATTATATTTCTCATGCCCGGCATTGGCGAACAGGTTGTACCGGTGCGTGTCCGGGTGACGGCTTTGTTGACATTGGCAGTGATTATTGTGGCGAGCGGGAACGTTGGTTTGCCAGAGGTCTCACCAGTTTCGGCATTTGGAACCCTTTTGATCAGCGAGATCGCGATCGGCTTCTGCCTTGGGATCGCGCTGCGCATATCGATCTGGATGCTGAGTATTACGGGGACAATCATATCGCAATCGATCGGCCTTTCACAACTGCTCGGGGTCGCGATGGAGCGCGAGGCGCAGACCCTGACGGCAAACATGCTGTCCATGGCCGGCGCCGCCATTTTTCTGTCCGCTGATCTCCACATCAATGCTGTGGTGGAACTGCTTAACCTCTATGGTGATGTGCCAGTCGGCGCATTCTCAGAACTGAACTGGGGCATGCTGCTCGACAATATCTACGCTGGCATAAACTTCGCCGTGCTGTTGGCCTGGCCATTTGTCGCCGTAAATTTGCTTTACAATATATGCCTCGGCTTCATCAACAAGGCTCTGCCCCAGTTGATGGTGGCCTTTGTTGGAGCACCGCTACTGATCGGTGGTGGTACAATCTTTCTGGCGATATCGATCGCGGCATTGTTCGTGGCCTGGCAGCATCGGTTCATCTCAATTATCGGCTGGATGTGAACTGACCTATGGCCGAGCAGAAAAACGACGAAACCGAAAAAGAATTCGATGCGACCGATGCCAAGCAAAAGCAGGCGCGTGATGATGGCAACGTGCCTCAATCGAAAGAACTCAATTTGCTGGCGCTTATCATCGGCATTCTATCCGCTGGCGCAGCGCTGAAAGTCACCCTTGGGCAGTCAGTTTTCATCGATTTTTCAGCGCTGCTTTATCACGTGGATGCACTCTCGACCGAAACGTTTGAACTGAACGGCCAAGGCATTGAGAATTGGGCTCTCGGTGTGCTCGCGCCGTTTTCTGTGCTGTTTCTGATCCCGGCGATTGTGGTGATGATCGCCCTGGTCGCACAACGCGCCATATCCTTTTCACTCAAGAAAATAGCCATCGATATCAAGAAGATATCTCCGGTTGAGAACATCAAGAAACGCTATGGTGCGCGTGGGATCACTGATTTTCTGAAGGATGCCATCAAGCTAGCCTTTGCGGCAATGATGGCAATTGTATTCCTCGGTCAACTGGCGAAGAATTATTATGCTAGCAGTGCGATTCAGCTCGGCCAGTTTGCTCAATTCACATTTGACCAGTCGATGCTGCTAATTGTTTGGTTCCTGATCTTTCAGGTCTTCCTCGCTTCAATAGACCTGCCACTACAGCGCCGACTTCACGCCAATCAGCTCAAGATGTCACGAGAAGAGCTTAAGAAGGAAATGAAACAGAGCGAAGGCGACCCACAACTGAAGCAACAGCGACGTCAGGCCGGGTCGAAAATATCCCGAAGTCAGATGCTGCGTAATGTCAAGGATGCAACAGTGATCATGGTCAACCCGGAACATTATGCCGTCGCCCTGAAATGGAATTCGGAAAGCAACGCGTCACCAGTTTGCGTCGCTAAAGGTGTCGATCATCTCGCCGCCAAGATCAGGGAACTAGCAATCGCAAACGATATTCCGATACACCGAGACCCGCCCTCGACCCGCTCAATCTACAAGCTGGTGGAAGTCGACCAGGAAATCTTGCCCGAACACTTCGCCGCCGTGGCCGCGGCGATCAACTTTGTGGAGCGTGTGCGTCAGCACATGTAATCTCGCATGAAAGACCCGTACTTGAAACTGGCTCGACTGGTCTCATTGAAGCGCCGAAAAACAGAGCAGAATTTCCGGGTTGCTCAGCTCGAACTGAGCCAATCGGAGGCTGAGGCAGAGCAACTTGAGAGCGAGTTGAAGACAGTCGATCAGCAGCCGCACGGCTTCGGTGCGACACGTCTAGCTTATCAGCACGGATATGTTCAAAATCTGATACGGCAACTGCGCGCCAATGGTGAGGAGATGTCCAGACAAGGGCGGGAGCTTGAATATCGGCGTGACGCCTTGAAGCGAGCGCTCGATTCCGATGACAGAATCAAGCGCGAGGAGCTAAAACGTCGCTAGGCTGCATATCAGTATTCATGGACAAATTGCCCTGGCCGATCATATCAAAAAGCATAGCTCGTCGAACCCGCGTTCAAATTCGTCAGGCCCTTACAGACGCTGTTTGCACTCCCATCGACTTTATCGAAAGGACGACAAGCGCTGACGATAAAACTAGAGCCGGAACCCTGAATGAATTAGGCCTAGCTCTGGCGCTCGGATTTTTTGGGTAGTCGCCATTCGCTTAACAGCCACGTGTAAGAATTTCTAACCGTATTTCACCTCGGGCGGTGTCCCAAGTGATACTTTCTTTGCAAGCATGAGCACTTCGCGAACTGAAGCGAGCGACGGGCTATCGCGAAGTTCTGTCAGAATAGACAGGCATTCGCTAAACTCCGGTGAATCTGTCTCTCGGCTTGCTGGCAGGCGATGAACGTTTGACGTGCCGAAGAACCAGGTGAGCTCTTTGTTGAGCACGCGTGCGACCTCAAACAATACGCCCGCCGAAACGCGATTTACGCCCTTTTCATATTTCTGGATTTGTTGGAACGTACGCCCGAGAAGCTCACCTAGGGCCTCTTGTGAGAGCTTCGCTTCACGCCGCGCTTCGCGGATACGCATACCCACGATATGATCTATCGATGTTGGTGCTCTGACTTCAGACATTGATGTAACCCCTTTTCGCACTGGCCATTGTGCCACCAGAAGTATTATCTATTCGTTTTAAGGTTGTGTTAACGGACGGCTGACGCTTCTGGAGAACGCCAGGTGACAAAGTGGGTCTGGCTCATTGTGTTGCGCCCGATCAAACTAGATGCGCAAACCAAGCAAACACTTAGGTTTCAGGTAATCTCACCCGTGCGAAACACACCCTCAAAGTCTCGCTGTTTCGCAAAGTCAGAGCTGTTCGCTGCGTTCATGTCGCCATCACCTTGTTAACGCACTGCTACCTTTAGTTGTGTCGCGCGGGGAGTGAATCAGCTCGTTGTTAACTAATTGACACCGTTTCAAGATGAGTCGAGGCGTGCAGCGAATCAAGTCTGAATTATAGTTCTCAAAGAAAACGGCGCCCTATCCAGCACTACATTGTCGACAAAAACATGTCTGCCAGTTGTGTCGAATTAATTATAGATTAACCAAAAATACTACTTGTGGTAGTTGCCAAATTCATGAACCGTAATTCATCTACGCTGGGAGAATGATATGAGCAATTCGGAGAGAATCGACACAGGTGCGTTAGATTGGCAGCAGGCCGAGACCCGCAGGCGCGAATACGCGCAATCTCTCGAGACTGAAGAGCTGGCTGATTTGGAGTTGGACAAGCAACTCCATCTGATCACTAAAGTCGCATCAATTCGCTCAGGCACACTCGAGGATGTCCTGGTAAAACTGTGCCTCTGGAAACAGGCCGCATTTCCGGATGGATCAGACTTACAGGAGAACGGGCCGGAACACGTGCTCGTCTTTTCCGCAATTCGTGACTTGCAAGCACTAGTGGAGAGTCTGGTATCGGAGAGTAATCCGGCGGATGTACGCGCCGCTTAAGTCCCGCCGAAGCAGCGGTGACTCATTTTGCGCTTTCGGTCGAGGTGTTCACGCTAGCTTGAGCCGTGATTAACCCTCCATAAATCTACTTAAGGTAGTGATTTGGTGCGCCCGACGCTTGAACACGTGGGTGCAAATTTTTTAGGATAGCAACCCCGCTTTAGGTACTCCCGTCATGCCAGCTAATCAAAAAGTATTAGAGATCTACAGAATCTCGGGCGAAGCGTTCGATTTAATTCAGAATCACCGAACGCCGCCAGATCCCGCCGCGTATGCCGTGTGGTATGCCTATGCTTCGGGCGTGCCGGACGGTTTGAAAGAACGCGTTGATGATGTCTTGTCGCGCAGCGACCAACTGGGAGTTTACGAGATCGGAGAAATTCATCGGGAGTTTCTAGGTGAGCGTGAGACCCAGGCACTTCACCACAACGTGGGACAAGAATTTGAAGTCAGAATCGCAGCGGTCAGAGCCCTGATCGAGAGAGGTACTCAGAATAACGCCAAATTTGAATCCGTCCTTGATGGTGTGGAGGCCCAAATCCCCGCGGCAGGGTCGGCGCATGAACTCCAAGCGCTTGTCGCAACGCTTTTAAACGAAAACAAAAAAATGGCCGCGATGTCAAATCAGCTGAGTGAAGGTCTTATTCAATCGCAGAACCAAATTCGGAATTTGAACCGGGAGCTCGAGAAGGCTTACAGTCAGAGCATGCGCGACCCCTTGACAGAAGTAGCTAACCGACGCGCCTTTAACTGTCGAATTGACGACGAAATATCTCGGACTCGGAAATCGGATGATACGTTTAGCTTGGCTCTGGCGGATATCGATCGGTTCAAAGAGATCAATGACAAGTTCGGGCACCAGGTCGGTGATGATATCTTGAAGAAGTTTGCCAAAATTATAGACGAGAATACAAAGGGTCATGACCTGGTGGCACGGTTTGGCGGGGATGAGTTTGCCGTGGTACTACCCAAGACGGATGCAATCGCTGCTCATAATCTGATGGTCGGGATAAAGCAGAAATTCGCAGCAGCTGGAACAGGTCTGGATCAATCAGGTGAAAGTCCTGTTCCGGTCACAGCTTCGTTCGGCATCGCAGAATACAAACCAGGACAATCACTACGTGACGTTGTCGGCAAGGCGGACTCGGCGTTATATGAAGCAAAAAAGTCCGGTCGTAATCGGGTCGAGTACGCTTATTGAAATGGCAAGCACTACTATGGGCAATGTCAGCGGAACCTCCGATTTATTTGGGTGGGATAGGGTAGTAAGGCCTGTCCCAGAATCCGTCTCCCTATTTCCTCAATCGCGATTTTGACACTGGCGGCTATGGCTATCAGGGGTGGATCGATGAGGATGGCAGTTTCCGCGCTGGCGGCATATTCGGCCAGGGCATCTTCATTGACCCGGTCCGCGATCTGATTATCGCCGCCAATGCCAACTGGACCAGCGCGCTCGGCGTAAAGGATGGGGAGCGCGCCAACCGCGCGGCGTTTTATGCGCATGTGCAGGCGGTGATTGATTCTGGCGGCTGACAGCGACGCCAATAGGCCCTATATCCGAGTTTCAAACCCATCTGCTGCGGGCCTTGAACCCGTCTGGAGAGAGACATGACTGACATGACGGCGCTGACTGCGCCTGAAGCCCCGCCGGCACCAGGCGCGCTCAATTCCCTTGGCTTTGCAAAGCCGCCCGGCGAGACCCGTGTCGTGGCCGCCATGTCTGGCGGTGTTGACAGTTCTGTTGTCGCGGCCCTGCTTAAGGCGCGCGGCTATGATGTCATCGGCATCACGCTGCAGCTCTACGACCACGGCGCGGCGATCGAAAAAAAGGGCGCTTGCTGCGCCGGCCAGGACATCCACGATGCCCGCAATGTCTCCGACCAGATCGGCATCCCGCATTATGTCCTCGATTATGAAAGCCGCTTCAGAGAGCAAGTGATGGATGATTTCGCCGACACCTATCTCTCGGGTGCAACGCCGATCCCGTGCATTCGCTGCAACCAGACGGTCAAATTCTCGGACTTGCTCCGCACCGCCCAAGAGCTCGGCGCAGATTGCCTTGCCACCGGCCACTATATCCGCCGCACGTCTGGCGACAGTGAGCCAGAGCTGCACCGCGCCATGGATGCCAGCCGTGACCAGTCCTACTTCCTGTTCGCCACCACGAAGGAACAGTTGGACTATGTCCGCTTCCCGCTCGGTGACCTGCCAAAGACCGAAGTGCGGGCGCTGGCTGATCATTTCGACCTGCCCGTGGCGATGAAGCCGGACAGCCAGGACATCTGTTTCGTGCCCGAAGGCTCCTACGCCAAAGTGGTCGAGAAATTGCGCCCAGGCTCCGGGCGCGGCGGCGAGATTGTGCACCTTGATGGCCGGATCCTCGGTGAGCATGAAGGCGTCATCCACTACACAATCGGACAGCGCCGCGGCCTCAATGTCGCCGTTGGCGAACCGCTTTACGTGGTCAAGATCGATGCCCCGAAACGTCAGGTCATTGTTGGCCCGCGTGAAGCCCTGCTGACAGCAGCCCTGACCATGGAAGAACTCAACTGGCTCGGCGATGGCACGCTGGACGAGGCCTGTTCGCGCGCCGACAAGGTGCTTGCCCGCGTCCGCTCGACCCGCGAGCCACTGCCCGCCCGCCTTGGTTATCATGACGGCGCCCCAGCCGTCTGGTTCGATGCCAGCGAGGAAGGTGTCGCGCGTGGCCAGGCCTGCGTGCTCTATGACCCGGAGGGCAGCACCCGCATCCTCGGCGGCGGCTTTATCGCCTCGACTATTGCGGCTGATGAGCGCCTGCGATCAGGTGCCGCTTGAGCTTCTGATCAAAGGGATCGAGAACTGGCAAAAGCTTGAAACTCCCAACCGCCAGACCGTGCGTTCAAATCGCGCCCGGGTCGCCGCATTTACAAAGCAAATTCGTGCACCACGCCGCAAATCTGGTCGGTCGAGAGGATTACTGTGTCAGAAGCACGCCTTCGCTTGCTACGGGGCCGTCGATGTGTGTCACTAAGTAATGGCTGAAAATTCGAAATATTTCGACGAAATGTGGGGGCACGGTGATGAAATACGCCCGCCCTATGCTGAATACAACAAAATGCTTTCCGGCATTGATGCCAGAAAACTGAAGCAAAAATCAGCAGACGCCGAAACCTTCTTCCGGCGGACGGGCATAACTTTCAATGTGTATGGCGAGACAGAAGCAGACGAGCGTCTGATCCCGTTCGATCTGTTGCCGCGGATTATTAGCGCGCGAGAATGGAGTAAGCTGACCAAAGGGATCGAACAAAGAGTCAAAGCCCTGAATGCGTTCCTGCATGATATCTACCATCGCCAGGAAATTCTGCGGGCCGGGCGCATCCCGGCGCAGCTGATTACCGATAATGAGGCGTTTCTACCGCAGATGGTGGGGGTCGATCCGCCGGGCGCGATTTACACACATATCGTTGGAACAGACCTGGTGCGGACTGGCCCGGATGAATTTTTCGTTCTGGAAGATAATGCCCGAACACCGTCAGGTGTGTCATACATGCTGGAAAACCGAGAAACCATGTTGAAAATGTTTCCGGAATTGTTCTCGCGTGTAGGGGTCGAGAACATTGGCGACTATCCCACGCTTCTGCGCAAATCTCTGGCCGCTTCTGCGCCGCCAGCCTGTACCGGCAAACCAACCATCGCCGTCCTGACGCCAGGCATTCACAACTCTGCCTATTACGAACACGCTTTTCTCGCAGATCAAATGGGGGTTGAGCTCGTCGAAGGACAGGATCTCCGTATCGTCGATGGCCGGGTTGCGATGCGCACAACGTGCGGGTTTGAACCGATTGATGTTCTCTACCGACGAGTCGATGATGAGTATCTGGATCCGCTTAATTTCAATCCGGACTCAATGCTGGGCGTACCGGGCATCTTCGATATTTATCGATCAGGAGCTATTACGATTACCAATGCTCCGGGAACCGGAATTTCGGATGACAAGGCGCTTTACTCCTACATGCCCGATATCATTCAGTTCTATACCGGGCAGACTCCACTCTTGAAAAATGTCGAGACGTGGCGTTGCTCGGAACCGGAGGCGCTTAAATACGTCCTCGACAATCTGGCTGATCTGGTGGTGAAGGAGGTCCATGGGTCTGGCGGTTACGGTATGCTCGTCGGGCCGGCCGCGAACAAAAAAGAGATCGAAGCGTTTCGTGCCAAACTGAAAGCCAAACCGGGCAACTATATTGCCCAACCGACATTGGCGCTTTCAACGGTGCCGATACTCACCGAGTCAGGCTTGGCACCGCGGCATGTCGATCTTCGGCCATTCGTACTGGTATCGCCGAATAGCATTGACGTCGTTCCAGGCGGGTTGACGCGGGTCGCCATGAAAGAGGGCTCACTGGTTGTAAATTCCAGTCAGGGTGGCGGAACCAAAGACACCTGGGTGCTGAGCGATGAGTAAGATGCTTGGAAGAACCGCATCCGGCCTGTTCTGGATGATGCGATATCTTGAGCGCACTGAAAATACAGCAAGGCTTGTTGATGCCGGGTTTCGAATGTCGCTGACACGCTCACGCACGGGGCACAGCGAATGGGAATCGGTACTGACAACGGCTGGCACGCTTGATCTCTATCTGGCTGGACATCGTGATTTTAAAACCAGAGAAGTCGTTGCCTATCTGATCGCGGACCGCAGCAATCCTTCCAGCCTTTACAATTTCATCGCAGCGGCTCGTGAAAATGCTCGAATGACCCGAACAGCCCTGACCAGAGATGTCTGGGAGGCGATCAACGAAACTTGGCTACAGCTTCGCAGCGCATTCGATAATCAGGATTACAATACGGACCTGCCCGGTCTTCTCTCCCGTGTGCGTCGGCAAACAGCGCTGGTTCGCGGCACCATCAATGGCACGATGCTTCGCAACGATATTTTCAGGTTCGTCAACCTTGGAACAATGATTGAGCGGGCTGATAATACAGCCCGGATTCTCGACACCAAATACTATGTCTTATTGCCGTCCAGCGCCTCTGTTGGTTCGTCGCTCGACTTGGTTCAGTGGGAAATGATTCTACGCTCAGCTTCCGCAGAGCGGTCTTTCCATTGGTTGCATGGCGGCGAAATCAGCCCATCCGCGATTGTCGATTTTCTAATCCACGATGCCCGATTGCCGCGCTCTATCGCTTATTGTTATGACGAAATCATCTCTACTTTGAGTGCTCTGGAGGCCGATTATGGCCAACGGACGGATGCGCATGACCTTGCCGCAAGCCACGAAGCGCACATTAGCAATTCCTCCAGTGATCTTATTATTGGCTCGGGCCTGCACGAATTCCTGATCGACTTCATCGCCCGTAATGCCAGCCTCTCCAAAGCCATTGAAACCGACTATAGGTTCCAGACCTGACATGCTGCTCAAGATCAACCACTCCACGCGTTACAGTTACGAAGTTGCGGCATCCTATGCCCTGCAGCAGCTTCGCATCAGACCCCGGTCCAGTTCTGGTCAAAACGTAAAATCGTGGGACATGCAGTTCGAGGGTGCGCAGCGGCAGGCGAGCTTTACCGACGAACACGGAAACCTGGTTGACCTGGTGAAGCTGGATTCCGGCTCAAAAGAAGTCAGCGTTCTGGTCTCCGGAGAGGTCGAGACGCTTCAAACAAACGGTGTTGTTGGCGTGCATGATTTGCCCATGCCGCTATGGTTCTATTTGCGTCAAACGAAGCTTACAAAACCGGGAGAAAGGGTCAAAGCCCTGACAAAATCTGCCGGACTGGATGCCGGAGATGGCGTCGCTGCCTTGCACAAGCTCAGCGAGCAGATCCTCGCCGAAGTCACTTACGAGACCGGTACAACAAGTGTCATGACAAGCGCTGAAGCAGCATTGGAGCACCGGGTCGGTGTCTGTCAGGATCACACCCACATTTTCCTGAGTGCCGCGCGCTTGCTCGGGTTTCCGGCCCGCTATGTCAGTGGCTACCTGATGATGAATGACCGTGTAGATCAGGACGCAAGCCATGCTTGGGCTGAAGCCCATGTTGATGGGCTCGGTTGGGTCGGGTTCGATATTTCGAACGCCATCAGCCCTGACGAGAGGTATGTCCAGATCGCGCGGAGTTTGGACTATATCGGCGCGGCACCGACATCGGGATTTGTCGTTGGAGCGCAACAGGAGAATCTGATTGTAACCGTTCAGGTTCAGCAATAAGAGTTCGCTCCCTGAATTCTGGAGATTCGCAGTGACATATTGTGCAGCGCTCAAGCTCGATCATAGTTTGATCTTCATGTCTGACACGCGGACGAATGCCGGGGTCGATAATATTTCGAAATTTCGAAAAATGTTCACCTGGTCCGAGCCGGGCGACCGCGTGATTACATTGATGACAGCGGGTAATCTGGCCACCACACAGGCGGTCGTAAGCCTGCTGGACGAACGCTCCAAGGCGCCAAAAGATCGCGATCCCAGTCTGATGCACGCCCCAACACTGTTTCAGGCTGCGCGTCTGATTGGCGATACGCTAAAAGAAGTGGTCGATATGCATGCCGAGGACGGTCAAACTGGCGAGGCGTCTTTTGGAGCAACTCTGATCATGGGCGGTCAGATAGCTGGCATGGAGCCGCGCCTTTTCATGATCTATCCAGAGGGTAATTTTGTTGAAGCTGGAAAGGAAACCCCATTCTTCCAGATCGGCGAAACAAAGTATGGCCGACCAATCATACTCCGTGCATTTGACCCGGCTATGAGTGCGGAGGATGCTGTACGATTGCTCTGTGTCTCTTTTGACTCGACCTTAAAGGCCAACCTGTCAGTCGGCATGCCCCTCGATGTACATATCTACAATGAGAACGCGCTCGTAGAAGGCATCCAGTTCCGAATTGAGGCAGACGATGCTGCGTTCGGCGCAATCTCTGCCGGCTGGGGCGATGCGCTCAAAAACGCGCTTGAGGCCCTGCCAAAATACGCTGTTCCAACATAAGTGCCTGAAATCGGATTGAGCCAGTCTGGCCAGTATGGGCTGTTTTCTTACCTGCTGACGAAATTCCGGCCGTTATATTCAAGCGCTCTCCAGCATTAGGAAGAACAGCTGCCCTGCATTCCATTTATCCAGGCGCGGATCAGTTCTACCCCCTCTTTGTGGACGAGGCTGCGGCCAAGTTCCGGCATCATCGCGCCGGGGTCATCAATCTCCATTCGGTGCAACAGGATCGATGCCTCTGCATTGCCAGGTACAATATCGAAGGGTCGCCCGCCCGTACCGGCACCTGCAGCAATCGGCAGTTTGCAGATACCAAGGGCAGGTCCAACCGGGGCGTCCATAGTCAGATCGAGACCCGATGTGTCAGCAGGCCCTACCGGGTTATGGCAATGCGAGCAATTGATATCCAAATAGGCGCGCGCACGAAGGTCTAGCGGCTGAGAATTGTCACGCCAATTGACATTCGTCTGAATGTCTTCGCTCGCCGGAGCGCCGCTGAGATAGGCCTTCGCTTCGAGGAAGAGCAGTTGGTTCTGCGGCTCTGCCCCATACGTGTAGAGCTTGTTGATATGGCGCGGGCGAACACCTAATGGCTCCAATGTCCGGGTCGTGTTGTTAAGGGCGTGGCATCCCGCGCACTGATTAATGTTGGGAACGATATAGGTAAAGTCGGTGTGGTCGCCGCCACTGCCCACCAGGACCATCGGCTTGGCATCGCCAATCTTTGTAAGTACCGCATCGGTCTGTGCTTTATTCCAGACATAGGACACGGCATGCCACCCAGTATCCCGTCGCACCAGTAGCCGGGTTTCGACCAAATGAAGAGCCGTGAGATTGGTAAGGTCTGGACTAAGCTGTCCCTCGGGATAATCAAACTTCAGCACAGCTGGCGCCTCGCCATCCGTCTTGGCGAGCGGATAGTAAAAGGTCTTGCTGATCACGGTGCCCACCGGGAAGTCCGGGTAATCCCCGCCGCGATAGGCCGCAGGCTCGGCGCCCTCCGGCATCCAGATCGTTCGCAGCTTCTGCGCATAGTCGGTGAACAGGGCTGAATTCAGGTCATAGGCGACGACATTGTCATGAAGTGAGAGCGCGCCGCTTGAGACGCTGAAAATATTCCATTCGCTGAGCAGTTGCGGATTATCTTCGAGGTGGAAGACAGGCGCTGTATTTGAAACGATCTCGTGCCGCGCGCAGGAGACCAGGATCAACCCTGCGAGTGCAAAGCCAAGCGATTTCAGCACTGTCACCATTTTTGGCATTGCGTCGATGCCTTTGCCTAAGGCCGCCCGAGATCAACGGCAGGGAGTTTCTCAAGCGTACACCGAAACGCATCTTGATCCATGGACGGATTGGAAAACCCGTTCGGACCGTCTGCGTTGAGGACTTCAGCCTCACCATTATCGACGCAAATTCGCAGGGCGTCTGGCGTCACGCCGTCAACCTGCTTTGCCGTATCAGCAAAGCCGTCCCAGAGGATGTCCGGCAAAGCCCCATCCAAGCCAAACAGGGCCATACGAGCGACCGCAAGCTCTGGCGTGGCTGGATTATCACCGCCGCCAGAGAAGGTATTGTCATAAATGAAAATACTTTCTGGATAGGGGTCAAACGTATCGCTTGTGCTGCGCTCGGAATAACCGGTCGAGAACAGGCTTGAGATGATGATGTTGCTGGTCTTGTTGTCGGAAATCTCGTTCTCGAAAATTTCGACCGCATCATTGGAGTTGATGATGATGCCGGTGCCTGCCGGGACGCTGGCCACGGGTGTTCCGGCATGGGCAAAATTATCTGTATTGTTGGAGTAGACCTTGTTGTCGAAAACGCGTGTGGCACGTCCTGCCTGCTCAAGCTCTGGCATATTAAAGACCAATATACCGCCAGTATTGTTGGTGGCGACATTGTCATAGACATCGGCATTGACCGTATTTTCTATCTCGATCCCCGCGACGTTATACTCTGCACGGTTACCCCGAACGATAACATCCTTCGACTGGCCGACATACAAGCCGGCATCGGACGCGCCGATGGTCACGGTGCCTTCAATCAGGACATTGGTGGTCTGCACAGGATAGATGCCATAGGCGCCATTCTCGGTTTTCGGCCCACCGGTCCATTCCGCACGCACGCGCCGGATGGTGATATTCTCTCCCTCATTGATTTTGAGGGCGTCGCCTTTCGCGTCTTCAATCGCCAGATCTTCGATCGTGAAATCGCTTGCCGTCACCAGCAGGCCTTCAGCGCCAGCGATCTGGTCGGCAAAACTTAGTACCGTCTTGTCCATGCCCTGTCCGCGAATCGTGACACCGTCAGTGGTCAGGCTAAGTCCGCGCGTGAAAGAGAGTGTGCCCTCAGGAAGCTCAATTACGTCGCCAGGCTGCGCATCGATCAACTGTGTCATGAGTTGATCTTCAGCGCTGATTTCAGGCGCGGGAGGCTGCGTCTCGTTTGGTCCGCAAGCCACCAGGGCAGGAATAGCCATTGCAATTGTCAGCCTTGATAAGCGCATAAGTGTCTCCCGGTTTATTGTTATCCCACATTGGCTAGCATGTCCGAAAGTTGAACCAAAATGGAATCTGGATTGACCCTGCCTCGGTCTTGTGCGGGATGAAGTGATGTTGGGGATTAAGGCAGTTCTGGTTTCGTTGATGTTTGCCTTGTCGGCATGTGGCGCTGCCGGCCCTTTTGACGATATGCAGCCAGGTGAGTCAGGCCGGGTTGTGCGCGTCATTGATGGCGATGCATTGGTGCTAGATACCGGCCAGTCTGTCCGACTGATTGCGATAGAGGCGCCCGCGCTCCGTCCGCGGGATCGTGACCCTGACCCGAATGCTGTTGAGGCCGCTCGCCTGCTCGAGGATCTCGTTCTTGGGCGCGATGTTCAGCTTTATTATTCAGGACTGACGCGGGACCGCTATGACCGAGCCTTGGCTCATGTTGTCACGACAGGTCAACTAGGCCCGGAATACTGGCTAAACATGGAGATGATCAGGCAAGGCGGCGCGCGTGTCAGGTTCTATCCTGACACGGCCCTCAGGACCGATGAATTCCTGGCAGCCGAACAAGAGGCCCGCAGTGAGAAAATCGGTCTGTGGTCAAAATCCGCCTATGCCATCAAGCCTGCCGAGAACTTGGATGCAGACCATCGAGGATTTACATTGCTTGTCACGACGCTTGGCCCGCGCCGAGCACCGGGTGAGCATCATCTGGACCGCGTTGCGTGTCAGCGCTTGGCTGCCTCAAGTGATCTGATCATCGAGGTTAGCCGCGATGCTTGGGAGCTTTGCACCAGACCAGAAGGCACCGCACTGAGACTTCGCGGCCGGGTTTCCGACGGGCGAATGGATCTCGCCCTGCCGGTGCATGCCGAGCCGCTCGACTAGCCCGCGATATACTGAGCGCCGTTCACGGTCATGGTCGCACCATTGATGAAGGCGGCTTCATCGCTGGCGAGATAGGCGCACATCGCGGCGATCTCCTCAGCCTTGCCAAGACGTCCTGCCGGGATGGTGGCAATAATGCCGTCCAATACATTTTGAGGCACAGCGCGAACCATTTCTGTGTCGATATAACCGGGGCAGACCGTATTGACGGTGATGCCTTTTTTGGCCCCTTCCAGGGCAAGCGCTTTTGAGAATCCGATCAAGCCGGCTTTGGCGGCAGAATAATTCGCCTGAGCAAACTGCCCTTTTTGACCGTTGATGGACGAGATGTTGATCACCCGGCCATAGCCGCGCTCGCGCATGCCATCCCAGACCTGGCGTGTGACATTGAAGGCCGAGCTGAGATCGATATTGATGACATCGTTCCACTGCTCTAGCGACATGCGGTGGAAAGGCGCATCGCGTGTCACACCGGCATTATTGACGATCACATCGACAGGGCCAAGCTTGCTCTCGATTTCAGCAAGTCCGGCCCCCACTTCGTCATAACTCGCGACATCAAACTTGAAGCAAGAAACCCCGGTTTCCTGCTCGCAGAGTTTTGCGGCCTCTTCATTGCCGGCATAGTTTGCAGCAACATTATAGCCCTTCGCCTTGAACGCCTCGCTTATGGCGCGGCCGATGCCACGTGTGCCGCCAGTTACCAATGCCGTCTTTGTCATTCTTCACTCCCCGGTGTCGTGCAGCATGAAATTTGCTGCATTTGCTAAATTGGATGTAAGCATGGATGTCCTAAACATGCCAAGGCCGCTTTTGAACTATGACATTTTGTGTCACAGTAAGTGACACCGCGCGATGATAGCAACAGTGACAGGCCTTAGAGAGGCAACCCATGACAAAGACGACCAAGCCAACCGACCGGGTGATCATCAAGAAATATGCGAATAGACGTCTCTATGATACCTCGACATCCTCCTATGTCACACTTGATCATCTGTCAGATCTTGTGCGCCGCGAAGTGGACTTCGAAGTGCGCGATGCCAAGTCTGGCGAAGACCTGACACGGCAAGTCCTGACCCAGATTATCTTCGAGCAGGAAACAAAAGGTGAGGGCGCCTTGCCGGTCAATTTCCTGCGCCAGCTTATCGGCTTTTATGGCGGCGGCTCGCAGTCGCTTCTACCCGCCTGGCTTGAAATGAGCATGAACAGTTTCTCCGAAGCCCAGGAACGTTGGAGCAGCGGCGTTGGCGGCGCGGCAAATCCATTTGCGATGTTTGAGAAACAGGCTCGGGCGAACATGGAAGTGTTTGAAAACACCATGCGGATGTTCACGCCCGGCGCAGCATCAAAGGATGGCAGCGCCAGTGGCAACCCATCAAGTATGGATCCGATGTCTATCCTACGTATGCAAATGGAAGCCATGCAGGCTCAGCTCAACACGCTGGCCGGCAACAAGTCCTGATCCATCCGGTTTAGTTAAGAAGCAGCGTACTAAGTACGCGGCCAAAGCCGGGCTCCTGAAGCAATATGGCGCATTGCCCATCGCAGTTGGCTGCAAAAGTTGAACTGTCGGCATCGCATGTGCCAAGCGGCTCACTGGCGATGACCGGATTGAGCATATCGGTCTCGTGCTGGTCATCGCTCAAATAGCGGACCATCATGACATCCAGTGGCTCGCTGCAATCGCCGTCAACCCTCACTTGCGTACCGTTCTGGACCAGAACCGGGTCATCTTCACGTGTCTTGCCACGCTGTGCATTGATTGTGCGCGTCACCGTTTTCTTACGCGTCGCCGGGCATTGTGTTTCCCCATTATAGACAGATTGCGGCGTGTAAGGTGCGCGCAAGCTGAGATTTTCAACGTAAGCATCCTGCCGGACCTTAGATTCCGGCATTGCCATTGGGTCGGGATTTCCGAGATAATCCCAATAGTCGACAGACCATGTCAGGACGACGATATTGGTGTCCTCGGCAGCGACCGACCTCAGCGTGCGATGCGCTTTTGGGCAGGCCTGACAGTTTTGCGAAGCAAAGAGTTCAACAAGCACTGGTCGGTCTGCCGCAGGATCGGCAGAAACCGGAAGCGTGAACGGGAAAACCATACCAATAAAAAGGGCGAGGAAACGTGTCATGTCGTTCACATAGCGCCTCCCTCGCCCAATTGGGACTCACATGTCTGTGACAGCTGCGTTATGCGGCGTCATTGGCCAGATTGCGCAGCACATAGTGCAGGATGCCGCCATTGCGATAATAATCCAACTCGTTGTCGGTATCGATGCGCACGACGGTCTGTGCGGTAAGTGTTGTGCCGTCTGCACGGGTGATGCTGACCTCGATGCTCTGGCGAGGCTTGATATCAGCGATGCCTTCAATTGATACTTGTTCGTCACCTTTAAGAGCGAGGCTTTCCCAAGTTGTGCCTTCGGCAAACTCCAAGGGCAGTACGCCCATCCCGATCAGGTTCGAGCGGTGAATGCGTTCAAACGAGCCGGCGATCACGGCGCGCACACCGAGCAGGATGGTACCTTTCGCGGCCCAGTCGCGTGACGATCCGTTGCCGTATAAGTGGCCAGCGAAGACGACCAAGGGCTTACCTTCGGACTGGTAGCGCATGGCGGCATCATAGATCGGCATCTGCTCGCCGCTTGGATGGTGAACCGTCACGCCGCCTTCAACACCTGGCACCATCTGGTTCTTGATCCGGATATTCGCGAACGTGCCGCGCATCATCACTTCGTGATTGCCGCGCCGCGAGCCATACGAGTTGAAGTCAACGACATTGACCTGGTGGCTTTGCAGATATTCACCGGCTGGGCTGGAGGCCTTGATCGAACCGGCCGGAGAGATGTGGTCAGTTGTGATACTGTCACCAAACAGGGCAAGCACACGGGCATTTTCGACATCTGTCGGCGCATCAACAGACCTGCTCATGCCTTCAAAGTATGGTGGGTTCTGCACATAGGTTGAGGCAGGTGGCCACGAATAGGTCTGTCCACCTGAAACCTCGATACCTTGCCAGTGCTCATCGCCTTTGAACACGTCGGAATAGCGTTCGGCAAACATTTGCGGCGTCACACATTCAGTCATGATTTCTGCGATCTCGTGGCTGGTTGGCCAGATATCCTTGAGGTAGACATCGTTGCCGTCCTTGTCCTGCCCGAGTGGCTGGGTCGTGATATTGGTGCGCAGAGTTCCAGCGATGGCATAGGCAACCACGAGCGGCGGCGAGGCGAGATAGTTCGCCTTGATGTCGGGGCCGATCCGGCCCTCGAAATTGCGGTTGCCCGACAAGACAGAGCATGACACCAGGTCGCCGTCTGCGATGGCCTTGGCAAGATCAGGATCAAGCGGGCCGGAATTGCCGATACAGGTCGTGCAACCATAGCCGACGAGGTTGAAGCCGAGCGCGTTGAGATCCTGAGACAGGTTTGCCTTATCGAGATAGTCGGTCACAACCTGAGAACCTGGTGCTAGCGAGGTTTTGACCCATGGCTTGCGATCAAGACCGAGCGCGGCAGCTTTGCGCGCAAGCAGGCCGGCCGCGATCAGTACGCTTGGGTTTGATGTATTCGTACAAGACGTAATCGCTGCGATGAACACGTCGCCATGGGTGACGGTATAGTCTTCGCCTTTGACTGCGATCGGCTCAGCCGCGTCAGCCGCCTTGCCAAACTCCTTGACCATCGCCTCGGCGAACTTGGTATCGGCCTCTGATAGCAGGACCTGATCCTGCGGGCGTTTCGGGCCGGAAATGCTCGGCACGACGCTGGACAGATCAAGTTCCAGTGTGTCAGTGAAAACAGGGTCCGCCATGTCCGGACGCCAATAGCCCTGCGCCTTGGCATAGGCTTCAACCAACGCAATACGGTCAGCGTCGCGGCCGGTATTGGTCATGTATTTCACGGTGTCACCATCGACCGGGAAGAAGGCGCAGGTCGAGCCAAACTCCGGCGACATGTTTGACAGCGTCGCCTGATCTTCAAGGGTCAGATTGGCAAGGCCGGGGCCGAAGAATTCAGTGAACTTCGCGACCACACCGAAATCACGCATCATTTTGGTGACGGTCAGGACCAGATCAGTCGCCGTCGCACCTTCGGGCAATTTGCCCTTCAGTTTGAAGCCGACAACTTCCGGGATCAGCATGGAAACTGGCTGACCGAGCATCGCCGCTTCGGCTTCGATACCACCGACGCCCCAACCGAGCACAGACAGCCCATTGATCATTGTGGTGTGGCTGTCAGTTCCGACGCAAGTATCCGGATAAGCAATCGTCTCGCCGCCCTCTTCCTTGGTCCAGACGGTCTGGCCGAGATATTCCAGATTGACCTGATGGCAGATACCAGTGCCTGGCGGGACAACGCGGAAATTCTCAAACGCGGTCGAACCCCAGCGCAGGAATTCATAGCGTTCCTGATTGCGCTGATACTCGATCTCGACATTTTTCCGGAAACTGTCGGGGCCAGCAAAACTGTCAACCATCACGGAGTGGTCAATGACCAGGTCAACCGGCACTTGCGGGTTGATGGCATCGGCTTCTGCGCCGAGTTTCTTTGCGGCGTCGCGCATGGCGGCGAGGTCCACGACAGCCGGAACACCGGTGAAGTCCTGCATCAGGACGCGCGCCGGGCGGTAAGCAATTTCGTGAGTGATCTTGCCGCCATTATCGATCCAGGTCTTGAAGGCGGTGATATCGGCTTTTGTGACCGTCGTGCCATCCTCATTGCGGAGCATGTTCTCAAGCAGGACTTTCAAGGAGGCGGGAAGTCTTGAGATGTCGCCAAGGCCATTTTTGGCTGCGGCATCGAGGGAGTAGTAAGTGTAATCCTTACCGTTTACGGTCAGGGTCTTGCGGGCCTTGAAGCTGTCGAGGGAAGGCATGAACGTAGTCACCTCTCATATCGTTGAAACTGGAACTTGGCCGCTTCCTAGCCCGGCCTCGTGCATTGCGCAATCGCCTGTCCCTGCGGCACTTGGCGTGGGAGATCAGGTTTGAGCGGGGCAGCGCTTATCACGGCCAGGGAATTGGGCGCGGTGCGCGGCGAGCGTGTGCTGTTCAGGGCGGTTAACCTAGAGGTCAAGGCGGGTGAAGCTATTCTGCTGCGCGGCAAGAACGGATCAGGAAAAACCACGCTGCTGCGCCAGCTTGCGGGCCTCAGCGAAGCGCAGGCCGGAACAATCGAGCGCGCCGCGCCGCATCACTGGGTCGGCCATACCAATGGCCTGAAAGCGCATGAGACGGCGCGCAGCCATCTGGCGCACTGGGCCAAGGTCTGGGGCAGCGATACTGATGTCGAAACTGTGTTGATCAGAATGGCGATGACGCGCCCGGCCCTGGTGCCGAGCCGTATGCTGTCGGCCGGGCAGAAACGTCGTGCCGCCCTGGGGCGGCTAGTGCTGGTGGATCGTCCGCTCTGGCTGCTGGATGAGCCGTTCAACGCCCTCGATAGCGATGGGCAGGCGCTCTTGGCGGAGATGATCACCAAACATCGCGCAAATGGCGGCGGCGTGATTGCCGCCTTGCATGGCAGCGCGCCCATAGAGGCGAGCCGGGAGGTGGGGCTGTGAAGAACACTCCATTGGCCAAGGACCTTTGGCTCAAACTGGCAGCTATTTTGATTGCTGTTGCGCTGCTCTATTTGCGCTTCGAGGAGACAAAATCAACGCCATCGTGGTTGTTGTTGGGACTGCTGGTTCTATTGGGCGCGCTCGTTGGCTTGGTTGTTCTCAGGGCAGAAAGAAATGATGACTAAGCCCGCTCCGCTCTCTTCCGCCTTCAGGCAAGCCTTGGTCGAGTCCTGGGCGGGCGGTGCCGGACTGTTACTGCCCTTCGGCTTTTTTACCGGCACTGCAATGCTGGTCCTGTTTTCGATGGGCAGCGATACGGAGACCATTGCAGCCATCGGGCCCGGTATCCTCTGGCTGGGATTGGCGCTTGCTGCGCTGGTCACGCTGGAGCGCATCTTCCAGGCAGACCTGCAGGACGGCGCGCTCGACCTCTGGGCGCAGGAAGAGGCAGGCTTGTCTTTGATAGCCACCGCAAAAACGCTGGCCCATTGGCTGGTCTCTGGCTTGCCGCTGGTTGTTCTGACACCGCTAATCGGACGGATGCTCGGCGTCCCGGCTGAGCAGACTGTCCCAGCGATGCTGGCCTATGGGCTCGGCGGGCTGACCTTTTTTTTATGGGGCGGGGTGGCGGCAGCGCTCTCGGCGAGCGTTGCGCGCGGTGGCCTGCTGATCGCGCTGATCGCTTTGCCATTCTTCGTACCGAGCCTGATTTTTGGAGCCATGACCGTCAATGAGGGGTTAGGTGGCGCCAGCATGCTTTTCCTGATGGCTTCAACTCTGTTTGCGCTTGGTGTCGCACCTGCTGCGATGGGCGCGGCTTTGCGGTTGGCGACAGATTAGAGCGAGGCTAGACAGAACGCATGTGGTCCATACTTGCCAATCCGCACCGCTTTCTCGGTTTCTCCAAGGCCGCGATTCCGGTCTGTTTGGGGCTCGGAGTGATTTTGACCGGCTGGGCGCTTTATCAAGGCCTTTGGGTGGTTCCCCCGGATGCAGATCAGGGCGGCGATATCATTCGCGCGATGTTTGTGCACGTACCAAGTGCCTGGCTCTGTATGGGACTATATGCCGGATTGGCGGGGGCGAGCTTTGTCTGGTTCATCTGGCGACACGAATTGGCCGATGTCGCGGCGCGTGCGATTGCGCCCATCGGCGCTGGCTATACCGCGCTTTGCTTTGCCACCGGCGCGATCTGGGGCGAGCCGACCTGGGGCAAGGCGTGGCGCAATGTCATCCTGTTCGATAGCCGCCTGATGTCGGTTCTCGTCCTGCTTTTCCTGTTCATTGGCTATATGGCGCTGCGCGCGGCGCTCGATACACGCCAGAAAGGTGCCCGCGCCGGCGCTATTCTCGCCATGGTTGGACTGATCAATGTGCCGCTGATCAAGTTTTCTGTCGATCTGTGGAAGACATCGACCATCCATCAGGGGTCCAGCGTCATCCGGACACCAGGCGTCGAGGCCGAAGGCCCCGGCATGGCGGCAGTTTATCTTCAGCCACTCCTAATAGGCGCGCTTGGTCAGCTCTTATTTGCCAGCGCCATGATCATGCTGTTGATGCGATCTGAGATTTTCGATCAACGCGCCGACCGGTTGATTGCCAAACGCTTGGCGGAGGGGTGAGCGATGCCAGAGTTTGACAAGAATGCTGGCTATATCTGGACCATTGTTGCGATTGGTGTCGTGGTTCCACTGCTGATGCTGGCTTATTCCATGATCAAAGTATCGCTTGCAAAGCGGCGGCTCGAACGCCTCGAAGCGGACGAGGCAGGCGAATGAAACGCTGGATAGCCGCCATCCCGCTTGTCCTGCTTGCGGGCTTTGGCGTGCTCGGCGCGGGCGGCTTATTATACCCGGAAAAGCCGGGCTTTGATGAAGCCGACCAGCGCCCGGCACCGACGCGCGCTTTTCCTCTGTTTGGGCAAGACGGTGAGATTACCTTTGCGCCGCCTTCGAGCGGCAAGACAATTGCGGTCAATCTGTTTGCTTCATGGTGCGCGCCGTGCCGGGCCGAACATCCGCTCCTGACAGACCTTGCGGCGCAATTTCCGGATCAGGTCTATGGACTGGCCTATAAGGACACGCCCGAGGATACGGCGAAGTTTCTGCGCGAGCTTGGCGACCCATATGCGGCGATTGGTATGGATCTGGATGGCCAGGGCGGCCTTGATTTTGGCCTGACCGGCGTGCCTGAGACATTTGTGATCGATGCTTCCGGACAGGTTATTCTGCATATTCGCGGTCAGCTGGATCAAAGCAGTATGGACAAGATAGCGTCGCTCTTGGCATCGCGGAGCGGGTTAGAAAGCTAGGCTTTCTTTTTTTTCTTTTTCTTCTTTTTCTTCTTTTTGCCGCTTGGGTGATCATCATACTCATCGTCGTGAAACTCACTCGAAATGATGGTCATCGCCTTGATCAGGCTTTCGCGGCGTGAGCTGCGTAGCCCTGAGAGCAGGATTGAGTCGGCCTCCGCTACGGCTGGCGCACTTTCCTGGTAGGCTTTCTCTCCCATAGCAGTGAGGGAAACTGCCTTGGCGCGCGCATCTTTCCTGGAGACGACGCGTTTGACCATGCCGCCCTTTTCCATACGCGAGACCATGTCAGCCAGTGTTGAGCGGTCAATCCCGGTTGCATCGACCAGGCTGGACTGGCTTTGGCCGTCTTCATCATGCAGCGCCGCCAAGACCGCAAATTGGCGAATGGTCAGGCCCTTCTTGGCCAGCTCGCCAGCTGACAGGTTGACGGCAGCCTGCTGCGCACGATGCAACAGATGGGTCGCAGAATTCGCCAGTACAAACACTGGTTTGTGGTCTTGTTTGCCCATACGCCCTATCTTAGCCTATCTCACAGCCCGCACAGATATGTCATGCGAACAAACCGTGTGCAGATCAATTGTTTTCTCCCATAGAGCGAGACCCTGACAAAACGATGACAGTCAAATCCGATGCTGATTTCGCCCTTGAAACCCCGCCGGGTGATGACAGGTTGCGCCGCGTCTGTCAGCGGTGCGATTTCATCGACTACCAGAACCCCAAGATTGTAGCTGGATCAGTGGTTCTGAAGGACGACAAGATCCTGCTTTGCAAACGCGCGATTGAGCCGAGGAAGGGATATTGGACGCTGCCTGCCGGCTTTATGGAGCTTGGTGAGACGGTTGAAGATGCAGCGCGGCGCGAAGCCCAGGAAGAGGCGCTGGCAGATATCGAGATTGAGCGCATTCTGGCGGTCTATTCCGTACCGCGGATTGGCCAGGTTCAGGTGATGTTTCGGGCTCGCCTCAAGGGCGAATTCGGAATTGGCCCGGAGAGTGAAGAAGTTGCGCTATATGAATGGGCTGACATTCCGTGGTCTGAGCTGGCTTTCCCGACAGTCGTCTGGGCACTGACACATTATGCCGAAACGCGTGCGCAGCGCGGCTTCCCGCCGTTCCTCAATCCGCCCGGAACAGCGGCGCTTACAAGCTAGGCCGCCTCAGGGTCGCGCAAGTGCTTCATCGTATACGGAACGTTTAGAGCGCCGAAGATGAAGGTGATCACCATATTGCCAAGCTTCCAATTGGCCCAAACCTCTTCAGCGTCGCGGCTGCCAAAAGTGAGCCCTAGAAAGTCATAGCTGCCAGCCGGAGCAATCGGGAGACCAGAAAGCGTGAGCGGGTTCTCAAAGCCAGGTGCATAATAACGCCACAGGAACTCGTTCCAGACAGCCATCGCAACAAAAAATAGACCCCAACGTATGGCCAAGGTGCGCCAGGCGAAGTCGGGCAAGTCAAATATCTTGTCGAACATTACCCTCCAGATATTGTGACCCATGGCTAGGCTACCAAAGATCACCCCAGCCAGGAAAAGCTGCTGAATAGTCGGCTTGATATAGAGGAAGGATTTTTCCTGCAGCAATATGCCGAGCAGACCAAACCCGCCAACAATGGTCGCGGTGAAGACCAGAAACAGGGGCACAGGCTCCTTACGGCGAAGATAGTTCGAGACGGCCCAAAGTGTCGCCGCAATCAGGACGCCGGTGGCCCAATAGAGCGCCGTTTCGCTGCTCGCCCAGGTGTCATTGATCTCGACCCGGCGCATGATGTTATAGACCAGCACGAAGCCGATAACCGGGACCAGGTCGCCCCAGATCTGGTTGGCTTTGTCGGCGGCCTTGCCGAGATCGCTGTCTTGTTCGCTCATGAATACCGTTACGTTGTTGCAGCGCAGTTGGATGTTGCGGCCTTGTCTTGCACAAAGATCTGGGCGCCGCCATGGCGAAACGCGGTTACAGGCCGACTTCCAACAGGAGCAGGCCTGTTGCCAGTATGAGCGCTGCAATGATCCGTCTCTTCCCGAAGCTTTCTTTCAGGAAGATCGCACCGAAAATCGCTCCAAACACCACCGATGTTTCCCGCACAGCTGTAACGGTGGCGGCCTCTGACAGGGTAAACGCCCAGAGCGCCGCGCCATAGGAGAGTGTCCCCAATAGGCCGCCGATCACGCCGTTCCTGATCTGCGGCTTGATATTCGACCAGACCTCACCGCAGCGGCTGATCAGCATCGCGCTGGTGATCCCGATCCAGTCGAACAGGAACAGCCAGACAACAAAGGTGAAAACAGTTTCGGCTTTCCTCGCGCCCCAGGCATCGACAACCGAATAGCCTGCGATAGCGATTGCCGTTATCCCGGCCCAGATCAAGGCAACCCGCTGAATTTCCGGTATTTTACTACCAGCTTTGGCTGGCAATGCGAAGACAATTAGAGCCGCTGTCGCGATCAGAAGGCCGACCCAGCCAATCAGGTTTGGTGTTTCATTCAGGGCAACCGTCGCAAAGATTGCGGTCAGCAGTGGCGCCAGTCCTCGCATCACTGGAAAGACCAGCGAAAGGTCGCCGCGATGTAGCGCCCGGATCATCGCAAACTGATAGACCCAATGGACCAGAACCGAGCAGGCAAGGGCGATCCAGAGGCCTCTGGTCGGCAAGGGCACGACAAAAACAAAAGGTAAAACCGAGAGCGCCATCGTGATCGAGACGATCATGCGCGCGCTCAACACGTCGCCGCCGCGCTTCACAAAGAGGTTGGTCGCGGCAACGGTGACGGCCGAGAACAGGCATAGGGCGATGGGGAATAGGGAAGCGCTCACTCTGCTGCTTCGCCAAGATGCCGCGCGGAAGTCAAGCCATAGTGACGCCGAAAGGCGTTAAGTCCCTGTATTTGTTTGATAATTGGAGCGGGCGATGAGATTCGAACTCACGACCCTCACGTTGGCAACGTGATGCTCTACCACTGAGCTACGCCCGCATCCGATGGTTATGGCGACCGGGCCGAAGCCCGTCCGAGAGCCGGATAAAGCGCATCTGGCGGCACGGTGCAAGGGGTTTTTCCACGTCTCTCTATCCACAGGACAGCGCCCTGCCTATCCACAGCTCTATCAGACGGATAAGCGGGTCAAAACAGGCTCATTAACGGGTCAGCAAAGGGGCAATGAGGGATTAGGCTGACAAGCCCGTGTTTATCCATGCCCAGAAGCAGGCAAATACAGTCAAACGGCTGCCTTGATCCGACCCAGCTCCGCATGTGCTATGATTTGTAACAATGCAATATTGCCCTTGCGCCGAGGGACACGAAACTGGCCAACTTGTGAACAGGTGGAGATTTGATCATGCATGCTTTCACCGCCGCTCTACAGAGTATCTGTTTTGCAGGTGTGAACTCAGAAACACCGGCATTGGGTTCGGTTGAGGATTTCCAAAATCAACTCGGGAAAAGTCCGTTAAGGACGGCCTTAGCCGGTGATCACTCGACACCTGCGGCCTTGAGCTGCGCGGGCAGTTTGCCGGTGAGCCAGGCGAAGAACATCCTGTAATCGCCTGCCAGCGACCAGAACGGGTAGGTGAAGGTGGCGGGCTTGTTCTTCTCGATGAAGAAATGCCCGACCCAGGCAAAGAAATAGCCGATCAGCGGCATCGCGATCAGCCAGGCCGGATGGACGATGATGGAGAGCGCCAGGGCTACAAATGTGAGGCCCGTTCCGATGAAATGCATGCGGCGACAGTTCGGGTCGGAATGCTCGCCGAGATAGTAGGGATAGAACTGCTCGAACGTCTCGAAGCGTTTGTTGGAACCGGGTTCTATATGGGCGGTCATGGCTTGCTCTCATCTTGGACGTGTGGACCCAATATGTGCCAGCTGCCGCGATAAATCCAGTTTGCAGTCTAAGCCGCGACCGTTTCCGGCTTGAGGACACCGCGCAGGACAAGCTCTTCGGCGATTTGGACGGCGTTCAGGGCCGCGCCTTTGCGCAGATTGTCGGAGACATTCCAGAACATGATGCCATTCTTGACGGTCGGGTCCTTGCGCACGCGGCTGACATAGCTCGCCCACTCGCCAACGCACTCCACCGGGGTGATAAACTGGTCGTCTTGCGGATTATCGATCAGGACGACGCCGTCGGCTTCGCGAAACAGTTCGCGGGCCTGTGCGACGGTGAGTGGATCTTCAAGCTCGACATTGACGCTCTCTGAATGGCCAACAAAGACCGGCACGCGCACACAGGTTGCGACCAGCTCAATTGCCGGGTCGAGAATCTTCTTGGTCTCTTCGCGCATTTTCAGCTCTTCCTTGGTGAAGCCGTCATCAAGGAAGACATCGATTTGCGGGATCACATTGAAGGCGATCTGGCGGGAGAATTCAGTCGGGGTCGGGCTGTCATTGACAAACATGCCCTTGGTCTGGGTCCAGAGCTCGTCCATGGCAGCCTTGCCGGCGCCAGAGACCGATTGGTAGGTCGAGACGACGACGCGTTTGATACCGGCGGCCTGATGCAGGGGTTTCAGCGCGACAACGAGTTGCGCGGTCGAGCAGTTTGGATTGGCGATGATGTTTTTCTTGGCATAGCCGAGGACAGCCTCGCCGTTTACTTCCGGCACGACCAGCGGCACGTCCGGGTCCATGCGCCAGGCGCTGGAATTGTCGATGACGATGGCACCGGCTGCGGCGATCTTCGGCGACCATTCCTTTGAGATAGACCCGCCCGCCGACATCAGGACCACATCGACCTTGGAGAAGTCGAACTGTTCAAGGTCTTCGCAGCGCAAAACCCTATCGCCATAGGAGCATTCGCGGCCAAGCGAGCGGCGCGAGGCGATGGCGTGAACCTTGTCGGCCGGAAACTTGCGCTCGTCCAGAATGTTGAACAATTCGCGTCCTACATTACCGGTTGCGCCGACGACTGCCACACGTATGGCCATAATTGCCTCCACAAAAAAGTGAGCGCCCTAATGTCATGCTGTGTTAAGCCGTGCAATAGGGAGTTGAAAAACATCCGTAATCATCAAACTATTGTGTGTCCGCAGCAAGGCTAAAGCATGTACGAAGATATCATCAATCGCTATATTTCGAGTTATAATGACCGTGATATCGAAGGCATGCTCGATTGCGTGACCGAGGATGTCATCTTCGAGAATATCTCCAATGCGGGCCAGTCGATGAAACTGGAAGGGCGCCTGCGCATGGGTGAGGTCGCGCGGCTATCGGGTAATGCATTCTCTTACCGGCGTCAGCGCCTGGTCAATCTGGTGATTGGCGCAGGCAAAGCCGCCGCCGAAGTTGAGTTTGAGGGCAAGGCGGCTGTCGATCTGCCAAACGGGGTCAAGGCGGGCGAGACGGTGAAAATCCGCGGCGCAAGTTTCTTTGAGTTCCAGGGCCGCCTGTTGAGCCGGATTGCCGATTATTCCTGAGGTTTCAGGGAGTAAGGGGTTTCCACGAATGACGGGCGTTTTTGTGCGCGCCAGTGTTGGCGCAGCAGACAAGCAAAGGAGCCCGCCATGTCGCACGTCCCACATGAACTTGCCGAGGAATTTCCAGAACATGCCGAAGCGCTTCACGCGTTGAAAATATCAAACGCACACTTTGCCAGACTGGCAGATGAGTATCACACGCTGAACCGGACCATTCACCGGATCGAAACCGGGATTGAGCCGGTCAGTGACGCGCATGAGAGCGAGCTGCGCAAGCAGCGTTTGGCACTGAAAGACGAGATTTACGGTTTGCTCAAGGCGGAAGCGACAAGCTAGAGCGCACCCACATCACAGCCGCGCGCTTGCAGCACCGGCTTCATTTCGTAATAGGCGCGCGGTGCGGTGCCTTTCGAGCCTGATATGTCCGGACATATTGCCGCTTCGAGCGCAACATCGCCGTGATAAATTGACGCTAACGTCAAGGTAAGCCTTGCGCTTTCCCAGGTAGAAAGCTAGGTCGGCGCAAGAACTAAAGTCTTCTTATCTCTGGGAGTATGCAATGAAGGTGCTTGTGCCCGTCAAGCGGGTGATCGACTATAATGTCAAAGTCCGCGTGAAATCGGACCAGTCCGGCGTCGACCTCGCCAATGTCAAAATGTCGATGAACCCGTTCGACGAAATTTCGGTTGAGGAAGCTGTACGCCTGAAAGAGGCCGGCACAGTCACTGAGATTGTCGTGGTCTCGGTCGGTCCGCAACAAGCCCAGGAGACGATCCGTACCGCGCTCGCCATGGGCGCAGATCGCGGCATCCTGATCAAGACCGATAGCGATGTTGAGCCACTTGGTGTTGCAAAACTGCTTGCCAAAGTTGCCGAAGAAGAGCGTCCCGATCTGGTTATCCTGGGCAAGCAGGCGATTGACGATGACAGCAACCAGACCGGTCAGATGCTGGGCGCGATCCTCGACTGGCCGCAAGGTACGTTTGCATCAGAGGTCAAGATTGATGGCGGCAAGATTGCTGTCACCCGCGAAGTCGATGGCGGCCTGCAGACTGTCTCGCTCGATGGCCCGGCGATTGTGACCGTTGATCTTCGTCTGAATGAGCCGCGCTATGCGTCGCTGCCAAATATCATGAAGGCCAAGAAAAAGCCGATCGATATGAAAGAGATTGGCGAGTATGGTGTCGATGTCGCTCCGCGCCTTGAAATTCTTAAGGTCACCGAGCCGCCTGTGCGCGAAGCAGGTGAAAAAGTTGAAGACGTCGCGACACTGGTCGCGAAACTCAAAACCGCAGGAGTGATCTAATGGCTGTTCTGGTAATTGCAGATCACGATAATGCGGCGCTGTCTGATGCAACCGCAAAGACCGTCACCGCAGCGAAAGCCTTTGGCGGTGATGTTGATATTCTGGTCGCCGGTGAAGGGGCTGGCGATGTCGCAGCCGCGGCTGCGCAAATCGATGGTGTCCGCAAAGTGCTGCACGCCGATGCTGCGCCGCTGAAAAAGCAGCTGGCAGAGGCCATGCAGGCCCTGATCGTACCGCTGATGGATGGCTATGATGCGCTGTTCGCGTCGGCCACCACGATGGGCAAGAATGTTACCCCCCGTATTGCGGCCAAGCTCGACGTCATGCAGCTGTCTGACATTATCGGCATGGAAGGTCAGGACACGTTCATCCGTCCGATCTATGCGGGCAATGCAATCATGACAGTCAAATCCTCAGACGCCAAGAAAGTCGTGACCGTTCGCGGCACTGCGTTCGAGGCAGCTGGCAGCGGCGGCTCAGCCTCGGTCGAAACCATCGCTGCGCCGGACGGCGCGCTGAAGTCCGAATTTGTCTCTGAAGAGGTTGTGAAACTTGACCGCCCTGAACTGACATCTGCCAAACGGATTGTCTCAGGTGGCCGGGCGCTTGGCTCGGAAGAGGAGTTCAACAATTACATTGTGCCGCTGGCCGACAAGCTTGGCGCTGCCGTTGGCGCGTCGCGCGCTGCTGTTGATGCCGGCTATGCACCAAATGACTATCAGGTTGGCCAGACCGGCAAGATCGTCGCGCCAGAGCTTTATATCGCCATCGGTATTTCCGGCGCGATTCAACACCTGGCTGGTATGAAAGACAGCAAGGTGATCGTTGCGATCAACAAGGATGAAGAGGCGCCAATCTTCCAGGTTGCCGACTATGGCCTGGTCGCAGACCTGTTCAAGGTCGTGCCGGAACTGACCGAAGCGCTTTAGGCGCCGCGCCATTTACCCTGATCAAGCCCGTGCCATCTCGGCGCGGGCTTTTTTATCAACCGGAAGCTTTGGCTAATATGCCCCCGAGCTTCTCGATTTCAGCCTCACTGGTATAGCCATGGACTGAGAACCGGAGACCTTCGGCGCGCTCGTCGAACTGAAGGCTGGCATCGTTGAGCGCCAATTTGAGATGCGGGCGCGAGGCGGGTTCGACCACCAGTGTTCCGCCGCGGCGGGCCGTATCAGGGGGCGAGACCAGACGTTCACTCGGAACCCGTTCGACGAGCTGCGCGAGCAGCGTTTTTGCCCGGGTCTGGGCGTTCTGCAAACCGATTCCAGCCCATGTCTCCAAAGCGGCATTTGCGGCGATGAGCGGGGTAGGGGAGGGTGTTCCGCCAAAAAAGCGCATGGCATCCGGCGCGAGGCGGAAATCATGGATGTCCATGGCGAACGGGTCCTCATGCGAGAACCAGCCGACATCCAGTGGGTTGCAGGCCGCAATCATTTTCTCAGACGCAAACATGAAACACGCCCCCGGCCCGGCGCAGAGGAACTTAACGCCAGTTCCGATGGCGAAGTCAGGTGCCCAGGCCGTGAGTTCGATCGGAATTATTCCGGCAGATTGGGCGATATCGACAATGCTGATCTGGCCGCGTTTGCGTGCAAGGGCGCAGACTTCCTGCACCGGGGCAAGACGTGACGTATTGGAGAAGGCATGCGTGACGTGAACAATGCCGACACTCTCGTCTATAGCGTCTGCCCAGCTCGCAATATCCATCTCATCACCGGCCAGAAAGCGTAGGTTGAACCCGGCTTTCTCAGCCTGTTTGAAGACAAAGCCGACAGTTGGAAAGTCGTGTTCCGTGCAGAGTATGGTCTTCCTTGAGCCGAGGTCTGGAAGGGCATGGAGGATTTTGGTCAGCGCGCTGGAGACATTGGTCTGCGGGCAGATTTGGGCGGCTGGTGCACCGAGCAGCGCGCCAATATTTACGCGGAACTGTTCCAGGGCGTCCATCCAGCTCGGCCAGGCGCGGCCGCCCGTCGCCTGCCAGGGGCCAAACACGGCTTGTTCAACTGCGTCCCGTGTCTGGCGCGGCAGGCAGCCGACACTGTGCGAGAGGAAGTAATTGTCTGGCACATGGAAATGTTCACGCATTCGGCACGGGGTCCAGCTTGTCGCGTTTGACACCATAGGATGTGCCCCAGCGATCCGTCATTTCGGCCCGGACGCGCCACAGGTCGGGAAAGAACTTATGCTTCAAGCCGGCATCGAGAATCTCGACGGGTCGTCCTTTGAGCGAGTTCGCCGCGACCCCTATTGAGCGGTAGATGAGCTGCATATGGGCGTTGCGGAATTTCTGGAACTGCTCATCAAATTCGGCCAGCGCTTCGGCTACCATATAGGCCTCGTCATGGCGGTACTCGCTGTCATAAACCTGTTCGAGGGTCCGCTTGCCGCCGTCCAGATAGATCTCGGTATAAGTTGCCCACAGATCCTGCGGCATTTTCAAAAGCACACGGAAGCCGGGGCTTTCCTGGCCACTGCCATTGCCAAGCAGCAGGCGGATTTCCTGATAATCCTTGGGGGACATCGTCTCGAGCAGGGCAAGCTGGGCCGACATCATTTCCTGGCAGATATGGACGCGGCGGAAAAGCGTCAGCGCTTTGAGAGTGCGCCTTGCGCGCATCTCATCATCGATGTCGAGCAGCGTGTTGCCGATCAGCTTCATCCACAGCTCTTCGACCTGGTGGACGATCATGAATTGCAACTCGTCAGGGTTGCAAAGCGCTTGCGGGTCTTTCTGGCAGGCGAGCAGGCGCTCGGTCTTCAGGTAGATTTCATAATCCAACTGCCCGGCGCCGCGCATCATTTCCTGGTATTTGTCTCTGTCCATTCTCTCTCTCCAATTCTGTATGCGGGAAAGTCGAGAGGGTCACCCGTGGCCGGTCAGCCAGCGGCGCAAAACGTGCTGCGCAAGAGGAACATGTGGGCGTGTGGGCATGCTGAAGGGATATCAAGCAATGCGGTGATTGTATAGTTTTCGCGGGCTTGAGGCCTAACCGACCAGTTTCAGGCCAGGCGGATCAAAACGCTGCTGCAGGCTGAAAGCGTGCGGGCCAGGGCCGTCACGGCGCAAGCGGCAAAGCCGGTCCCAGGCCATGTCACCGGTGATGCGGACATTGCGCTCTTCCCACCACATCACCATGGTCGCCCCTTCGGAGCGGTCGACCCAGTGGCGCAGGCGCTTCATGCCTTCGACGTGGCTGTGCTGACGATAGGCGAACTGATGCAGCGCGCGCGCGTCTTTCCAGCCAGCCAGCGTGTAAATGTGAGGGTTCTGGAGACCGCAGGTTTGCAGCGCGACAATATCGAAAAATTCAAGATTTCGCCCATCTGGTGCACGAACGCCGTGGCGGTGCCAGAGCAGGCCCTGATCGGCCTTGGAATCTTCAATAACGGTTTTCAGCTGACTAAAGAAATACTGGCTTTCCGGCGTCGAGATGGAAAAATCGCCGAGCGGACGAACAACATTGTAATGGGCTAGGAAATAATCAGACATAAATGATCCACGAACAGGCATTGCCCTCTACGCGGAAATCTAGCGAAGTATGGCTAATTCCGATTTAGGATATTCGATGAAATTGATCAGACTTGATGATTTTTACGCTGTCAGCCGTGCCATGACCTCGGCCATGACAGGTCCAATATCGGCATTCAAGACGAGATCGGCATAGGCGTCCTGCTCGGTCGGCTCGCGGTTGACAATGGCGAGTTTCGCGCCGGTCTGTTTGGCATGGATCGGTACCCCGGCGGCCGGATAAACGACCAGTGATGAACCGAGCACAAGGCAGAGATCGCTGGCCTCAGCCTCTTGCGTAGCGCGGATCATCTCGGCTTCCGGCATGGCCTGCCCGAACGAGATGATCGCCGACTTGATCAGGCCATTGCAGGCATCGCAGACTATGTCCTCATCGGCCTCCCAGCGCGGGCGCAGCGTGTCATAGTCATAAGGCGCCTCGCATTCGATACATTTGGCGAAGGAGGCATTGCCGTGCAGCTCGATCACTTTGTTTACGGGCACGCCGCCATCCTGATGCAGGTTGTCGACATTCTGGGTGATCACAGCGGAGACCTTGCCGAGCTCGACCAGTCTGGCGACGGCGTGATGGCCGGAATTTGGCGCTGCGCCGGTCCAGCCTGCGGTCTTGTTATAGACCCGGTTCCAGGCCTCGCGCCGCATCTCGCGCGAACGGACAAAGTCCTGGAAATAGATCGGCTTCATCTTTGACCAGACGCCGCCGGGACTGCGGAAGTCCGGGATGCCGCTTTCGGTCGAGATGCCCGCACCGGTGAAGATGATCGCACGCCGGGCGGCAGCAATCAGGTCAGCGAGCGCGGCAGTGTCCGTCATCGCTGGGCCCTAGTTCTGGACCTGCATCGCAGCGGCGATTTCGGGCCGGTCCTCGGCGGTTTCAAGATAGGCCGGGTCGACGCGTTTCTGGCTCGCCTGCTCATAGGCATAGCCATAGGACAGGATCGCTGCGTCTGTATCCTTTGCGCCCATGATTGAGAGGCCGACCGGGATGCCGTGCACCTCGCCCATCGGTACGGTGATATGCGGGTAGCCTGCAATAGCAGCGAGATAGCCAGCACCGGCCCAGTCCGGCCAGACATCGCCGTTGACTGGATCAATGCGCGGCGCGACAGGGCCAGATGGCGAGACCAGCATGTCTGCACCATATTCGGCCATCAGGGCGTCTATGCCGTTTTCGCGTGAGGCGTTCTGGATGGCGTCGCGGGCGGCGTGATAGGCCTCGCTTTCCAGCGTGCCGAGCGCGTCGGACTCGACAAACAGGCTCTGGTCAAACAGGGCGAGTTCCAGCTCGGCATTGGCCTCGTTGAAGGCGATGATATCGGCCAATGTACGGGCCGGGACAGCAGGTGCGGCCTCAGCCAGATAGTCATTGAGGCTGGCCTTGAATTCATATTCCAGCACTTTCAGCGCATCGCCCCAGAAATTTTCGGCAGCAGGGCTGAATTCTTCGATCTCGACCAGAGTTGCACCCTGCGCCTCCATGACTTCAAGTGCCTGGTTGAAGTGGCTGAGAATGTCAGCATTCGAACCGGCCGAGAAGCGCAATACGCCTATGGTCTTGCCTTCCAGTGACCCAGCATCGAGCCCCGCGACATAATCAGCTTTAGCCTCGCCAGTCGCCATCGCATTCATCATAATGGCAGCACCCTTGACGGTCCTGGTCATCGGGCCTGCGGTGTCCTGCGAAGGTGAAATCGGCACGATATATTGCTGCGAGACGAGCCCGACCGTCGGCTTGAACCCGACAATACCATTGACGTTTGACGGGCAGATGATCGAGCCATTGGTCTCTGTGCCCACGGCGCCCGCCGCCAGCGAGGCGGCCACCGCTGCGCCCGAGCCGGAGCTTGAGCCGCAGGGATTGCGGTCAAGCATATGCGGATTGCGCACCTGTCCGCCAAGCGCTGACCAGCCGCTCATCGAATCGTTTGAGCGGAAGTTTGCCCATTGGCTGAGATTGGTCTTGCCGAGGATGACCGCGCCCTGCGCGCGCAGGCCAGCGACAAGCGGGCTGTCGCGCTCTGTGACATTGTCCTTCAGCACCAGCGCGCCCGCTGTTGTCGCCATCGGGTCAGCACTTTCGATATTGTCCTTGAGCAGGACCGGAATGCCATCGAGCGGCCCCAGTGTTTCACCCGCCGCGCGGCGGGCATCGCTGAGTTGGGCATCAGCCAGAGCGTTCGGGTTGACGGCCAGAACGCTTTGCAGGGTCGGGCCATCCTTATCGATTTCACTGATGCGCTGGATGAATGCGCCGGTCAATTCAAGCGATGTAACCTCGCTGGCTTCAAGTGCTGCAACGAGTTCCGGTAGCGTCTTGGCGGTCCAGCCCGTCGCTTCATAGGTTTGAACTGCCGTCTCGGCGGTGTCCTCAGGACCAAAATCCCAATCCGCGTTGACCGTTGTCCCGCAGGCGGTGAGCGCGGCAGTCGCCGCGATAATGGCGAGCGTACGTTTCATATCTGTATCCCATCTAATGCGTGATCTAGTTCGCCTGAGCGGCCCAGTCCAAAGCGTCCTCAAGGCGATCATCGCCCCAGAACAGCTCATCGTCTATGGTAAAACACGGCGCACCAAAAATACCAAAGGCCTGAGCGTCATCGGTGTTCGCGCGCAGGGCCGATTTCTGCGCATCGGCTTGTGCGGCGCGCAGATGGAATTCCGCGATACCGCCTGCTGCGTCGATACAGCCACCAATCACGCTTGGGTCAGAGATGTCCTTGCCCTCGGCAAACTCAGCCAAGTAGACCTTGCGGCAGAAGTCGCGGCCCCAGTCTTCATGCAGGGCGGCAATCGCAGTTCGGGCGGCCAGGACGCTATGCTGCGGAAAAGCGCGCGGGTCATCCAGAGTGGGGCGTTTGAAAGGCAGACCGTATTTGGCGGTCCGGCGCTCCATATCGCGCCACATGTACATGCCTTTGATCGGATAAAGTCTGAAGGGCGAGGTATCCCAGCCCTGGGCCTTGAAAATTGGTCCCAGCAGGAATGGTTTCCAGATCACATCAACATTGCGCTTGTCAGCCTCCGCGTCGATCCGCATGGCCGAGAGGTAGGAATAGGTCGAGGCAAATTCGAACCAGAATGTAACGGATGCAGACATGGCCCCTCAGCTGATCTGGGCCCGCGCCTCCTTGAATGAGATCAGGCGCCGCGAACGTTCGTCCCAGAGTTTAAGGTTCACGGTCTTGAGACTGTCAAGCAGCGTAATCCGCCCGGTATCGCGCAACTCTGGATGCGCTTTCAGCACTTTCGGCAAGTTGTAGAAGGGAATGCGGCTATACAGGTGGTGGACATGGTGAATGCCGATATTGGCCGTGATCCAGCGCAGGGGCTGCGGCAGGTCATAGTGCGAACTGCCATAAAGCGCCGCTTCGTGCAGTTGCCAGTCACCTTCTTCGTCCCAGCTGGTCTGTTCAAACTGGTGCTGAACGTAGAATAGCCAGACGCCAGCGGTTGCCCCGGTAATCACCGCGACAAAGAATGGCACCAGAAACTCTGCCCAGCCAAACGCCCAGACCCCGGCGCTGGCAAATGCCAAGACAGCAAGGTTTGAGGCGAGGGTATTGATCCAGTAGCGCTTGCCGCTTTTCATTGAACCAAAGGGCAGGCGGTGGTGAATCAGGAACAAGAAGGCTGGGCCCAGGCCAAACAGGACGATGGGATGTCGGTAAAGGCGGTAGCGAAATCGGCCGATGAAATCGCGGGCGTGATACTCTTCGACAGTCAAGGTCAGGACATCGCCAACACCGCGCCGTTCAAGATTGCCATGGCCGCTATGATGGACAAGGTGTGAGCGTTGCCATGGATCATGCGGGGTCAATGTGAAAACCCCCAACACTCGACCAACCCAGTCATTGGTCATGCGATTCTTGAAAAAGGCACCATGGGCACAATCATGCTGGATCAGGAAGACGCGGACAAGGAACAGTCCGGCCAGCACAGAAGGAGCGAGCGAAAGCCAGATATTTACGCTCATCAGCCAGATCGCCGCGCCCCAAAGCGCGAAAAGGGGTAAAAAAGTCAATGCAAGTTCAAGCACGCTACGCTGGATACGCGGTGTCTTGTAAGCACCCAGCACACGGATCCAGTTCCTGGCAGAAGGTGTTTCTACTTCCGGAAGTGGCTCACTCGCGAATGCCTGCATGAGCAAACCCTCAGTTTCAAATAGTTAATCGATCAGAAGGTTTATCGCCGAATTCATCAATAGATAGTTAAGGATTGCAGCACTGGCGGGCCGAGGTGTCGTTCTTACCGATTGAACTTCTTGAATTTCACGCGTTTTGGTTCAACCGCTTCTGGGCCGAGACGGCGCTTCTTGTCTTGGAGGTAAGATGAGAAGTCACCCTCGAACCATTCGACATGGCTGTCCCCTTCAAAAGCGAGGATATGGGTCGCCATCCGGTCGAGGAACCAGCGATCGTGCGAGATCACCACTGCGCAGCCGGGGAAGCCTTCAAGGCCTTCTTCCAGTGCTTGCAATGTTTCAACATCGAGATCGTTGGTCGGCTCATCGAGCAGTAGGAGATTGCCGCCTTCACGCAGCATCTTGGCGAGATGCACGCGGTTGCGTTCACCGCCTGAGAGTTTGCCAACCGGCTTTTGCTGGTCGGTTTTCTTGAAATTGAAGGCCGACACATAGGCACGGCTGTTCATCTCGATATTGCCGAGCTTGATGACATCGAGACCGTCGGAGATTTCCTCCCAGACATTCTTCTTGTCATCGAGCTTGTCGCGCGACTGATCGACATAACCCAGCTTGACGGTGTCGCCGAGCCTGAGCGAACCTTCATCAGGTGCTTCCTGACCAAGGATCATCTTGAACAGGGTCGATTTGCCAGCGCCGTTGGGGCCGATCACGCCGACAATCCCACCCGGTGGCAGTTTGAAGGTCAGGTCCTCGATCAGCAGGTTGCCTTCAAAGCCTTTCTTGAGATCTTCGACTTCCAGCACGACATTGCCGAGGCGGGGGCCCGGCGGAATGCGGATGGTTGCGCTGGACACCGTCTCGCGCTCGGCCTTGCTGGCCAACTCCTCATAGGAATTGATCCGCGCCTTGGATTTGGCCTGGCGCGCCTTCGGGCTGGAGCGCACCCATTCGAGTTCCTTGGCGAGTGCGCGCTGCTTGCCCTTATCCTCGCGTGATTCTTGCTCAAGCCGCTTGGCCTTCTGTTCCAGCCAATTGGAATAGTTGCCCTCATAAGGAATGCCGCGACCGCGATCGAGCTCGAGAATCCAGCTGGTAATATCATCGAGGAAATAGCGATCATGGGTGACCAGGATCACGCAGCCCTTGAAATTGATCAGATAGTTCTGCAGCCATGCCACGGTCTCGGCATCGAGGTGGTTGGTCGGCTCATCCATCAGGATCATGTCAGGCTTGGAGAGCAGCAGCTGGCAGATCGCGACGCGGCGGATCTCGCCGCCGGACAGGCTTTTTACATCGGCAGTATCATCTGGGCAGCGCAAGGCTTCCATGGCCATTTCAATCTTGGAGTCGATATCCCAGGCATCGGCGGCGTCGACCTCTTCCTGCAATGCCGTCATTTCTTCCATCAACTCGTCTGAATAGTCTTCGCCGAGCTTCATCGAGATGGCGTTGAACTTGTCGAGCAGGGCCTTCTCCGGGCACTGGCTGGCGACATTTTCAAACACTGACATTGACGGATCGAGCTGTGGTTCCTGCGGCAGGAAGCCGACCTTGATACCGTCGGCGGCCCAGGCCTCGCCATTATACTCGGTCTCGATCCCGGCCATGATCTTGAGCAGGGTCGATTTACCCGCGCCATTAACGCCGACCACGCCGATCTTGGCATCCGGCAGGAAAGACAGGTGAATATTCTCGAATACCTGCTTGCCGCCCGGATAGGTCTTGGAGACCCCTTGCATGTGATAGACATATTGCGGACCAGCCATCGACAGACCTCTCGAATTTGCGCCAATTCTCAGAAGGCGGCTGTGTGAAACACTTGGGCGCAGAGATCAAATGCTTTTGTGATCTGGGGTACATGACAGAGCCGCTCAGGCTGATAGTGTCTCAGACATGATGAAGACGCTATTTCTCACCCTTTTTATGGGATTGCTGATTGCGCTGGCCTCAGCGCAGACGCTTCCCGCACAGGAGACATCGCCGCCAAGGGTGACCCAGAAACCGCTGACTATCGAGCGCCTGTATGCCAGCCCGGACCTGTCGGGGCCGAAGCCTGCGGGCCTGAAATATTCGCCGGACGGTCAGCGTGTGACCTTCCTGAAGGCGCGCGAAGATGAAAGCGATCGGTTTGACCTGTGGCAGTTTGATGTCGCGACTGGTGCGCAGAGCCTGCTGATTGACAGTAAGCTGCTGGAGCCGGAGGAAGTGGAGCTCTCGGAAGAAGAAAAGGCCCTGCGCGAGCGCAAGCGGATTGCCGGGCGTAAGGGCATAGTCGACTATCACTGGGGCGCAGCCGACACAATCCTGGTGCCCTCGGGCGGGGATCTGTTTTTGATAACGATATTGCCGGGACTGACCGAAGGAGACATCAAGGTATCTCTTCGTCCCGACGCCAGTCAGTACGGGATTACGGTGGCAGATGTTTCAAGGCGGATTCGCGAGGCGTACTTTGGAGAAGTGCAACGCATTCCTCGTGACAATGACGTGGTATTGATGGCGCCAAGCACACAGCCACAGCCGAGGGTTAGCGATCTGACCATCGCCGCACCTGATGGCAGCGAAGTTTCCATCAAAGAGGTCGCCGAGTTTCGGTATGTAGAACCATCAGCCAACATAAGCGTCCGCCGCCTTACCGAGTCTGACAGCTATGAATATGACGCCAAGGTCTCACCGGATGGACTCTATGTCAGCTATGTTCGCGATGGTGCGGTGTATGCGATTGATTTTGCCCGCAATGTCGAGGTGCGCCAGACGCCGCTGGCCGAGCCGTTGAATGCGATCTCGTATGGGGTGGCTGAATTCGTCGCCCAGGAAGAGATGGATCGCTTTACCGGCTATTGGTGGAGCCCGGACAGCAAATATCTCGCCTATACCCGTGTCGATGAGAGCATGGTCGATATCATCCCGCGTTTCGATATTGCCGCTGAAGATGTCACCGTGATCGAGCAACGCTACCCGCGCGCCGGACGCCCAAATGCCAAGGTCGATCTCTTCGTGCGCAACATGGAAACCGGCGAAGCTGTGCAGATCGACTGGGTCAACGAAGACTGGGGCGAGATGGCCGAGGAATATCTTGCGCGGGTCTATTGGGCCGGTGGCAAGGTCATCATCCAGGCCGTCAATCGTGACCAGACGGTGATCCGCACCCTACGCGGTGACCCAGACACGGGGGAGTTAGAATCGCTTTGGGCCGAGTCACAGACCAATTGGGTCAATCTTAACACGGACTGGATTGAGGCGGGTGACAAAATCCTGACCTCGATGGAGACATTTGGATTTCGCCACGTCATCGCGTTGAACAATGAGGGTGAGTCAGAGTTTCGCGTCACATCTGGTGACTGGCCGGTCTACAAGGTCGAAGGCGCTGACGCGGCGCTGAACGTTGTCTTCCTGTCGGGCTATATGGACACGCCGCTGGAGCGCCATCTCTATCGCACGCCGATTACGCCGCATGAGTTTGATGTCACGCCTTATGCGGCCTCCGTACGCATGGTGCCGGCACCGCCGCCGGTGCGGATCACACAAACGGGAAAATCCTGGGACGTGAAGGTTGCGCCAGATGGCAATAGCTTTGTCGGTATCTCCTCAAGCCCAGATCAGCCACCCCAGACCGGGCTCTACCGTATGGATGGCAGCCGTATCGCCTGGATTGAGGAGAACCAGCTTGATGCCGGCCATCCCTATGCGCCGTATCGCGACGAACATACCGTCCCTGAGTATGGCACGCTGACCGCCGAAGATGGCCAGACGCTCCACTATTCCATCCAGACCCCGCCAGACTTCGACCCTGCGCAAAAGTATCCGGTTCTGGTCGAGGTCTATGGTGGGCCACATGTGCAGACCGTGACGCGGGATTGGGAACGCCTCAGTGACCAGTTCTATTCGCGCAAGGGCTATGTGGTCTTCCGGCTCGACAATCGCGGCAGCGCCAATCGCGGCAAGGTGTTCGAAGACGTCATCTATCGCACAATGGGTGTTCCCGAAGTGCGTGACCAGTTAGCCGGCGTTGCGTGGCTGAAATCCCAGCCCTTTGTCGACCCTGACCGGATCGGGATCCAGGGCTGGTCCTATGGTGGCTACATGACGCTGATGACCATCCTACAGGCCCCGAAAGGCACGTTCGCTGCGGCTGTCGCGGGAGCGCCGGTCACCGACTGGTCGCTATATGATACGTTCTATACCGAGCGCTATATGGAAACGCCGCAGATCAATCCGGAAGGATATGAGGCATCATCGGTTTTCTATCATCTCGACCGGTTCGAAGGGGAGTTGCCCGCACTGTTACTGATGCATGGTATGGCTGATGACAATGTCACTTTTGATAACACGACGCGCCTGATGGCGGCGCTACAAGAACGCGCCATGCCGTTCGAACTGATGACCTATCCAGGGCAGCGCCATGGTATTCGCGGTGAGGCCTTGCAAGTGCACTTGATGACGACTCGCATGGCCTTTCTCGATCGTCAGCTTAAAAGCACTGAATGATCAAACGCTGGAAAAAAATCGCGAGCCGCCAGACCTATCGCGACGCCTATATCTCGCTGCGCACGGATAAGTGCCAGCGCGAAGACGGCCATATCATACCGACATATCACATTCTCGAAGAGACAGAGTGGGTGACCATTATCCCCGTGACGGATGCCGGAAATGTCGTCCTGATCGAGGAATATCGCCATGGTGCGGAGGAGATTGTCATCGGTCTGCCGGGCGGCGTCGCCAATCGCGGCGAGACCGATATTCCAGGTGCGGCTGCCCGCGAACTGATGGAAGAAACGGGTTATGCCTGCCGCGAGCTTTTGCTGGTCGGCCGCGCCTATGCCAACTGGGCCTGGCAGGACAATCAGGTGAGTTATTATCTTGGACTTGGCGCTGCCCCCTCTGGCCAGCAGCAACTCGATCCGAACGAAGAGATCGCGGTGCTGGAACGCCCGTATCAGGAGTTCCTACAGTATGAGGACAATGGCGCGCAGCACGCCTTGCATGCCGCTGCGTTATTCTATGCAGAACGCTACTTTCAGAAACACAAAGACAAGCGTCCATAAGCGGCGTGACCGGAGGATAGAATGCCCGCTTTCCAGCCGACCGCTGATCAGTTTCGCGCTTTTCGTGATGACCCGCATGACGGCCCAATCGCACAGGTCAACTTGCTCAAATTCAAAGTGAAGGCGGCCTATTCTCCCGATCAGCCGGAATCTGGCGGTGCGGTTTCGGGCCGCGAAGCCTATATGCGATATGCCGAAGCGTTTGGTGTGGCAGCAGCGGAAGTGGGCGGACAATGCCTGCTCATGGGCCAAGTGCAGCACTATTTTATCGGGCAGGGCGACTGGGACATGGTCATGGTGATGCACTTCCCATCGCGCGAGGCCTTTATTCAGACGCTCAATCACCCGAACTATAAGGACATGCACCGTCACCGCGATGCCGGGCTGTTGTGCCAGGAACTGATTTCAACAGAAGTGCTGCGGGCAGAAGGGTTTGCTGGTTGATCCGGCGATCCTTCGAAGTAGCTCAAGAATGAGATTTGGAGTGTTAGGCGGATCATGAAGAAACTTGCTATTGGACTTGTTGTCATTCTCGCCCTTGCGGCGGGCGCCTATTACGCGCTGATCTGGTCGCTGACCAAGCCTGCGCCGCCGCTTGAGCCGGGACCGGTGATCTCGCTGCCGCAAGGTGATATCCTGAGCGGTATTGACCGCGACAATCCAAACATTGTTCAGGTCAATGGTATTCCGTTTGCTGCGCCGCCAATTGGTGATCTGCGCTGGCGTCCGCCGCAACCAGCGGCGGGTTGGGAAGGTGTACGCGACGGCACCGCGTTTGGCGCGCAATGTCTGCAATATCGCGGCGGCACAGCGGATTTCATTCAGGATATTGCCGACGGGCTGGGCCTAAGCTGGGTCAAGAAGCACTTGCTCGGTGAGGTGATCAGGCGTTTGCCCGACCCGGTCGAGAGTGAGGACTGCCTGTTTTTGAATGTGCGGACCGGTAATCCCGGCGCTGCCAACCTGAAACCGGTCATGGTCTGGATCCATGGCGGCAGTCATCAGACCGGCTCTGGGTCGCTCGGCCTTTATCAGGCCGATGGCCTGGTCGACAAAGGCGTTGTTCTGGTCACCATCAATTACCGCGTCGGCGCGTTTGGCTATCTTGCTCATCCCGCTCTCAGCGCTGATGACCCGCGCGGCGTGTCAGGCAATTATGGCCTGCTTGATCAGATCGCGGCCTTGCAATGGGTGCGGGACAATATCCACGCCTTTGGCGGCGACCCGGGCAATGTCACTATTTTTGGCGAAAGCGCTGGCGCGCAGTCGGTCAGCGAGATCCTGGCCAGCCGTCTCGGCGACGGCCTGTATCACAAGGCGATCCTGCAAAGTGGTTCATCGAGCTATAACGCGCTTGGTCTGGAACGCGCGATTGACGGTCGCCTGACCATGCATGAGGCCGGATTGCGTTTTATGGAAGGCTTGACAGATGCGGATGCTAGCGCTTCCACCTTGCGCGCCATTCCGGCTGAAGCGCTGATTGCGCGCGCGGGTGAGGATCAGAGTCTCGCTGCCTACCTGCTGCCGAATGTCGATGGCGTTGTGATCGAGCAGCTGATTGGCGAAGCCATCGGCGATGGCAGCATCAACAATGTGCCGATCCTGGCGGGCTATAATGCCGATGAGGGGACGTTGTTCTATGACTGGATCGACGCGCCGACCGTGCTTGCATCACCCTTCCCCGATCGCCATGCAGAACGTATGGCAAAGATGGACGAGATCTACGGCGACGAGGATGCTGCCATCCTGAACCAGGCCTATGGCCTGTCAGACCCGGATACCTACACTAAGGGGGCGACCGACATGCTCGGCGATGACCTGTTCGGTATCCATATGCGCTATCTTGCCAAGTCCAATGTGGAGCAGGGCGAACCGGCCTGGCTCTATCATTTCCGCCGCGTCCCACCGAGCCCGCGCCAGACCCTCGGCGCGTTCCATTCGCTGGAAATCTATTTCGTGTTTGGCAGCGGTAATGCCCTGATCGAGCGAACCGACAAGGATGACGCACTTGATCATGCCATGAGCACCTATTGGACGAATTTCGCCAGAACCGGTGACCCGAATGACGAGGGTGTGCTCGACTGGCCGACCTATAGCGCTGAGACTGATCGATGGATGACGTTCAATCCGGAAACGCGCGTCGAAACCGGTGTCCGCAAAGCCAAGCTCGACATCATGGAGCGCGTGCTGCGTGAGCGTATCGCGCTGGCTGCGCCAAAGATCAATCCTGTCGATGAGTCCGATGCGGAAGTATCAGGCGGTGAGCAGGACCTGACAAATAGCTTCGAGCCCTAAGCGATCGGTTGCATCGAAGGCGTCATGCTGCTCGCTATCGATGTCCAGAACAGCTGCGAGGTCGCCCGCCTTATCGAAGACCGGAACAACAATCTCTGAATTGGAACGACTGTCACAGGCGATATGGTCAGGAAAGGCATGCACGTCCGGCACGATGATGCTTTGCTTCTGAGCTGCGCAGGCGCCGCAAACCCCCTTGCCAAACGGAATGCGCAAACAGCCTAGTGAGCCCTGATAGGGACCGACGACAAGTTCGTCCGGCTTGGCAGGGTCGACAACATAGAACCCGGTCCAGAAGAAGCGTGGCCGAAACGCTTCGGCGAGCAGGCAGGCAGCGCTGGCATAGCGCGCCGGAACATAAGTCTCTCCGGCTACCAGGTTTTCGATTTCCGCTTTCAAATCTTGATATTGCCCGGCCCGGTTCATGCTCTCGCCCTCATTTCGTCACGTGCAGCATATCGGATGAGACGGCCCGCTGCGCAATAAGCAATGGACGCAGCAATTATGCTCTGGAATAGTCGGAGCTGGTATTGGGAGTCGGCGTTGGGACGAAGCTGTTTACAGATCAGGTTGATCGCCGCGATGCTTGTGCTGGCGAGTGCCATGCCTTCCGTCGCCCAGCACACATCTGAATCTGACCCGATACCACTTGAGCCATTGGTCGAATGGCCGCTAGACGATGCAGGTGTTGACGGACGCGCTGATGTTGAGCCGATAGGAGAGGCGCGCCTCGATGATTTGTTGGCGACATATGCGGCCAATGAAGACCTGCAGACCGAACGCCCGGTTACCGAACCTGAGCCTCTTCCCGAACATCGCCCGCGCAGCCGTAGCCCATTCTTTGCGGCCATCGGAGACTTTTTCGCTGGCCTGTTCAGGTTCATTGGCAGTATTGCCGGTTACTTGATCGCGGTCGTGATTGCCGGGGTCATCCTCTATGGGCTTTACCTGATGTATGGCGAGGGCCTGTCGCTGCGCCGCAAGCAAAGGCAGGCAGAAGACGCGCCGGATGTTTCCGAAATTCCGGACTATCGCCCGAACGCAGAGGCTGCGAGCGCTTTGCTGGGAGATGCCGACGAGCTGGCGGCACAGGGCCGCTATGCCGAAGCTGTGCATCTCCTTCTGTTTCGCTCGATCGATGACATCCGCAAACGGCGCCAGGGCGGTGTGCCCAAATCGCTGACGGCGCGGGAAATTGGCGGGCTTGCCGGCCTGCCCGGCGCGGTTCGGTCGGCCTTGTCGCCGATCATCTCGATTGTTGAGCGGAGCTTCTTTGGCGGGCATCCTGTCGATGCAGAGGGCTGGGCGCATGCGCGATCATCCTATGAGGCTTTTGCCTTCGGCGAGGCCTGGGCATGAGCACCCGCGCGGCCAAATCTGCAAGCCCGTTTTCCGGTCCGGTCATCGGCTTCCTGGTTGCAGTGGGGCTGGCCAGTTTTATTGGCGTATTTGCTCTGCTTGGCTGGTCGCCGGATCTCGCCGACAAGAACCGTGCAGGTCCGCACCCCTATTCGGAGTCCGCGCTCGGCTATGCCGGCCTGATCAAGCTGTTGGAAGCTGATGGCCGCCCGGTCAGCGTGTCGCGCCTCGCCAGTACGCTCGATTATGCCGATGGTCTGCTGATCCTGACGATTCCTGAGTACGGCTATCGCCGGTCGAGCCAGTTCAATCAGGCGACCGTATCGCAGCCAGCCTTGTTTGTACTGCCGAAATGGTCCGGCTATCCGGATCGCGCCAGACCCAGCTGGCAGGAGGACACTTATCTGATCGGCCGCGACCGCGTGCAGGGCCTGATCCGTAATTTCGATACCGATGCGACGGTCTGGCATTTGCGCAACCCGGCTCGGTTCGAGACACCGTTCGGGACTGTGAAGCCAGGTTTCGAACACAAGATGCAGGTCATCGAATCAGACAGTCTGGAGCCGATTATCAGCGTGCCAGGCGGTGCGCTTTTGTCCAAGGTTCCAGGCAGCGACGTGTTCATCCTGTCTGATCCTGACGTGTTCAACACATTTGGACTGGTCCGGCGCGAGAATGCCCGTTTCGCGCTTGGCCTGATCGACTGGCTCAGCCAGTATTCCGGCGATGAGGTGATTTTTGACGCGACACTGCATGGCTTCGAGCGCTCGGAAAATCTGATGCGGGCGATCTTCGATGTGCCGTTTCTGGGTGCGACACTGCTGGCCTTCGTCACGGCCTGCCTGATTGGCTGGGCCGCCTTTGTGCGCCTGTCGCCGCAGGAACGCGAAGGCCGGGTGCTCGCGTTCGGTAAAAAGGCGCTGGCCGATAATTCAGCCGGCCTGATTGCTATGGCCCGGCGTGAGGGTCCGATGGCGCCGGGCTATTTACAGCTCAGTCGCCGTGCCCTGATCAGGCGTCTTGGTCTGCCGCGCACGGTAAGCGACGAAGAGCTGGCCCGGACCTTAAGGGCGATATCCAAACAACGCGAGATCGGCGGCGATTGGAGCGAGCGCGCAAGCGGCCTGCAAACAGCTGCGCTGTCGCGCGAAGATTTACGAGACAAGGCCAGGGCGCTGTGGCGCTGGCGCAAGGAGATGACCCATGGAGATTGATGCCATCAAGGCAATCGCAGGCCAGATCAGAGGCGAGGTCGGCAAGGCCGTGATCGGACAGGAGGACACGGTCGATCTGATGCTGACGGCGCTATTCTCGGCAGGACATATCCTGCTCGAAGGCCCGCCGGGGACGGCCAAGACGCTGCTGACCCAGTGTTTCGCTGCGGCGATCCAGCTCGACTTCGGGCGTATCCAGTTCACGCCGGACCTGATGCCGGGAGATGTGATTGGCACCAATCTGTTCAACTTCTCCAGCAATGAGTTCACGTTGACCAAGGGACCGATCTTTACCGACATCCTGCTCGCTGATGAGATCAATCGGACGCCACCAAAAACGCAGGCCGCCTTGCTCGAAGCCATGCAGGAACGCAAGGTCACCATCGATGGCGACAGCCATGCCCTGAACCCGCAATTTACCGTCATCGCGACGCAAAACCCGATTGAGCAGCAAGGCACTTATCCGCTGCCTGAAGCTCAGCTCGACCGGTTCTTGTTCAAACATGTTCTGGCCTATCCAGATCGCGAGGAAGAGCTCGCGATTGTTTCCGCTCATGGCAACCGGACGGGCATGAAAACCGCCGAGGCGTTTGGGGTTGCGCCCGCTGTGACAGGTGAGGAGCTGGCAAAAGCGGTCGCGTCCGTGGCGCAGGTTCGCGTGCAGGATGACATTGTCGCCTATATTGTCGATATGATCCGGGCGACACGGGACAACCCGTCGCTAACCTTTGGAGCGAGCCCTCGCGCTGCGGCGGCCTTGGCTGCGGCGGCACGTGCCAAGGCCGCGCTGGATGGCCGCGATTATGTCGTGCCGGATGATGTAAAAGCGCTGGCGCTTCCTGCGCTGCGCCACCGGGTCATTCTATCGCCGGCCGCCGAAATTGAAGGCCGCACCACTGATGAAACCCTGATCGATATTATCGAGCAGATTCCGGCGCCGCGTTAGGGCGCGCGTTGATGTTGGCCCCGACCCTTCGTGCAATCTGGCTCATGCTGATTGGTTTGCCGGTCATGCTGGTGATTGCCGTACTGGCGCCGGGGCTATGGGCACTAAGTGCGGCGTGGATCGCGCTGATCTCGGGGCTTATCTTTGTTGACCTTGTTCTGGCGGCGCGCCGGGCGGCGGTCTCGGCCGTCATCAACGCCCCGCCGCTTCTTTACACCAATGCTGAAGACCCGGCTGAACTGGTCGTCGATGTTCACCATGGGCCTTTGCCGCCAAGCCTGCATGTTACGCTTGAGGTCAATGAGCTGATCGAGCAACCCAATATGACCATTCTGAAGGGATGGGCTGATCGCCGCCATATAGCTGACATCCCGCTCAAGCCCCTGCGCCGCGGCGAGGGCCGACTGGAGCGTCTCTGGCTGCACTGGACCGGCCCGCTCGGTCTGATACGGTTACGCAAGATCGAAGCGCTGGATATTGCCATGCCGATCACGCCGAACACGCGCTGGGTCAAGGAGGAGGCGGTTCGCATCTATTCGCGCGACGCTGACTTTGGCGTCAAGATTCAAACCGATCGCGGCGATGGCTCAGAGTTCGATGCCCTGCGTGAGTTTTCCTCCGGCATGGATCGGCGCGCCATCGACTGGAAGCACTCAGCCCGGCATCGCAGCCTGCTTGCCAAGGAATTTCGTACCGAGCGCAACCATCATATTGTCTTCGCCTTCGACACAGGGCGTTTGATGTGCGAGCCGGTTGGCGGCGTGCCGAAGATCGACCGGGCCATCAACGCGGCGCTCTTGCTCGCCTATGTCTCGCTGCGTTCCGGCGACCGGACCGCGCTTTACGGTTTTGGTGCCCGCCCAACTGTGACCAGCAATGTGATGATGGGCACGGGTGCCTTCCCGCATATGCAGCGGCTGGCGTCACGGCTCGATTATTCGGCCGAAGAGGCAAATTACACTTTGGCGCTCAGTTCGCTTTCGGCGCGCCTGCAACGGCGCAGCCTGATCATCCTGTTCACCGATTTTGTTGATACGATTTCGGCCGAGTTGATGTTGGAAAACGTTCGCCGCCTCAGCAAGCGCCACCTTATCCTGTTTGCCTGTTTCGAGGATGAGCAACTGGCCGACATGATCGATGCTGAGCCAAAGACGTCGGAAGATGTTTCTCGCGCCGTGATTGCCGATGGCTTGTTGAGCGAACGCGAACTTGTTCTGCGCAAGTTGGAACGGCTGGGTGTCCACGTGATTGAAACACGGCCCGAACGCTTCGGCGCGGATCTTGTCTCACGCTATCTCGATATCAAGCGCAGGGAGCTATTATGAGCGACCATGTGATGAAGTCCTACCGGTTCCGCGAGGAGCGCGAAGCCGACTGGGCCAAACTGGATGCCATCATCAAGCGGGCTGAAAATCGCGGGGTGTCCAAACTGTCGGATGAGGACATGGCAGCCCTGCCCAAACTCTATCGCCAGGCGGTGTCCTCGCTGTCTGTGGCGCGCTCAATCTCACTCGATCAGAACGTTATCGCCTATCTGGAGTCGCTGTGCGCCAGGGCCTATTTCTTCGTTTATGGCACGCGCGCAAGGGTTGGTGAGCGTATTGCATCCTACTTTCGGCGCGATTGGCCAGAGGCGGTCAGTGCAGCGGCCGGGCCAACGCTATTGGCGTTTCTCTGCCTGTTTGGAGGGGCATTGCTGGCTTTCTTCCTGACCCTGAATGACCCTGAATGGTACTGGACGTTCCATGGCGGTTGGGACGGGCGCAATCCTGATGCCACCTACGACTATTTGCGCGACACGCTCTATACCGAAGAGACCAATATCGTGGATATCCTTAGCGCATTTGCCGCCGATTTGTTCTCGCACAATAGCGGGATTGCAATTTTCGCTTTTGCGCTCGGCTTTGCGTTTGGTCTGCCAACTGCAATCCTGTTGCTCTACAATGGTGTCTATCTCGGCAGCTTCTATGCTGTGTTCTGGTCCAAGGGGCTTGGCTATGAACTGACCGGCTGGCTGTTCATTCATGGTGTAACAGAACTGTTCGCTGTCATCTTGGCTGGAGCTGCCGGCTTCATGATTGGCGGCGCAGCGGCGTTTCCGGGTCGCCGCTCGCGTATGGAATCGATGCGGCAGGAGGGCGAGAAAGCAGCGCTTGTGATCATTGGAGCCGTTATAATGTTGTTCCTGGCCGCCCTGCTAGAGGCGTTCGGGCGTCAGCTGATTAATTCCGACACGACCCGCTATATCATTGCTGGCACAACACTTCTCGGCTGGCTCGTCTATTTCTACTTACCCCGGCGGTCCAGAGGCGGTGCAGAATGAATACCGCCTCTGCACCCACCCGCGCCGAGCAGATCCGCCAGCGCGCGGCCCGCAAGGCCTATGACCGAAAGGCGCAGGCCCGGATCCGGACATTGGTGACGCCGGAAGGCGCAGCGCTAAATCTGCGTATCGCCTCCGCAGGTGAACGGGCAGGGGCCTTCATTCTCGATTTCACCTTGATGATCGTGCTTATCATCGCCACGGCCTTTGCTATTTCCATCATCGCTGGATCGCTGGGGTTTCGCGGCTGGCAGATTGCCGGATCGGTCTCGACGATCCTGATTTTCTTTATCCGCAATTTCTATTTCATCTTCTTCGAGATCGGGCGCAAGGCTGCCACACCCGGCAAGCGTGCCCTTGGTCTGCGGGTCGCGGCGCGAAATGGTGGGCGGCTCAAGGCCAATGCAATTATCGCCCGCAATTTCATGCGAGAGCTGGAAGTCTTCCTGCCGCTATCTGTCCTGCTGAGTTTTGCCTTTGATGCGGTCAGCGGCTGGATCAATCTCCTGCTGCTCGTCTGGTGCGGGATATTCGTCCTGTTTCCGCTGTTCAACCGCGACAAGTTACGGGTCGGCGATCTGATTGCCGGGACCATGGTGCTGCACGCGCCTAAGGTTCGCTTGCTCAAGGATGTTGCATCAGCCGCGCCCGCGCCTGCTGCATCTGCCGACTTCGCGTTCACGGCGGCGCAACTCGATGCGTATGGCATCCATGAGTTACATGTTCTGGAGGATGTGCTGCGCCAATCGACAAGAGAGATCAAGGCGAATGTCGCTCAGCGGATCAGGACCAAGATCGACTGGGAGGTGGTGCCGGGCAAGACCGATCTGGAATTCCTCGAGGCCTATTATGCAGCGCTGCGCAAACGTCTCGAGCAGCGCATGCTGTTTGGCGAGAAAAAGGCTGACAAGTTCGACACGCGTTAGAGCGTTTCAGGTTTCAGCAGAAGCATAGCCGGCATTGACGAGATAGTTGTT